>JAIOPX010000001.1 GCA_021413705.1 Planctomycetota bacterium | reverse complement strand
GCCGAGTACTCAAAAACTCATTGCTGATTTGGAGATACGTCGATGGCCAAGAGTAAGAAAAAGGTGGAAACGGTGTTCCTCGTGTGTGAGGAAACGGGGGATTACAACTACACCTTGCGTCGCAAGTCGGGGGGCGAAAAGCTCAAGCTCAACAAGTATTGCCCGCGTTTGCGTAAGCATACGATGCACCTTGAGAAGAAGAAGTAGGATCACTAGCTCGACGCGCAAGCGAGAGTTTTTATTGTATCCTTCACGCTCCGCGTGAAGTCGCCATCACGCGGAGCGTGATGAGTACTATCAACGCCTAGGATGATATGGCCCGCCACTGGCGCATTCACGCCCATGATGCCGATCGTATTGCCGCATTGCGGCATGCGGCAGACGTTCCCTCGCTCGTGGCCCAATTGCTGATTGCGCGCGGCATCCACGACGGCGACGTGGCCCGTAGCTTTCTCGATCCCAAGTTGACAGGCCTGCGCGATCCGATGGAACTGCCGGGCATGATTGACGCCGTGGCCCGCGTGAGCGACGCGGTGGCCAAGCGGCGGCGGATCATCATCTACGGCGATTACGACGCCGACGGTATGACCGGCACGTCGATTCTGCTGCTCTGCCTGCGAATGTTGGGAGCCGACGTGGGCTACTATGTCCCCAACCGGCTGGACGAAGGTTATGGGCTCAGCATCGAAGCCCTGACCACGCTCGCCGCGCAAGGGGCTTCCATGGTGGTGACGGTCGATTGCGGCATCGCCAGTTTGAAGGAAGCGGACGAAGCCCGCCGTCTGGGCCTGGAACTCATTATCACCGACCATCACGGCATGGCGGATCGGCTTCCCGATGCGGCGGCCATCGTCCATCCCCGCTTGCCGGGACACAATTATCCGTTCGGCGATTTGTGTGGAGCGGGAGTGGCCTTCAAGCTGGCCTGGGCGTTGTGCCAACAGGCGGCCGAGGACCGCAAGCGCGTCGCTCCGGCGCACCGCGAATTCCTGTTGACCGCCGTGGGGCTGGCAGCAATCGGCACGGTGGCCGATGTCGTGCCGTTGATCGACGAAAATCGCGTGTTGGTGTTGCACGGGCTAGCGAGCCTGGCGCAGCGCAGCCCGCTGGGATTGTCGAAATTGATGAAGCTCACCAAGCTCGACGCAAAGCCCGTGCTGTCCAGCGAGGACATCGCGTTTACGCTGGCGCCGCGGCTCAACGCGGCCGGCCGGTTGGGACAAGCACAATTGGCGGTCGAACTGATGACCACGGATCGCCCGGATCGGGCCGACGCCCTGGCAGAGTACATCGACGAGTTGAACAAGAGCCGCGACAGTTTGGAGCGGAGCGTCTATCTCTCGGCCAACAAGCAGGCCCAGCAGCAGTTCGATCCGCACGGCGATGCGGCGTTGGTGCTGGCGGACCACGGGTGGCATGTGGGCGTGATCGGCATTGTCGCTGGACGATTGGCGGAAAAGTATCACCGTCCCGTGCTGATCGTGTCGCTTGATGAACTGGGCCAAAAGCCGGGCATCGGCAGCGCCCGCAGCGTACCCGGCTTCAATTTGCATCAGGCTCTGGCCGCCTGTTCGCATCGGCTGCTGAGCCACGGCGGTCATGCCGCGGCGGCCGGGTTCAAAGTCGATCCCAAGTCGCTAGACGCCTTCCGCAGCGAGTTCTGTGAACTAGCAGCCGAGCGAATCAGCGCCGAAGACCGCGTGGCGGAACTGTGGATCGACGCCGAAACCCCATTCGCGGCCCTGACGCTCCCAGCGGTTCGGCAAGTGGAACGTCTGGCGCCGTTTGGCCAAGGCAACGTCCGGCCGCTGCTCTGCACCACCGGAGTGAAACTGGTCGAACCTCCCCGCCCGCTGGGTGCGGATGGCCGGCATCTTTCTCTGAAACTCCATCAACAGGGCGCCGCGATCCGCGGCCTGGCCTTCGGCAAAGCCGAATGGGCCGAAGGTCTGACCGCAGCCACGACGCTGTCGATTGCCTATCGCCCCGTAATCAACAACTTCCGTGGTCGAGAGACCGTGGAGTTGCACGTAGTGGATTGGCAGGCCGATCCGCGACAGGGTGATGGTGCGGCGAGTTTAGCTGCGCCAGTGCCCGCCACTGCTTCACATTAGGCTTACTGCCAAGATCAGCCGCCACGCGCTAGCGTCCGGTTTCCTCTGCGTGATCTGATGCGTAGGAACCGATTACCAGCGATGGCTTGAGCAGACGTTTGAAGATGAAGCTATGCTGTCGTGGGAACTTTGATCTGTGGCCTGAAGGGTCGGCAACATATCAGCCCTGGGCAAGCCTGCCGCGGGGCGGATAGCCGCGGTAGGCGTCGCCCAGGGTCAACGACCCCCAATCATCTCTCCTTCCTTCCGAGCGTCGTCGGCGCCCCCCCCCCCGACGCTCGGAAGGAAGAACGAGGAGATTTTCGTCAGAGACCCAGGGTGGCGCCGGTGCTCGTTGCACTCGCGTCGGCTGACCCTGGGCTGAAATGCTTAACGCCTTCGGCGTAATGAACCGCTGAAGGTAATTTCATTGGATAAGCATGCCAGCGGCGCATTATCTTCAAACAACTGAGACTTGAGGCTATTTGTTGCCTGCGTGTGATTTATAAATTACAATAGGCGCGATTACCAGCGAAGGACGACCAAGCCATGAAAAGCAAGACGAGTGCATCTCACGAAGAAATGATGATCAAAAAACTGCGGAAGAGCCGCACGTTTGCCGCCGAGTATCTCCGCTGTGCGCTCGAGGATACGGAAGAACCCCAGGTACTGCTGATTGCATTGCGGCAAATTACAGAAGCGCGGGGAGGAATTGCAAAGATCGCCAAGGCGGCTGGAATTGAGCGCGAAAGCCTGTATCGCGCCCTATCTCCGCGAGGGAACCCGCGCCTCTCGACACTCTTTGCCGTGACGAAAGCTCTCGGGCTGACACTGACCGTCGAGGCAAATTAGCTAGCGGCCCTGTGAACCGATAGCGGAATGATGTGCATGAACGGTCAACTCTTCGGAATCTGTTTTGCGCTGATCCTCGCCTTGGCCTCGGCCACCACGGCTTGGTCGGCCTATCCGTTCCCGCCTAGCGCGCTGCCCGGCATCTCTATCGGTGGCAAGCTGCCTGCCGGATACGAGACCAGTGGCATCGTGTGGCATCCACGGCTGAAGAAGTTTTTCCTGATCAGCGATAGCGGGATCGTTACCTCAATGCTTGCCGATGGCACGGGCATGGTCCACCTCAAGGTGGGGGGTGACTTGGAGGGTATTACTGTCGCCCGGCCGCAGAGCAACTTTATCTATCTGGGCATCGAACACCCCGATAGCATCCGCGAGCTGAACATTGTCACGGGGAAAGTGACGCGAACTTTCGATCTGACGCCCTGGATGAAGGGCGCGGACAACTCCGGACTGGAGGCTCTGACTTTTGTACACGACGCCAGCCACAAAGAAGGTGGTCTGTTCTACGCTGGCCTCCAAGCCGATGGAAGTATCTTTGTGTTCCAGTTGCCAATCGTTTCCAGTAAAACCAGCACCGCCGTCAAGCATGTACGAACGATCCCTCCGCTTAAGGGCGTCGGTGATATCTCCGACATGCACTACGAGGCCAGCCAGTCCGTGCTGTACGCCATCTATGACGGCGCGAATCTGCTAAGGGCGATGAAGCCTGATGGCACGCTCATCAAGGAGTGGAGCCTTCCGGGCAAAGACCAGGAAGGCATCACCTTGAAGGATGGCGATCTCTACATCGGCGAGGACTACCACAACGGCGGCGACGTGATCAAGTACCCGAAGTTCTTGGGTGCTCCCTAATCCCTACCATTGCCTCGGCAGTTATGGCTTAGGTTGTAGAGGGTCGAGGTCGGTTAGACCCGACGATACTTTCTGCGCCAAGCGGCGAAGCTGAGGGCAGCCAAACCCAGAGCGGCCAGGACGAACGTCGAAGGCTCGGGTACTGCCGAAGGTTCCGCATCCTCCGCGACGAGGTTCAGCATAATGTCGTTGTTATCGTCACCCAGGAACAATGTGGCTAAATAGGAGCCGATCATGCCCGACAAGTTCGTTCCCAGCGTTCCAAAGATATCCACGTTGGTGTCGAACAGGGTATAGGTGCCGGCAGTCGGGGCGCCGCTAAACACGAAGTCGTCGAACTCCAAATCGCCCAAGCCGACGACGAACAGATTGCTGCCGGTCACGGTCACCCTATCGCTGGATGGGTTCGTGCCCAGCTCGAAGAGAAGCGATTGGCTGTTCACGGAACTCACCGCGCCGCTAATGTCGAAGGTGTCGTCAATAGTCAGGATGCCAATCGATGCGCCGGGAGCGAGCTTGCCGCCACTGAGGATGGTGGTGGCTCCGCCAATAATTCCTGTGCCGCCGAGCGTGCCGCCGCTCTCAACGGTGACCATTCCGGTGGCCAGGGAGTTGTCGCCGTTGACCAGGAGCGTGCCGCCGCTGATGGTCGTCGTACCGCTGTAGGTGCTGTTGCCCGACAGAGTCTGCGTGCCAGATCCGCTTTTCACCAGGCTAATGTTGTTGGTGGCGCCGTCACTAATAACGCCACTGAACACACCTGTGCCACCACTGATAATCAAAACCACATCACTACTTCCACTGTTGGTCACGCTCCCGCCGCTGCCGAGATGGTTGGACAACGAGGCGATCTGCTGGTTCACGCCATTGAGATCCAGGGTGGAACCGGCTGCGATTGAGACGGGCGTGTTGGTGGGAAGGCGATTGTCGCCGCCGCTGAGGCTGACGACGTTCCACATACCGGTCTGATTGGAGCTACTGGGATTCACATATTCCTCGCCGAAGCCGGGCTTGGTGATCCAGAAGTTATTGCTCTCTCCGCCGCCGTCTTCATGCGACATGTAGATGAAGTTGTAATCGACTCCCGCAGTCAGGCTCGCATCGCCGTTGCCGTGCCACTCGATGTTGCCGACCCGATCGGCAGGCTGAAATGTTCCGTCGCCGTTGAAATCAATATACAGGGCACCCTGGTCGTCGTTGTCCCAACGGAAGTGGTAACTGCCGCTGACATCGGGAGTGAGGGTGCCGCTCCACGCCGTCGCGAAGTTATCACTGCCCGAGCCAGTATTGTTGCCGACATCGCCGAGCGTGCCAAACCCTTGAACTTGCCCCATATAGTTGAGCATCGTGCTGACGGGGGTCATCGCGAGAACTCCCGCGTTTCCTGCAAACGGACGATCCGTTGGCACCGAATAAGCGGCATTATCCAAGTCCAAACCAGCATTGGCGCCAAAAACATTCGTGAACCAACCTGCATTCATTCCGGGAGTTGTGACTCTGCCCACCAATTGCAGTGTTCCACCCGCGATAATGGTCGCACCCTCGTAGGTGCTGGTGCCACTTACCGCCAACACACCACTCCCCGTTTTGATCAGGCTGCCCGTGCCGCTGATTTGCTTGGAATAGGCGCCATCGACACCTTGATCGAAGGTGACGTTCGTGTTGTTCGACAGAGCCACCGGTGCAGTGAGGCTGGCGGAGTTGCCCTGCAGTTTGCCTCCGGTGACGTTATACGATCCGGACAACGTGTTGGACGTTCCCAGCACATTGAGCGTACCGTTGCCAGCCTTGGTCAATGTGCCATTGCCGGAGACTACGCCATTGAAGGTCGAGTCGAAGCCATTGGAGTCAAATGTTCCTCCTGCCGCGTCAACATTCACGGGACGTGAGGAAGTGATTCCCGCGGTAGTCTTCAGAGTGCCGCCATTGAACTTCAGCGTGGCCCCGCTCGGCCCGGTGGCGCCCAGCGCGGTGTCGTTGGCGACCGACACGATGCCGGCCTGGATTTCTACGGCACCCGCCTGCGTGTTGACGCCACCGAGAGCCAACTCGCCATTGCCAGACTTGATCAGTCCGCCAGCTCCGCTGAGATTGCCGCCGAGAGTCACCTTGTTGGAGCCGGTGTCCAGAGCGATCGTTTGCGACAGGGCGATATTCAGATTGATCGTCTGTTGGTTGGAAGAATTGTTGGTGATCGGGCCGGCCAAGGCGATGGGATTGCCATTGAGCGTGAACGCAGCCGCTCCTGGGGCGAAGTCGATTCCTCCAAACGACGTGCCAGATTCAAAATCGTTGTTGGTCGTCGTCCGCGTCGAACCTGCAAATTGCAGGGCGGCGCCTGCCGCGGCAGGCAGATCCCAGTTCGTGCCGGTCTGCCAGTTGTTGTCGCCGGGGCCCGTGCTGCCGCCGGTCCAAACGGATGGCTTCGCCTGGAGGCCGTTGAGCATGATCTTTCCACTGACGGACGAGAGACTCAGGGTGCCCAGGTCGAAATCGGGAGCCAGCCACCCGGCTGCGATCAACGACGAAACGTCCAAGTTGGGGGTGTAGTCGAAGTCGCCGAGCGTGCCATATTTGAACAGCGCGATGCTGCCCCCCAGAACCAGGCGTTGGCCCGTGGCGAGAACATCCAGATTCCAATTGTCAAACGCGGTCAGGCTTCCATGGACATCGACCAGATCGCCCCCTTCAAACAGGTAATGGGATCCGCCGTTGAGTTGCAGATTTCCGCCGCTGCCCTCGTTGAGGCCAATGGTCAACGTGCCAGGGCTATAGCCGGGGGCGATGGCGGAGTTGTCGCTGATTTCAACCTTGTCCTTGACGTTCAGAGTCAAAGTGCCGCCCAGCTTCGACTTGTTGTGAATCCCCACATAATTGGCCGACACGGTCGCCGAGCCGTCCAGCACGCCGTAGCCGTTACTGGGGTTGCTGGCGTTCATGTTGATATTGCCGTTGCCACCGCCAATGACGGCCGTAGCACCGTTGAGGTGGATCGATGAGGCACGTCCGCCGACGTAATCCCAATAGTCCCATTCGTTCGCGTTGAGGGAGTTGGTCGTCAGGTTTCCATTGATGGTGAGATCCGCACCATAGTAGAGATTCACGTAGTTCGGTGCGACGACGTGGTTGAGGGTCGATGAACCCGTCCTCAGATCGATGCCGTCCTGAAGTTGAACGGTGCCGGCCACGGTCAGACCGGGTACTTGGCCTCCCGTTGCGCGCCCTTGTTCAAAGTACAACCGATTCGCCTTCAGATCTCCCCCCACGTTGATCCTGCCGCCACCCCAACTGTAAACGTCACGGTCCGCGGCGCTGCCCGACGGCGCACCGGAGCGGAGGTTCCCATCCACCGTTAATACCGTGCTGTTGCGAACGCCGACCCACTCAGCACCCGTCTGGAGGTTGCCCCCGATGTGCGCGGTTCCCTCGTTCTGTTCGTAGTGGCTTCGGATCGTCAGATTTCCGGCAATCTCGTTCGTGGAATTGATCGCACCGCCCCCGAAATACCAATTCGCTTGAACATTCCCGGTGACGACGAGCTTGCCATCGTAATTCTCGACGTTGTTCACCGAGGAGCCGAAGTATCTCGGGTCGGGGTTCGTCTCCTCATTGCCGGCACGGAGATTGCCCACCACCTTGAGCGTGCCGCCGTCATAGATCCGCACCTGTTCACCATCTGTGGAGAGCAACCCAGCGTTGCCGTGGGTTTCCAACACTCCGTCGCCACGTTTTTCAAAACCGCGAATGTTGGTCAGATTACCCCCCAGCACGGCTTTGTCGTTGGCCGAATTGGGGTTATCAAAAGCGTAGACTCGCTTAGAGTCGTTTTGGAAGTCGATATTGTTGGTGAGAGTCACTATGTTGTCCGCGGTGCCGGAACCAAACATCAGGTTCCTTCCCCGCAATCCGCTCGGATCATCGTTCCAATTGATTGTCGCGCCTCCATTGAGGGTGACGCTCAGTGTTCCGCCACGGGCCGCGAACCCACCTCCGTTATCCTCCCAGCGAATGTTGCCAGGGTCGTTGCCGATGGTCATGCTGAGCGCGCCGCGCGCCTGCAGAATGGCTCCTTTGGCAGAAGGGTCGTCTGTATCAGCCTGGAGATCAACATTGCTTGAACCGAGCCCAGCGCCGTTCAGCCCCACGTCTACCGCGCCACGCCGGATACGCAGCCTGCCTGAGAACCCGCTATTGTCACCGGCCAACATCAGAGTACCCGGCCCTTGCTTCTCCAACATTTCCGTACCGGTCAGGTTGCCCGAGAGAGTCGCCAGCGTGGTGCGGCTTTCCGTCCGGATTTGGGCGTTCGAGTTGATTTCGATGTTGTTGGTCAGCGTCACATTGTGCGTGGAGTGCGCCGAGCCGAGATAGAGAACCTGATTGTTAAATCCCTGCTCGAAACTGTTCCAATACAAGGGTGCGTTGGCTCCGTCAGCCACCGTCCCGAGAGACACGGTCAGCGGTGCGCCGTATCCGGCAAACCCACCCGAACCGTGGAACGCCACCTGGCCGGGGTCGTTGCCGAGCACGCGGGTAAAAGTGCCGCTGCCGCCAAGCACGCCGTTGAAGAATCGCAAGGAGGAACCGCTCGGCAGTCCCACTCCATCGTTAGCCACCAGGACTGTGGCGTCGTGGATTTGAGTTTCCCCCGTGTAGGTATTGGTTCCCGTCAGATGTACGTCGCGATCCGTGTTTTGATCGTCAACTCCACCACCGGTGATTTGAACGTAACTATTGCTCTGGTTGCCGGCAATGTTGAAGGCATAGGTGCCGCGCTGCAAATAGGCACGATCGTTGATCGTGATGGTGGCGCCTGGTGCGGTGATTTTGCCCCCTTCCCAGACTTGCAGGTAGTTGATGTTCAGGTTATTTCCGGCCGCAACCTTCAGTTCGGCGAAGTTGTTGATGTAAACATTTTGCCAGTTGGTGTTGAGCGTGTAGCCGCTGAAGTCGGCGACGGAGTAACTGTACAATTCGATCTGGCTGTTGATGGTCGTGTTCGCGCCCGCGGTGAGCGTGCTGTAGTTGTTCATCCACAGCGAGTTAAACGTCAGCGGATTGCCGTATGTCAGTGTGGCGTTGGTCTCCATCTGGATACGGTCGCCGACACTCAGCCCGCCGGCAAAACTGGCGTTCGTGCCATTGTAGAGCTCCAGAGAACCGTTAACGGTCATGGCCCCGGCGGAGTTGATTGTGCTGCCGTTGTTCATCCAGAGACTATTGACTGTCAGGACGTTGCCGGAGGTGAGGTGCGAGCCGTCCAACTCGATGCGATTACCGACACTCAGCGTCGATCCGGTTGTGTCCATCGTCTTGTTGACGAGGCGGAGCTTATCCCCCACCAGAACATCCCCCGCGGCGCCCGAGCCCGTGCGATTCAAATTGCCCCCCGCCTCGACCGTCAAATTGCCAACATTGAGAGCCGAATCGGTCGAGATAGTTCCATTGACGATGTTGATCGTGGCGCTGGCAGAAGTGCTCAAACTGGCCCCCCCGGTAAGGTCCAGATTCGTGGCCGCATTGTTAATCGTCAACATGCCACGCACATGGAGGTTCTTGTCGGCTCCCGTGCCTGTCTGCACAAACAGTCCGCCGTTGAAGTTCAGATTGTAGACGTCCAAGGCTTTGTCGGTTGTCAGCGTGCCGGCGTCCAGGTTCAGCGTGGCATTATTGCCCATCGTAAAAGTGGTTGCGCCCAAGATGTTGATATTCACCCCAGCGCCGCTGACGTCCATCCGGGCGTCATCCTGAATCGCGACGCTGTTATTGATGTTCAAGGCATAGTTGTCCGTCGCGCTTACGGTCAGGATCTTGCCGTTCTGGACTGTCAGCGTTTTGCCGGGAGAGCCCAGGGTGACGGTCAGCGGGCCATCGGCGCCGCCGGTCGCCTTGCCCACCTTCAATGTGCCGTTCTGCGCGATATTCACGTCAATGTCATAGGCCACATCGCCACCGTTGCTGGAGAGCCAGAGCGTGCCGCCGGAAAGTTGCGCGGCCGCGGCGCCTCCCAGGCTGCCGGGTGTGGGGGCGATCAACATTCCCCCTTGGACGTCGAACATTGCATTGCTCAAGCCGGTATTGGCCGTGTTGAGCGTCAGCGTGCCGGTTCCGCCTTTAACGAAGGTTGCCGCCGCGCCGTTGCCATTGATGATGCCGGCGTCCATATCGCCGCCGCTGCTGAGCCCCACCAGGGTTGCCGACGCATTGAGCGTCGTACTTGCGAAGCTTACGCTCGGCGATCCGCTTACGGTCAGCACGCCGTTGTTAAGCGTCAGCGGGCCGAAAGATGCCGAAATGTCCGAAATCGCTTGAATCTCCGAGGTCGCGTCAACCGCCACGGACTTGCTGGTGAGGTTCAAGGCTCCGATCGAACTATAACTCCACATCCCCGTTTGATTCGGGCTGCTTGGATTGACGTTTTCATTCAGGCCGCCGGGGCCGTCGATGTGGAAACCGACGTTTTCGCCACCTTCCCATTCGGCAAAGCCCAACGCCACCTTATAGGTCTGACCACCGGTCAATGTGAAAGCGCCAGACCCACCATAGCCGGTATTGCCTTCCCAGCGCTTTTCGTTGGTTTCGAAGACCCCGTTCTGATTCAGATCGACATAGACGCTGTAGGCGTCGTCCGACCAGTAGGAATAGAGTTGGTAATTGCCGGTTGTGGGAGCGGTGAGGTTGCCGGTCCAGGCAACCTGGAAGTGATCCGTCGAAGGCATGCCCGGGAAGAGCGTATTGAAAGTGCCGTTGTAGTTGATTCCGACTCCGTTGGAATTGCCAAGTCCGGTGTCCACGCCGGTTTGGGTGGGAGTCTCATTGAGGATGCTATTTCCAAAATCGTTGGAGAAGGTGAGAAACTTGGCCGGATTCCATTCGGTGGGATGATAATAGAGTTGCGCGCGCAGTGCGCCTAAGGTGGTGGTCGTCTCCCCTTGCAGCTTCAACTTCCCACCGGCCATTTGAATGCTTGTAGCGCCCCCCAAGGGATCGTTGGCGCTGGTTGCGGTGGGCGTTGTGTCGAGCACACCGTCGGCGATGCGAAAGATGGTGGCCGCGGCGGAGATCGTATTGGCGCTGTTGTTCAGCACAAAGGTGCCCGCCCCACCAGTCGTCAGCGTCTTGGGGCTGCCGCCGTCGTCATAGGAGACGGGATTAAACGTCGATCCGCTGGCCACATTGATCGTGGCGCTGCTGCCCGAAAGCGAGGTGCCCATCGTGCTCACGGCGCCATTGACGGAAAACGTCGCGCCACTGCCCAGCGTGAGTGGCCCCAGCGCGACGGCTACTTTAGCGTCCACGCCACCGGTCGCCGCGGCCGCGACCGACGTGCCATTGAAACTGATCCCGCCGGGTGAACCCTTGGCCGTAAGCACGCCGCCGATGAAACTCAGATTGCCGAAGCTGGCGCTGCCGTCCGTCAGCGCGTTGAGCGTGCTGCTGGCTTCGACCGCGATCGGCGTGGACGACATGTTGAGATTGCCGCTGGTGTTGACGACCGCTCCGCCTCCGTTGTAGCTGGTCGTGATCCCGTACTTGGTCGCGAGATAGCCGCCGATATCGTTCTCTTCGGCGGGGCTCAGCACATGGTCGTAGGAAATGATCTCGGCCAGGTAATTATTCAGAGAGTACCAACCTTCAGATCGGCCAAGTTCGTAGAGCCGTGGGCTGGTGTTGTTGTCATTGCCCTCGATTTTCAAGACCATATATTGGGAAGTGCGATCGTCACCCAAGTAGAAGGGGTAGCCTCCCAAGTCCGTACCATTTTTGGAAACTCCCGCGGGGACATTCTGGTCCCAGAAATTGCCGTTCTGGTTCAGCATGTAGCCGGAACGCACTTGGCTTCCCATCCACGCGCCCCAGTCGCCGCCATCCATCTTGGTCACGATGAACTGGGTCTTGGAGTACATGTTACCCGTCATGCTCGCGATGGCGTTATCGTTAAATCGGACGGCCGGCAGACCATTGATCGCATTCCCCGCGATCTGCAAGGTGCCGTTGGTTCGGGTGGCATTGTGGCCATTGCCCGACTGGTCGAGCCAGGTTGTTACCCCATTGCCATCGGTCGTTGTGCCCAGGGAAGCGTCGAACCAGGCGTTCATGCCCGTGCTCGACGGCGAGAAAGCGGTCCCGCCCCCCAGGCTGACTTTCAGTTCCCCGCCAGCCAGCGTGACACTGGCCCCACCCAGCGGGTTGGCTCCCTTGCCTTCCAGCGTGCCGCTCGTCACCCGCAACGTCGTGCTGGCGGCGTTGATGTTGCCCGGCGTAATGTTGTTGAACGACGTAACGCCATTGGCGCCGCCGGCGATGGTGATCGTCTTGTTCGCGCCGCCGTCGTTATAAGTGCCAACGTCGTGGACGTTACTGGAATTGATCGTCGCCGTTGCGCCGCTTAGGGTTGTGCTGTTGACGCTGGTCTGCCCGGCGCCCGAGGTCGAAAGCGTCACACCGTTGGGAATGGTGACGCCGCCATAGTTGACATCCGCATTGGTCGCGGCGAGACCGCCTCCATTGGCGGTAATCGCAATCGAGTTGCTCATGGTCACTGCCGAAGTGTGATTGACGGCGAACGTACCGCCATCGAGCGTGATCGTTCCGCCGGCTGCCCCCAGGGGCGTGGCGCCATTTGCCTGGAAAGTGCCGGCCTGAACCGTCACGCCGGTGTTGGCAGTGGCATTGGATACCTGCCCGACATTCAAAACGCCAGCGCCCGTCTTGTTGAGTGTCGTACCGGCAACCGACTGCACGTCCCAAGTATTGACATCCAGGCTATCGCCAACCCCAACCGTGGCCGATCCGCCGTTGGTATTCAACAGGCTGATCGTGCCCTTATGGGAAGTGAAGGCTCCAACTCCCTGGACCGTGATGCTCGACGCGGCGCCAACGGTCGTTGTATCCGATACGGCCAGGCTTGTGGCGGCGGCCACATCCACGGCGCCGCCGTTGGAAACATTCAACTTCAGGGTGTCGCGCGCCCCGTCGATCGTGACCACATGAGGCGTGTCGATCGTGGCCACCACGCTGTCGGCAGCGTTGGGGAATGTGGGTGGGCCGCCGGTCCAGGTCGGGTCCGACCAATTGCCATTGGCCCCCGCGTTCCATGTGAGCCCTGTCCCCGTGAAGAGCGTATCGAAGGTCACGGCGCCGATGCCATTGCTGCCGTGCCCCGTGTCGCCCAGGCCGGAGATCCGATAAACGTCTCCTGGCGTCGCATCGACGACATCGAAGAAATACCAGTCTCCATTCACATTGCGATCCGTGTCGGTTAAATGGAGCCCGGTGTCGGCGGCGCCGCCCGATGTTTGACGCAGCCGCAAGCTGATGGGAGAAATGGCCGCAAAATCGTGGTTGTCTTGCAGAACGCCGATGCGAAAGCTGCCGGCCTGCGAGATGGAGAATTGAACGAAGTCGGTCTCGCTGTTGCCGCCATAGCCCGTACCCGTATTGATATTGACGATCGGGCCGGGGCCGGGGGTGACGGCAGGGTCGTCGATCGACACATAACTGCCCGACGGGCCGAATTGGCTCGGCGCAACATTCGTTGTGTTCAGGTAGAGCGGCTGTGATACGGGGGCTCCGCTGTTGCTATTGAGCAAAAGATAGCCATCGGTGCCATAAACATTGTCACCGTCCGCGTCGAATAACTTGACCACGTCCGTGGTTCGCCACGCGTCGTGAGTGGTGAAATCGCCGCCGAGGAAGCTGAAGGTTGCTCCTTCGCCCACGGCAGGGTGGGCCAGCGCCGCAAAGAATGCCAAGAGCAGTTTGACAATGCGCGACGGACAGCTCTGTTTGTGACCGATCTTCCTCATGAGCGTTTCCTTTGAATATCGCCGAATGGATTTTCCGACCGCTGCCCTGGAATCGTAGCCGTGCTCTGGTTCGTGGGAACTAGGTTGGGTTGTAGCCGAGAGTACGCGAGAGAAACGAGATCCGCATTCCGTCCCCAAATGGGTCACGGCGCCGCCATTGAATCGAGATCTGCCTAAGTCGAAAGCGCCGCGAAACAGGAGGAGACACCAACGGCGGCCGACGCAAATACCAAGAATTTCTTCGCGCTGATGCCTAAGACAAGTTCTGGGCCGCCTCGAACTCGCAAAAGCACCGGGCAAACAAAAAACGCCACGAAGGCTCAGCGTCCGCTTTAGGCAGCGCAGAGCATTGGTGGCGTAGTTCGTAATCCTGTTGATGCAAACACAGCAGTAGCTTACTCACGGGAAGGAATTTTAGGCATTTAAACCATAGACTATCCATTTTGTTCGACCTTCACCGCCACCGCAAGCATCCAACATAAGAATTACCTCCCGTCCGCAGAGGGTTGGCAAGATGGGCAGACCGCGGGTTCAGCCTACCTGAACGGTTCATTGGTCAACATTGCCGAACACAACCCTATATCCAGCAGTAAGTTGAGGCTCTTCGAGCTCAGCAATTCTGGTCATGAATCTGGGTGTGTCAAATCCCATTAAACGGTCAAAAGGATTCAGATGATTCGGTGGAACCCTTGGGAGTTGGCCTACGAAGAATCTGTTTCCGAATGGAATAGAAAGCGCCCTTGGGCTGACATTCACCGCTAACGCATATGGCCTATCAGCCTTGCCGCCCCGACCGTTGCACGGTGAACTGGTCGCGGATCGAGCGGCCGGTGAAGCCGGACTCGAAGCAGTGCAGGCCGAATTTCTCCGACAATTCCTTGCACACTCGCACGCCGCGGACGCTGTTTCCCTTGGCATCCAACGGGGGTGAGAATATGCCGATGCCCAATTGTCCCGGCACGACTGCCAGGATGCCGCCACCGACTCCGCTCTTGGCGGGGATGCCGACGCGGAACGCCCATTCGCCAGCGTAGTCATACATTCCGCAGGAGTGCATGATGCTCAGCAGATATTTCACGTACTGTTGCGGTATTGCCCGCTCGCCAGTCACCGGGTGTACGCCGCCATTGGCCAGCGTCGCCGCCATCATGGCCAGGTCATGGGCGGTGACCAGCACGGAGCATTGCTGAAAGTACAACTCCAATGCCTCGTCGAGCCGAGGGCTGACGATGCCAAAGTTGAGCATCAAATGGGCGATGGCCCGGTTCCGGTGGCCGGTCAAACGCTCGGACATGAAGACCGAATTGTCGATGTGGACCTTTCGGCCGCAATAGCGACCGAACATGTCGAGCATCCTCGTCACTCGTTCTGGAAAATCCTTGCCGGCGATCAGGTCCGAGGTGGCAATTGCTCCGGCGTTGACCATCGGGTTAAAGGGTCGATTGGACACTTCGTCCAGCACGATTGAATTGAATGCCTCGCCGGTCGGCTCGACGCCCACTCTTGCGAGCACGGGTTCCAAGCCCAGATCTTCCAGCGCCAATCCATAGATGAACGGCTTGGATACGGACTGGATCGTGAAACTTTGCAGACAGTCACCGGCCTCGAACACCTGACCATCGGCGGTGACGATCGAGATGCCAAACCAGTTGGGATCGGCCTTGGCCAACTCCGGGATATAGTCGGCGACTTTTCCTTCCGTTACGGGTGCGTAACGGGCGTGAAGTTCCTGCAAGATGCCGCGCATGGGCGCCGCCGCCGATTTCATCCGGCCCAGCAGCAAGTCGATTTCACCGTTGTTGGTTAACTCGGCCACAGTGAGTTAGTTCCTTAATGTATTAGGCACACTCCGTGTGCCGTAACCGGACAGAAGTGCGTCGGAGCTGCCGAAGTATTGCGTACACGATCTCCTGCTGCGGCACTCGGAGAGTGCCTGCTACAGTAAAAGCTACGACACTCGGAGAGTGCCTGTTATTGTTGCGGATTCAACGCCCAGGATTCGCTGGGCGACTCCCTGCAATTGCGTACTGAACGGATGCTCGGGAAAACGGTTGGAAAATAGCCCTCCGCTAGCCATCCGGGCCATCTCGACCGACAGCGGCAGCATAGCGGCCACTTCGCACTGATAGGTGCTCTCGATCTGTTGCCGCAGTGCCCGCTCGTCGCTATCTGGCGGCGTCTTATTGACGACGATAAACATCTCGGGTACTTCGAGCCGGCGCGCCAATTCCACGGTGACCGCCGTACCCTGAAAATCCTGCTGGTCCGGTCGCATCACCAACACCAGCACATCGGAGATGGCCAGCGAGAGGAGCGTCTCTTCGTTCACGCCGGGATGCGTGTCGATAAACAGATAGTCCAGCTTCAATTGCACAAGCAATTGCTGAAAGCCGTCGTTCAGCAGTGCGACGTCATATCCCTCGCGCAGAATACGGGCGATCTCGTTGCTGTTGAGGCTCGACGGGATCAGGAACAACCGCGGCCTTTCGGCCGTTTCGGAGACATTGCCGGCACATTGCTCGGTAACGTCATACGCTGCATCCTCAATCTGGCAGCGTCCCCAGAGATAGTCGTTCAGCGCAAAGCGATTCAGTCCTTGCTCGAACTTAAAGAGCGTGTGGATACCGGGCGACTGGATATCGGTGTCGATCACGCCGACGCGATTTCCGGCCTTGGCCACCATCGACGCCAGGTTGGCCGTGGTATTCGATTTGCCGGTACCGCCACGGAAGGAATGGGTTGAGATGATTTTCGCCACGGTTGTTCGTTCCTGGATACTCACTCTAAGTAATGTGGTCAACCGGCATCGGTGTCGCGCTTCTGACGCAGTTGACGGGCCTGCTGCCGCAATTTCTGGAAATAATCGGTTTCGACAATGCCGCGGACCTCATCGTCACGCTTGGCCGCGTTGATTTGCGGGAGCAATTCGCACGATTCTTTGATCCCGGAGAGAGTCCGCTCCTCGCCATCGGCCAACGGAGAACTGTAGAACCGCAGAATAGGTCCGCTCCCCCCCAGGCGGAACGATGTCCCGTCGGCCAGTGGAGTTTCCGTCACGTCGCGGCCGTTGACCAGAACGCCGTGGCGCCCCAAGGCCACCAGCCACCATTGGCCGTCGCGAAATCGCAGTTCGGCATGGAGACGTGAAACATAGGGATCGACAATCGACACATCCTGCTCGGTTGCCCTGCCTATGGAGATCGTTTCACGCGGCGGAAATTGCCAAAGTTGGACAATCCGCCCAGAAGCGGAATCCATCAATTGGACTGTGATCGTATTAAGGGCAAATGCAGGTGAATTCGACATAACCGCCGCTCCGCTTCGGCGATACCAATCCTTCGTAGGGTGTCAGGGCATGCCAGCCCCACTTCACAAGCTGACGAGACGCTGGCGCAAGTGCTAGCAAATTTTGTTCCCTACACTCGCAGAGTGCGAGATTCCGTCCGACTCGAGAGAGTCAGCCTTAAATATCCCGCTAAAATTGCTTTCTACCAGAGTCTGGCTTCCGAGAATCAACGCATCGGCAAGTACTTATGCATAGTTGCCTATGATGGGGATGCACAAATGCCGGGCACGAATCGTGTCATTCGATGGCAGCAGTAGACGCTTATCGGGAGGGACGCATTCAGGTGTGGAACCCGGGCTGAAATTACGGTTTTTGAGTTAGATTACGTAGTTCGCTTACCACTATATGGGAAGGTGTCCAGCGGCGCGTTCGCGGCTGCACTGGTTTCAGGCACCTTGTTGGAGTCGGGTGATGAATCGACATGGAGTAAGCCGTGCAGGCGGCAGCGCCGCTGGCTTTACCCTGGTCGAGCTACTGATTGTCATTGCGGTCATTGTCATTCTGGTGGCGCTCTTGCTGCCGGCAGTGGGCATGGCGCGGGCCAACGCGCGGCAAAAGAAGTGTGCCAGCAATCAAGGGCAGCTCTACGGCAGTTGGGTCCGGGCTAACAGCGGCAATCCCAAACAGCCGGTGCGCGGCGCACAATGGACAACCCGCATCGGCAGCTATCTTGAAGGGGCTCTGGATGTGCTCTTCTGTCCCGACGACGCTCCCCCCTCCCCAGGGAGCAGTTTTGGAATCAACGCGCATGCCTGGCGTTTTTTGGCGCAGGACGCCGGCCGGATTGTGTTGCTGGACTATAAGCAGACCGAGGCCAAGATCGTGGGGCAGACACTGGCTCAACTCGAAGCGCAGTGGCCAAGCCAACACGCCGCTCGCCATTTTCAACAGGTAAATGCGACGTTCTACGACGGCCATGTGACGTCGTATGATCCGCGGAAGATCGATCCGCGTTTGTGCGATTACTACAAACGCTATTGGCGGCCCGCTGCGGACTCCAACATCGAGTTGATCGGCTGCTCCAACTCCGCCGATCCGCAGGCATCCATTCCCTTGCAATCGCCCGCCACCACCACGGGGGGAACTTCCACCGGAACTTTTTCGACCACCACGGGTGGGACGACGACCGGAGGCACAACCACAAGTGCCACAACCACGACGACCACTACCGGAACATCAACCGGGCCGCCCCTCACTCCGAATCTCGTACTCTCGATCACTGACTCGGTTGATCCTGTGCAAGCCGGCGGGCAGGTTGCGTATACCATCACCGTAACCAATTCCGGTACAGGTGGAGCGACGGGAGTCGCGGTTACTTATCCGATACCCACCGGGACGACGTATATCGCCCCCGCAACGGTCAGCCAAGGAAGCGCCGCCTTTGCCGGCACCACCGTGACGGCCGATTTGGGCAATCTGGCACCCGGTGCAACGGCCACGTTGACGATCACAGTCAGCGTGCCGATCAGCGCCACGGAAACATTGTCCTCGACGGCAACTGTCGCTTCCGGTCCTTCCGACACGGAAACGACCGAGGTCACGCCTCCGCCCCCTGGATGTGATCCACCCAGGAATTCTGTTTGCACGACGAAGAACGAAGGAAACCTGATCGCCGCCGACACGGACGGGCGATTGTATGCGCATTACACGTTCAATGATCCGGGTGACTGGGGCAAGGACACCAGCGGCCGTGGCAATCATGTGTCGAACATGCCCAACCTAAGTGGCATTACTGACGACCCCGATCGCTGCACGGTCATCAGTTATGGCACAGAGCAAAACGGCCAGGGCATGTTTATCCCGATCGCCGTCCTGAGCGGTTCCACGAACTACACCCTCTCCTTTTGGTACAAGCAGGTTAAAACGCCGTGTCAGCTCGGTAGCAGGGTTCTGCATGGGTTGAAGTGGACGAACAATCCCAGTCATGCCGACATGAACCTCCTGCGCTATAGCCTCAATCAAAACTCGATGGGATTCAATTACCATCATTGCGCCGCCAGCCTTGGCTCGGTAGGTTGGGAAGCCGACAGCACCTGGAATCACTACGCCGTGGCATTTACGACGAACAGTCCTCCCTACGGCGGAGCCTGTAAGGCGTATCGGAACGGCGCCGTGACGAGCAGCCCAACCTGGATGTTTTACTATTGCGGTGGATCTCACTGTCCCCAATGCTATGTCGGCAGCAATACCAATTTCGACCAGGGGGAGAATTCACTTGCCTGGGGAACGGACTTGAGCGGAAAGAACGCCATCGCGCCGGGGACCGCCATGTCTGGCCGCTTTGATGACATTCGAATCTACCGCGGCCAGCTTTCGGACTCGGATATCAGCAATCTCTACTTACGGGGAAAGTAGCCCGGGGACCGTCCCCTTAACGTTCTCACTACCCATGAACTGCGACAAACCATTCAGAATCGGCCTCATACTTCTGGCCGCGGTCTATTTTCTTGTGTGCCCAGGTTGCTGGCGAAGTGAAACGAGCACGCCCAACCCGCCGATAAGCCGAGACACGCCGGTCGTGGAAGAATCACTCGACGACATCCGCAGTCAAATAGCCAGGGTGGTCCACGTCGAGAACAATAAGCACCACATCACATCGCCGGAAGAGTTCGATGCCTGGCGTCTCAAAGCTCTCATCAAGCTCGATCAGATTCGCCGCCTTGAAGGTGTGGAAGGATTTCAACAGACGCCTGTGGAGAAAACCGGCAGCCAACAGGGAGTGGTCGATGCCACTTCGAAAAAAATTGCCTGGCGAGCGTCTACCTGCTGGAACCCCACCTGCCTGGGGAAGGGGAAAGGAGGGGGGCCACTGGTGTTCGTCAAGCAATTTGAGAATGCCAGCATCGGCCCCGACGGCAACGTGAAATGGCGTACGCTCAAAGACGATGAACTCCCCTCAGCCCTGGCTTGCCCCGTCTGTGGGCTCGTGGAGTTCGTTCGACCCTACGATGAGCCGGAGGTGGAGATCCGTCGAAAAAAGCTCACGGAGGAGCTGAGCGAATCGCGGCGCATTCGCGCGGAAGCAGAAGCGGCTGGGCAGCTCGTGCCGGCGGGAGTGCGCACGCCCACGGAAATCATGAAGGAATCGACACAGCTTCCCAAACTGTTTCTCGTTCCCGACGGGGGTTGAGCGCTGCCGCCAGGAGATACAGAGTCTTGGCATCTCCCTGCTAATCTGCTAAATCTCCTGCTGGATTTAATGATTTTATGATCGCTTGACCATCAAAGATGTGCCTGTGCCTTAGTGGGCAATTGCAGCTCAAGGGGACAGTCCCATTTTTGGTTCCCAAAAATTGGGACAGTCCCCATGCCGCTGGTTCTGGAAGGTCTGTTGACCACGCTCAATGCCGATGGGACGGTGAACATCGCCCCCATGGGACCGATCGTGGAGGAAACGATGCGGCGCATGACGCTGCGCCCCTACCACACTTCGCATTCCTACGCGAATCTTCAGCGTACCGGACAGGGCGTGTTTCACGTTACCGACGATGTGTTGCTGTTGGCCAAGTCATGCATCGACAAGCTCGGTACACTGCCAACCATGCGGAAGCTGGAATCGTTCCCAGGAATGATCCTGACGGGGGCTTGCCGCTGGTATGCTCTCCAAATTGAATCGATCGATGACAGCCAGCCGCGCATTACGATGGAGGCTCGAGTTGTCGATTCTGGAACCCAGCGGGAGTTTTTTGGCTTGAATCGGGCCAAGCACGCCGTGCTCGAAGCCGCAATCCTGGCGTCGCGCGTGGGATTGCTTACACGCGAAGAGATCTTGCAGCAGTTCCCAGCGTTGGCCACCATGGTACAAAAGACGGGTGGGCCGGCCGAGCATGAGGCCCTGCAACTTCTGGAAACCTACGTTCGCACGACTTCCCATGGCGACATACCCGGCTGATCGATACCAAGCGCGCATAGCCGCGCCCAGCCGCCTCCATTTCGGGCTGCTGTCGCTGGGGGAAGAGGGTGGCCGCTCCTTTGGTGGGTTGGGGGCGATGATCGATCGGCCTGGCTTGCAGTTGACGTTGCGAGCATCGGATCGGTTTGAGGTCGAGGGGCCGCTGGCAGAACGTGCCGCCGAGTTTGCTCGACGGCTCAGCAAGGCGTTGGGACATTCTGGCGACCCGCCTTGTCGGATCCACATCGAATCGGCTCCACCCGAGCATGTTGGCCTGGGGACGGGAACGCAGCTTGGACTGGCGGTGGCCGCCGCTTTATATCCGCTGCTGTCGTCTGAGCCGGCCCCAGTGGAGAAAATTGCAGTTGAGCAACTCGCCGAGTGGGTTGGCCGGGGGGCTCGATCGGCGATCGGAACGCACGGGTTTGGCTCCGGCGGGCTAATCTTTGAGCAAGGCAAGCTGCCTGGTGAATCCGTCTCGCCGCTCTCGGCGAGAGTCGAACTGCCGGAGCAGTGGCGTTTTGTTCTATTCTGGCCCAAAAATCCCCGGGGTCTTTCTGGTGATGAAGAGCGTGATGCCTTTCGCCGTCTGAAGGCTATTCCCGCAGTTACAACGCGGATGCTTTCGGAGATAGCCACTGAAGAAATTCTGCCGGCAGCCACTGTAGGGGACATATTCGCGTTCGGTGATGCGTTGTATCGCTATGGCATTGCGGCCGGGATGTGCTTTGCCCAGTACCAACACGGAGCATTTGCCTCTGAAATTGTCGCAGGCCTGGTGGATGCGATCCGCAACCTGGGCGTATTGGGCGTTGGCCAAAGTTCGTGGGGGCCGACAGTTTATGCCCTTACGGCGGACGAAGACAGGGGAGCGGAATTGGTGCGACAACTCAAAACGGACGGCAAGCTCAACGCTGCGGAGTCGATGGTTGTGGCGCCGAATAATCGCGGTGCGAGAGTCGAACTCAAGCTGGGGCGCAGGGAGAAGCATTATGGCAACGGTCTGCCGAACGCTCGCGGTCAATGCCGCGTTTCTGCTTGAGATCAAGGAGGACAATCGACAGCTTAAGGATGTGTTGCGAAAATGCAAACAATTATTACGGAACCCATGCACCCAGCGATCCGATGTTCGTCAGTGGACCGACTCGCTGTCCGAATTACGCGATCAACTGGCGATGCACTTCGCCTTGGAAGACGCTTACGGCTATTTTGAGGACGCAGTGATGCAGGCTCCGCGACTATGTCAGCGTGCCGAATCGCTCCACCAGCAGCACATTGGTCTGTTTTTGGACATCTGCCGGATCGCGGACAGCGCAGACCGGCTGCTGCATCACAAGCATGCGGTCCAACAGATCCGTCATCTGTCCGACGCCTTCTTTGCGTTCGTCGAACAGTTTGAAACGCATGAGCATCTCGAAGACGCCCTCATCATGGCCGCCTTCGAGGATGACATCGGCGTAGGGGATTAGGTTGCCTACGGTGCCGTGGGCAAATCCGGCACGGTCCAAACGAACCACTGCGTGGTCTCGTCCAACTTTGCTGTCAGCCGCGGCTGGCCGGTGATCGGATCGAGTCCCAGGAACTGGAAGTCGCGGCCGTTCTTGTCGGTCAGCGTTTGTAGCACATAGGCGTCGTAGCCGTTGTGCTTGCCAGAATAACGCAGATACCAGATGGGGCGCGGGCTGTCCACGATTGGCTCGACCAGCTTCAGCTTGCCCGACTCATCATCGACCGCCAGCAGCCAGCCGCGCTGCGGAGAATTGCTTTGGCATTCGATGGTGCAGACCTTCATCAGGTCGCGCTCCGGGCCGGCGAAGCGCAGCGCCCAATAGGTGCCGCTATGATTCTCATCGCTCAGCCGGCTCAGGTTGAGATCTTTGTCCGGCGACTCGAAGTTGAGATAGTTGCTGAACACCTTCTCTGGCATCGCCGAAAGACTTTGCAACGTGCGCGGCTGGACCAGCCCTGGCATCTCGCCGGGCGCGGTGTGGGCCGCCAAGATGATGATTGCAGTCGCCGCCACGGCTGCCAACTGTCGTCCCGCTCTCGCGCAGGACCATCGTACGCATTTCATCGTCTGGTTCTCCCGTAGGACCGGATCAAGGGTTGTGCTTCTCACGTTGATGTAAACCAGGGCCGCGTCGCTGATCCGATCAGTCAACGAAACGGCAGTGTGCAACTCAGGCAAACGTCCGACAGCGTGGCGGGCCTACGGACAGAACGCTCTGGTGCCAACGGCCCATATTGTGGTTGGAGGAGGGGGGGAATGCAAATAAGGCAGAGACGGCCCCCGGGCGGAGCCCGGGGCTATGGGGTGGAATCCACTTCGTGGCGTACCCAGGCCGCGGCTCCGGCGGCGGTGGCGTCATCTCCCAGTTTGGCGGCGACGATTTTCAGCGATTCGACCATGGAGGCCAGCCCTTGTTTGTGAGCCGCCTTGGTCACTTCTTCCAGAAACAAATCGGACATTGCCTCGACCAGACCACCGCCGAGAACCACCACATCGGGAGCCAATAAATTGACGACATTCCCCACCGCCACGCCAATATGCTTGGCCGCTTGCCTCACGATCTGCTCGACGGCCTTGTCCCCCGCCTTGATGGATCGGGCCAAGGCTCCGCTGCGAATCGCAGCCACATCGGTCCCCACGTCTTCGACCAGATGAGGAGCCTGCCCCCTGAAACCGGCGGCAGAAGCGGCCGAGGCGATGACCAACCGACTGGCTACCGCTTCCAAACACCCCCTTCGGCCGCAGCCGCACAGCGGCCCCTCGGGCAACACCTGAACATGACCAATTTCCATGCAGGAACTCTTACGGCCGCGAAGAATTTTTCCTTCGTAGACGCAGCCCCCACCGATGCCTGTGCCGGGAAAGACCCCCACGGCGCAATGGGCACCCCGCGCGGCCCCAAAGCAGTATTCGCCATACACACCCGCATCGACGTCGTTAAGCACCACGGCCGGACAACCGAGCGACTTCTCCAACAGATCTTTGAGCTTGAGGTCTTTCCAGCCCAGGTTGGGAGCGTCATGGAGGATTCCACGATCGAGATCCAACATGCCAGGGCAGCCTATACCGAGCCCCCCTAGCCGGTCGCGACCGACGGCTGCCTCCGAGAGTGCTTCGTCTATGAGCTTGAGGATGCGTTCAACGCCGGCCGCGGCCCCTTCGCTCCCTTTGGTTTTGGCACGCTTGCTTCCCTTGGAGCGAAAATCGGCGTCGTAAACCGTCGCCTGCATCTTCGTTCCACCCAGGTCGAAGCCAACCCAGTGGTCTCTCTGAACTTTGTCACCCATGTCTCCTCCCTGATCCAAGCGTCGGCGCGGTTGCCGCCTGTCCGTAATGCCCGCCAGCCTAGCGATTGTGGCTGGCGTTGCAAAGTGGCGACGGACTGCCCGATGGAAAACAAAAACCGGCCTGCCGCAGCACCATGCTGTGGCAGACCGGCGGGCAATGCGCACGCAAGCGACCAATACGCTTCCGATCACGGTGTTTCCACAATGCTGATCGCGGCCGGATTTACATTGTCATCCGTATAGGTGATCGTGTAGCGGCCCTTCGGCGCGAAGCTGAAGGTGGTCGTGGTCACGCGTGCCGGATCGGGATCGGGCAGCAGGGCTTCAACTTCCACAGCTTGATCATTGCCGGAAGTAACCTTGGCCGGAACCACCGTGGAGCCCAGCGGCTGCACGACGTCCACTTGTTTGCCTCCGACCGTCACCGTGATCTCAAAGTTCGAACTGTTGACCAACAACACCTTGGCGGGGAGTTGGCATCGCGAGGACGACGAAGCCACCCGAGTTGCCGCGGCTGCTCCCTGGACCGTTACCACCACCGAAGCCGTGGCCGTGTTGCCGCAACTGTCCGTGATCGTGTATTGGAATGTCGCATCTCCGCTGAACGTGGCGTCTGGCGGAGTGTATCGAATTTTCGAGTCCTCGATCGCCGCAGTCCCTTGGTCGGGAGTCGTGACATCCGTAATCTTCAATCCTGCGCCGCCGGGTGATGCACTATCGGGATCCGTATCGTTTTCCAGAACGTCGATCAACACCGCCACGTTCTGGGGAGTGGTGGCGGTATCGTCACCGGCGGTGGGCGCAGAATCGGAGGTCCGCAAGTACACGGTCACTTGCGCGGTCTTGCAGGTCTCTTCAGTTGAAGATGATTTCCAGTTCTTACTGGGTTTCGTGTAGCACACCTGGTATTCAAAGGTGGACTCGCCAGTGGCCCCAGCGTCGGGCGTGAAGGTGATCGTATTGTCGGTATTGACCACGGCACTCCCCTGCGAAACCGGCAAAGTGGGAATGGTCACGGAATTAATAGTCACCTTGCTGCCGATGGTGTCGTTAGCCAGTACGTCGATGATGACCGGGCCGCCGCTACAGGAAATGGCCGTATCGTCGACGAGAACGACTTTATGTTGAAAAAACCCACAGCCGCTCAGCGGCAATATCATCAAACAGGCAACAATTGTCAGAGAAAACCGGGTGCGCATCGTACTCTCCTCGTAGTGTGAAAGCTGGGATGTATTGAAAGCGTGGCAGCGCGGTCTGTCGAATCAGTAACGTGCGAGTGACTCAGCCCGCCGGCGCGGAGGCCGGCGGCTCGGGCACTTCGCCGTTGGCCCGCGTGGCCAACGCGCCGATCACATACGGATCGCTATCTGCACTCAGAAAACTGACGTGTCCATCCACGGATAAGACATTCGCTCCTTGCGAATGGTCGCTATAAATCCCCTGCTGTCGATATTCGTTGATCGTCGGATACTCATGGGCAAAACACTGTTGGCCGTTAGCCCATTGCCCTCCCTGTTCGGCGGTGCGCCCGGAATCTTCCAGGACGAGAAACGTCTGCGTCGCGCCGTCGATGATCTGGCCGCTGCCGATCGCCACCGTGCGCGGCTCTGTCTTCGAGGGAGTGTGCAGCGCCAGCAACACGCCCGAATCCCAGGCCAGGCCTACGCCAAATCCCTTCGACAACCCGCTCAGCGAACTGCCGTAGTTGCCCCCATAGTCGCTGGCGCCAGCTACATTGTGAATCGTGGAAGGGCACAAGAACAACGGCAATTTGGTTTCGCTCAACACGCGGTTCTGGGAAACCGTGTTGTCATCCCACCGCTGAGTGAAATCGTAGCGTTCGTAGATGTTCGACAATTCGATTTGGGGAAGAATCAGTGTGACCCAGGAGTGGTCTCGTCCGCCAGCCGCATCCCGCCCGGGTGGCAAGGCACTGTGGGTGCTTTCATACTGCAACACCGCCAGGCCGATCTGTCTCAGGTTGCTCTGGCAGGCAGTGCGGCGTGAGGACTCCCGAACATAGAGAATGGTGGGGAGCACCAGGGACACCAGGATCACGACGATCGCGACCGCGCAAAGCATCTCAACCATGGTCACTGCGCAGCGTCGGCCGCGGACTCGCTGAGTCTTCGCCCTAGTCGTCATGCCAGAAGAAGACACGCTCACCACTTCAACTCCTTGCGCGGTAGTCTGATGACACTTAAACCACACAGATCGCTATTGGGTATCGCATAAAAAACGAAAAATGCATTCATAAACTTCCACTTATGATAGGTGGCGAGTTTGGATACTCAAGTCGAGCCAAAATTGCATCCTTCCAATGGGTTATCAATTTCCCTGCCGTCTCTGTGGATCCAAAAAGGTGTTCCATGCGTAAACGGCTATTATGGTTGACTTTAGGGCTTGGCTGGCGACTCCACTGCAGGATCGCTTCAGCCATGACCTGGGGGTTGCCAGGTGGGATCAACAAGGCTCCCGAGTGCGATCCGCCAAAGATTTCTACCGTTCCTCCCACGTCGGTCGCCACGATGGAGCATCCACAGGCAGCTCCCTCCAGAAGTACTCTGCCTAGCGGCTCTTGCTTGGCGGCATGGACCAGCAGCGTTAACTCTGGAAGCAGGGCGGCGATATCCATTCGCCATCCAAGAAAATGCACCCGGCCTGCCAAGGGCGTTTTGCTGGCCATCTCATGCAGTGAGCGCTCAAACTCTATTGCGTCGCCTTTTTCAGAAAATCGCTCGCCGATAATCAATAGGTGTGCGTTCGGCCACTCACCCGCAACTCGCTGCATTGCCAGCATCAATTGATCCAATCCCTTACGCGGCCCAATCTGGCCGATCGCCGCCAGCAAGGGTGCACCCGGCGGAAGTTTTAGTTCTCGATGCAAAAAACCAGTGGCAGCGCGAGGCCGGAAAAGTTCCAAATCGACGCCGTTGTAGAGCACTTTGATTCGTTGCGCCTCGACTCCCTGCGCGATGTGAAAGTCTCGCGCCGCGTTCGATACCGCGAGTAGCGCAGAATGACGATTGACATCTTGAACGGCGCGCCGGCTCAGGCCGACGATGTCGCGAATGTGCCCCACGCTCGGCACGCCCCCATCGGCCGCAACCGGTCCGGAGAGCCGGGTCATGGAGAGGCTGTTGGCGTGTAGCAAATCTGGCCGGGACTGCTTTAGCAACTTTGCCAATGCAGCCCGGCATGTTTCCAGCGGAAGCCTCACTCCGAATGCATCATGCAGCGTGATCGGCAGAACTTCGATATCCTGCTTTCGTAGTGCTTCGGCAAGCGGTCCCTCACCCGGCGCGGCCGCTCGAAGCCGACACCCGGCTGCTTGGAGCAATGGCAACAGGCAGAGCATCGACTGCTCTCCCCCGCACAGCGTCGGATACTCGAAGAGGAGGAGGATGTCCATCGAATCGTAGGTCAGGCTATTGCCTGACGAATCCAGGACTGACTCAGCGAAAAACGCATCAAGCTAACACAAGCCGCCAACAACGTCAGGCAATAGGCTGACCTACAGCAATCCATAAGTTCCCAGCGTGCGGCGGAGGCGATCTTCTCCGGCAGCATCAAGCGGCAACATCGGCATCCGCAGTTCGCCCGTGTCCCGCCCCAGCAATTTCATCGCTGCTTTGATGGGGACAGGGTTGGTGGCCAGGCCGAGTAGGTCGCGGCAGAGTTGGAACAACTTGCGATGCCACTGCTGGGCCTGCTGCAAGTCGCCAGCGTCCACCGCCTTGACCAGCGCAATCAAATCCTGCGGCACGATGTTCCCCACGACCGAGACTATTCCCCGCCCGCCCACGGCCATGACCGGCAGCGTCATGCTGTCATCTCCGGCCAGCACGGTCAGATCGGTCGCGGCGGCGATATGCGACGCATAGTCCATCTTGCCGCTGGCTTCCTTGACCATGGCGATGTTCTTCAGTTCCGCCAGCCGAACGATTGTCTGGGGCTCCACATCGCAACCCGTCCGCCCGGGTATATTGTAAACACAGATGGGAATATCCACTGCCTCAGCCAAAGCGCGGAAGTGCTGGTAAAGTCCTTCTTGATTGGGGCGATTGTAATAGGGGGCAACCACGAGAGCCGCATCGGCCCCGGCCTGCGCCGCCCAGCGGGTCAGCCGCAGCGCTTCGGCGGTGCTATTGGAGCCGGTGCCGGGCATGACTTTGGCACGGCCACGCGCCGCTTTGACCACCGCTGTGATGACGCGCTCGTGTTCCTCGTGCGAAACGGTGGGGGACTCGCCCGTCGTACCGACGGGTACCAGGCACGTCGTTCCGGCCGCAATCTGAAACTCCACGTGCTCCTGCAAGCGATCATAATCAATCTGGCCGGCCTTCAACGGCGTAACCATCGCCACGCTTAGGCCCGCAAATGCTTCTCCTCGAGTCGCCATGAAAAATCCTGGGGTTGTTAGTTTGATTGAACCTCGTGACACTGCTTGAAAGTCGCCGCTTTCCGCTCCAGTTGCGAAAACGGCGCCATTCGACGTCTTTCAAGCAGTGTTATACCGATCCGCCTCAGGTCACAAGTTGTTTCATTTCGCGCACGGCCTGTTGAAAGCCAACCATCAATGCTCTGGCCACAATGCTGTGCCCGATATTCAATTCAGCCATTCCTTCGAGCGCCGCCACGGGCCGGACATTGTGGTAAGTCAGTCCATGGCCTGCATGGAGCGTCATGCCGAGTTGCCGTACCTGGGCGCCAACGGTGGCCAGCGTCAGTAGTTCTTCGGCCTGCTGCGCGGCCTTACCCGTCGCGTGGGCATAGCGCCCCGTATGGAGTTCGATCGCGTCCACGCCCAGGCCGTCCGCGGCCTCGATCTGCTCGGCGATCGGGTCGAGAAACAAGCTGACCGAGATGCCGGCGCCGCGTAGTAGATCGATTGCCCTGGCGACGCGATCGCGCTGGCCGGCGACGTCGAGCCCTCCTTCGGTCGTGATTTCTTCGCGCCGCTCGGGAACGAGAGTCACCTGGTCGGGGCGCAATCGACAGGCCAGGTCCAGGACATCCGGCTCGCACGCCAGTTCCAGATTCAACTTGACCGTCACCGTTTCGCGCATGACGTGCAGATCGCGATCCTGAATATGGCGGCGGTCTTCGCGCAGGTGGAGCGTAATACAGTCGGCCCCCCCCAACTGAGACAACATGGCCGCCCAGGCCGGATCGGGCTCATTGGTCCGCCGGGCCTGACGGACGGTGGCTACGTGATCGATGTTGACTCCGAGGGCAGGCATAGGGGATAGCAGGTGGCTCAAGGGATCAAAGACCAGCAAGCCTCGTATTATAGGCATCTGCGGCCAATGCTCAAGCGAGTGCGAGGCGAGTTAGAGACTGTAGGCCGGAGGTTCCGTAGCTGAAGTCGTGAGACTTCAGACCGCGTCAAGTCATTTTGAAGTCGTGTTGGTTTGATATCTGGCGACTATACGTGGCTTCAAAATCGGAAAGGTTGTTGGCTGTAGCCCAGAGGCCGGCAACATAGTCAAATTCATCCTCAAACGGTTGAAGGAAGTCTGCGATATCGGTAGCGTATTCACAGTTACGACTGAGCATGACCAGCCAGTCAGGGTAATCCAGGCGACGATACAGCGTCGTAAATTTCTTGTCGAGCGAGTCAATGGTTTCAGAATTGAGTTTGTACGCCAAGTGAAGTGAAACAATGTACTTGCCCGCAGCCAACTGGTCGTCGAGTGCCGAGACCCCCAGATAAGTCTTGATGATTTTCTCAACGGAGAAGAGGACGTCTTCACGACGGTTGGCCGATACCAAACGCACGATATCAAAATCATCACCCTCCTGATCTTGCTGGAGACGATCGATAGCCCAATCAATGCAGTTCTGACGTTGGCTGTCATCGTGCTTGAGCAAGTAGTATGCGTGCTGGAGTTGTGCGATGGCTTCCATTTGATTCGAGAGAATAGCAGTCGAATGGCCGCAGTCAGTCCGACGACGGCGGCAATTGGGGGCGCGGCTTCTGGGTGAGGTAGTTAGCTCGCGTAATCACCTTTCGGCCCGATTTGGCTTCGAGTTGCCGACGTGCGTTGCCGGCCACCGATCCTCCTGCCCTGGCCGCCCGCTTGTTTTGCTTCACACCCTGGGCATCCTTGTTTCGTGCGATCTCCGTAGTAGCCGCTTCGCCGAGCATGGTGAAGATCAGTTCCAGGTCGGTCATATGGTCGCGGAGGTTCTCTCGCTTCAGTCCTTTGAGTTTCTGATATGCCGATGGGGTCAGGCCAAACGTGGCCTTGGAGATTTCGGCCGTCAGGATGGCAAAATCCTTCTGTTCCGTTACGCCCCGCTGTTGCCATTCGGAGGTTAACTCGTCGCGGACGGCAATGCCCCGAATTCGTTTCTCTATCCAGTCGTCGGGATACCCTTTGTCCTTATAGAGCTGCCGCATCCGCTGCTGGGCCAGTTCGGGGTTTTCGATCTCCTGGACGCGCTGGTAACCCACGTCGGCCAGCCAGCGTTTGAACGGCTCGGCCTTAGGGCTGGGAATCGACTGAATAATGCGGAAGGCGGCTTCGGTGTTGACGCAATCGGACTTGTAAGTCTTGCCGTCGGAAGAGGTTAGCTTCAGTTGTACACAAAATGTGGACAACTCAACTTTGCTCTGTTTCCGCTCGCGGGCCTTGAGCATGCTCCAATAGTTTCGCGGATTATCGCTGTCGGTCAAGGCCGCCACGATATCCACGATGGAGAAGTACCATTGGTCTTCATGCCAGGTGCGCCGGATGACCTTGGCGCCGAATACAATCAACCTGCCCTGGGTATCGGCGGGAAGTTGCTCGCTCATGGATTTTGCCCCTTCGGCAAAAGAAGGTTATGGCCGACGCGGATCGAACGATCGCTACCAGATAGTGTGCCAATGGCAGTGTACATTTGACAAGGGGGTGTTATTCGTCGAAAAGCCGCGGGGAAGAGTAGAGACTCGCGGTTGAGTGTTCCCGGTTGCCCTTCCGCGTTCACTTGGCCGGTACCACGCGCAGCAGTTCGCCGCTGCCTTCTTCCAACGGCACTTTGACGGCGATTTTCTTTCCATCAACCGAGCCTGTCACCGGTTGCCATTTGCCGGTTACTTTGTCCATGCGCTCAACGCTTAGGTCGGCTTCCGCAATGTGGATCGTGGCCTCGTGGGGTTTGCCGGCGTCGCGGTTGGCGACGACGAGGAAACGGTTCTTGTCTGGATCGGCGAACTCACCCAGCACGATTTCTTCGCCGGTCGGGCGGACCCAATGGTCGGCCGGAGCTTCCTTCGTGCCGGGTGGAAGCGGAGCGGTGTGAAACACATCGACGCTACGGGCCTTCTCGAAGACAGGTGAGTACGACTTGATCGCTTGGTTCAACCGCAGGGCTTCTTCGCCGTGTTCGGTCCTCGTGGGCAGGCCACGATCGTCGAGCTTGGCGCGGTCGAACAAGCCGCGGCCGCCGCCACGATACCCGCGCACTCCGTAGGCCAACGATGTGTAGACAGTCTGCCGTGTCTTGCGTTTGTCTTCGGCCCGGGTTTCGACGATCCGGCAGATGGGAATGCCCCCTGCCTTGGCTGCCGACTGGCGCAAGGTTTCCAGGTTGGCAAAGTGCATGTGCGGCTGCCGCTTGCCGTCCCAGTGATAGTGATAGTACTCCAACAGGCGCGGGTGGACGATCGGAACGAACATGTCCATGTAGCCAAAATCGGAAGCCATGGTAAACACGGCGGGATGATAGGGATCGGCCTGATACGATTGCTTCTCCCACTCGGCAAACAGTCCCCACTTCTTGGGCTTCTGCCGATCGGAATAGAAATAGCAGAGGACCGCGTCGTCATCCTTGTGCTTGGCCGGAATGATGGCTGCCTCGTGGGGCCAGCAGAAAATATAAGCCTTCATTCCATACTTGCGGCATTGATCGATTTCCTTTTCCGAACAGCCGGTGGCCCCGAAGCCGCATTCGGCAATGGCCTGTAAGTATTTCTCGTCGCTCCCCCAGGCGTCACCATGAAATATAGAGACCAGACCTGGCCATTTGAGTTTCGCGACCTTGGCTTCCGATGGCGGATTGGGATCGGGCTTGGCTGGTTCTTCCGCCCGGGCCAGTTGGGCCGTCGCTGCAAGAAGCAGCAGGGTGAGGAGAGACGGTACGGCGAGACTGCGGAGTGAGGGCATGGGGAGGTTCCGGGGGGGAGGGCTATTCGGCGGGATATGTACTTATCGTGCCCTGCGGCGAGAATTTATCGCGGCAGCTGCATTTGGGCACCGGCATAACGTGCCACTTTGCGGCTTTGCCTCGACAGGAGCCTTTCTGTTAGCTGAGATCCGCGCAGATTTGCAATGGCAAAAATCCTAAGGGGACAGTCCCATTTTGCTGGGGCAAAATTGGGACAGTCCCCGCTCATTCATAGCGGAGGGCTTCGATCGGGTCGAGCCGCGATGCCTTCCAGGCAGGGTAGAACCCGAACACGATGCCGATGCTCACGGACACCGCGAACGCCGCCGCGATGGCTGGGATCGACATTTGCATCGGCCATTGCTGGAAGTAGTGGACCACCTGGGTCGCGGCTCGGCCCAGCAGCACGCCGAGGATGCCGCCGAAGAGGCAGAGCATGACGGCTTCGATCAGGAATTGCCTCAGCACGTGATAGGAGCGGGCGCCTACGGCCATGCGGAGGCCGATTTCACGCGTCCGCTCGGTGACGGAGACGAGCATGATGTTCATGATCCCCACGCCGCCGACGACCAGCGAGATCAGCGCCACGATCAGTAGCATCCCGCTCATCGTGGCGGAGGTGCCCGACATGAAACGGGTGATCTCCGCCATGTCGCGCAAGGTAAAATCGCTTGGCTCTTCCGGCCGCAGGCGGTGCCGCTGCCGCAACAGCCCGGTCATCTCGTTCATCGCATCGGGTATGACCTCGGCGGAAGCCGCTTTGACGATGATCTGGTCCACGCTGGTCACGCGGATCGGCTGCGGCGTGTTCGCCATCTGGGACGCGGAGCGGCTGGTGTAGAGCGCGGTGGCGGGGGGATAGAGATTGTTGAGCGAATTGACCTGGTCCGACGTCGAACCGGCGCTGGCGGAGTCGGCGCTTTGGTTGACGTTGCCGGCGCTTTTGCCGGCCACGCGAAACTTGATCGTGGACCAGGGGGCCAGCACAATATCGTCCTGGTCCATGCCCATCATGTTGGCCCCCTTGGAACTCAAGACGCCGATGACGCGCAGAGCCACATTGCGCACGCGAATGTCCTTGCCCACGGGCGACTCACCCTGGAATAGTTCACGGGCGAGCGTTTCGCCGATCAGGCAGACGCGGTTGGCGTTGGCCACGTCCCGGTCGGTGAACGGGTCTCCCTCGGAAAGCTCCTCCCATTCGCGAACCTTCAAATAGTCGGTCGTGGTGCCATAGATGTTCATCGGCACCCAATTGCGGTTGCCGTAAATGACCTGGGTACGGACCTGCACGATGGGGCTGACGGCCACCACGGACGGGCACTGATTGCGGATTTCCTCCGCATCCTCGGGGCTCAGCGACAATACGCTTCCCGCGCCGAAGCTGACGCCCCCTGTAGCGGCGACTCCCGATTGCACGATGATCGTGTTGGCGCCCATGCTGGCCACCGATTTCTTGATGGCTGCCCGCGAGCCTTCACCGATCTCGATGATGGCAATGACCGCGGCGATGCCGATGATGATACCTAGCGAGGTCAGGGCCGAGCGCATCTTGTTGCGCCGCAGCGCCCCTAAGGCGGTGCGGAGGGTAGCGGGCATGAGGGCCGAGAGTCCGGCGCCGGCGGCTTCCAACGGAGCTACCTCGGTTGCCAGTGTGGCCGTATGAGCGGCTGAGGCTCCGGCGTCAAAGGCCGCGGAAGAAGTGGCCTGCTGCTCGGCGGCTTGAGCCGCAAGAGCCCGCGCTTTGCCTCGCTCCGTCAGCGTGTCGCCGTCGATCACGCCATCGACGATGTGGATGACGCGATCCGCATACTCGGCCACCTCTGGCGCGTGCGTGACCAGCATCACGGTGATGCCGGAGTCGTTGAGCTGCTGGAACATGCGCAGAATCTCGACGCTGGTGTGCGAGTCGAGGTTGCCTGTGGGTTCGTCGGCCAGCAGCAGAGCGGGTTCGTTGACCAAAGCCCGGGCAATCGCCACGCGCTGCTGCTGTCCGCCGGACATCTGCGAGGGATGATGGTCGAGACGCGTGCTCAGGCCCACGCGTCCCAGGAGCCGGCCGGCTTGGGTTTGCGACTTGCCCAGCGACGGTCTTTGTGGTGAATAATCCAGCGGCATCAGCACATTGTTCAGCGCCGTAGTGCGAGGGAGGAGATTGAAGTTCTGGAAAACGAAGCCCAGCTTGGCGGTGCGCACCAGCGCTCGCTGGTTGGGCGTCAGGCGGCTCATTTCCTCGCCGTCGAGCCAATACTCACCCGAGCTGGGGCGATCCAGGCAGCCCAGGATGTTCATCAGCGTGGTTTTGCCGGAACCGGAGGCGCCCATCAAAGCCACCATCTCGCCGCGGCGGATGGTCAGCGAAACGCCCTTGAGCACAGGCACATCGACCTCGCCAAGATGGTAGGTCTTGTGCAGGTTGGTGATGCGGATGAGTTCCATGGGAGCTTAGTTCGTCACGCGGCGTTGACGAGTTGGGAACTTGGGCACAAACGGATTTGATCCGGCATCAGCAGCGGCGGCTCTCGCTTGACCGACGACGACCGACATTCCTTCACGCACTTCCGAGCCGCTGATTTCCGTAAATGCGCCGTCGCTGGCTCCAATCCGTACTTCGATCGGGCGAACGAGTGCGCCGTCTTCTACCCAAACTCGGCCTCGTTCCACCTTTTTGTGCCCCCCTCCCCTGCTCCGCTTTTTCAAAGGCTGGTTCGGATCTGCGGGGACGGCGTCTTTGGCCGCACCCTCGTCCGGCTTGGGGTCCGTTGGCGGGGCGTCTTGCTTCTCGGCCGGTTCTTGTTGCCCCGCTTGTCGCTTGCGGCCGCGCGATTCGACAACTTCTTCAGCCCCCGGCACCATCTGCTCCGGCTTGGGTATCCAACGCACGGCGGCGTTGGGAACTACCAGCACGTCGTGATGTTCTTCCACCTGGAACTTCACGTCGGCCGTGAGGTACGGGAGCAATTTGAGGTCGGGGTTTTCGGCGCTGACGACCACGGTGTAGGTGATGACGTTCTGGGTCATGTTGGCATTGAGCCGGATTTGCGAAATCTCGCCATGGAACGTGTCATTGGGATGTGCATCGACGCGGAAGTTGACCTTCATACCCACCTTCAATTGCCCGATGTCTGCTTCGTTGACCGACGCCCAGACTTCCATGCGGCGGAGATCCTTGGCGATCAGAAACAGGCTGGGTGCATTGAGGCTGGCGACCACGGTTTGGCCGATGTTCACGCGGCGGTCGATGATGGTTCCCTTAACCGGCGATTTGATGACCGTATAGCTGAGATTGGTTTCGGCCAGTTGCAGGGACGCTTCTTCCTGCACGATGATCGACTCGCCGACACGGACGTTCGCTTCCGCCACGCCAAAATTGAAGCGGGCCAGATCGTAGTCGCTGTCCGCAATGGCTTTGATCTCTCGGGGAGGCTCGCTCTTGCTCAACGAGGCGGGAACCAGCGACGATCGCTTCATGTTGCGCAACTCCTGGGCACGCCGCCAGTCGGCCGCCGCCAAGTCGCGCTTGGCTTTGAGTTGTTCCAAGTCCGCCTTGGCTCGCTCCAGCGATGCCTTGGCGGCGTTGCGCTGGGCCAGGTAGATGGCGTTGTCGATCTCCGCCAGGATGGTTCCCTCTTCGACCTGTGAAGTGTAGTCGATCCGCTTTTCTCGCTTTTTCGGATCGACGGCCTGAGCGTCGGAGCCGATGGCAATGACTCTGCCCAGCACCTGGGCGCCGACGTCCACCACTTCTTCCGGCTCCACTGTGCCGGTGGCGGTGATGGTCACCAGGAGATCGCCGCGGGCGACTTCCGCGGTGCGGAACTTCGGTGCGGCATCACTCTTGCCGTACCGCGCGAACAGGGCAGTGCCAGCGGCGCTGACTGCGCCTAACAAGATCAGGATGACGATCAGCTTCTTCATGGGAGGCGGCTTTCTTCACAGGCGCTTTGCAAGGCGGCCAGCGCGGACATCAGCTTTTTACTGTCGGCGGGTCGCATACGGTGCAACGCGGCCTGTGCGCGGCGCACCTTGATGCGGTCGCGGCGCTCCATGATCTGGCGGCCCCGCGGCGTAAGCTGGAGACAGCGAACCCGACGATCAGCTCCTTCGGGAAGCCGCTGGGCCAATCCGGCGGCAACCAGTCGATCGGCAATCTGGGTCGTGGCGCTGAGCGAGACACCCAGCTCGCGGCTCAGCGCCGACATGCTTTGAGGCCCGGCGGCAAGGATCATGCAGACGCGTAATTGCCGTAGGGGAAGATCGGAGGCCGCGTCGTCCACGATAAACATGTCACGAACGATGGCCCGCAGCGAAGCGACCAGGGCTTCGGCTTGCGGAGGCGAGGAAGGTGTTCTGGAGAGCGTGGCGGTGGTAGCTTCCCCGTTGAGGGGGCGCTTTGCCACGGCATAGCCATTGGCCCGGAGGGATTGCTTCATGCACGTATATTATTTGTGTGCATTAAGCAAGTCAAGCAAATGCACTTATGCTACTGCGGCACAGGGATCGGCTCCGGCACGGGTGGGAGATGCCTTGGCGCTCCGCCGGCCGGTTGCTCGCCAGCAGCAGCATCGGGAGCGGCAACGGCTCCCGCCGGCGGCCCCAACCTAATCTGCCAGCCGCCGCCAAGCGAGCGGTAGACTTGAATCAGGCCTTGCGCCACTTGGCCTTGGGCTTGTGCCCATTGATCCTGCTGCAAGACGAGGT
>JAIOPX010000224.1 GCA_021413705.1 Planctomycetota bacterium | reverse complement strand
GATGGGCAGGCTGTTGCCGATCCGTATGCGGCAACTGAAGTCCGTGAAGATAACGGCTCGGTTACTACGAAAAAGAAACCCGTGGCAATCAAACTGGTCGCCGGGCCGTATGTTCAGTTCACCGATCCTACGGTGGCCATCGTTCGCTGGGTGACCGAAAAACCATCCCCCTCGATTTTGGAAATCGGCGAGGATGGCCGAGAGTATCGAGACAACAAGCCGAAACTCAGCCATGAGGCACGGATTGATCAACTTCGTCCGATGGCGAACTATCGCCTTCAGGTACGGACTCTTATTGAAGGTCAACCCGGCTATGCGGAAGTGCAGACACTGGAGACGTTCTACAACTACACGCTTCCCGGTTTTGAGAATGTGGCCAGCCCATATCCCCAGGACCAACTGACGGCGGCCTGCAAGAGGGTGGCGGACAGGGTTCTGAGCGAGAAACCATCCGACAGCGGAATCTGCCTCGTTCTCGGTTGCGACGACGGGCGATTGGCCCTGGAGATCGCCCGCCGGACGAATCTGTGCGTCATCGGATTGGAGACCGACCCGGCGAAGGTTGATGCCGCGCGAACCGCGTTGCAGAAGACGGGTCGCTATGGAGTACGGCTGTCGGTGCAGCAGGTGCGCAGTTACGACGAGTTGGAACTGATTCCCAGCGGTTGTGCGAATCTGGTCGTCTCGCAAACGATGCTTGAGCCCGGCCGAGCTGATTGGGTAGGACGCGCCGATGAAATCTGTCGCGTACTTCGTCCCCTGGGCGGGCTGGCCGTGTTGGGGCGTCCGGAAGGTTATGGCGGCACCGGCGGAAAGCACCTTGGGGTCGCCTCGTCTTGGTTGCGAACGGCATATTTCCCCAAGGAGATTTCAAAAGAAGGCGGGCTGTGGGGAGTCATTCGCCGTCCCGATCCGCTACCTGGTGCCGGCCAGTGGACGCATCAATATGGCAATGCCGACAATTCGGCATTCGGAGAAGAGGCTCTTCAAGGGGCACGCACGACATCGGATTTAGCAGTGCAGTGGCTGGGTCGCCCTGGCCCGCGGCACCATGCGGACAGGATGGTGCGCAAGCCTGCCCCGCTGGTGAGCAACGGTCGCCTCATCTGCCAGGGCAAAGGGCGGCTGACGGCGCTGGATATCTTCAACGGAGTGGTCCTGTGGTCGATCGAAGTGCCCGGACTGAACCGCTACAACATGCCCCGCGACGGCGGAAACTATTGTGCCGACGACGACTACGTTTATCTGGTTCACGACAAGCAGTGCTGGAAGATCGACGCGCGGACGGGAAAAGTGCTGCGGATGTTCGCACCCGTGGATGATTCCGGCAGAGCGGTGGACCCTGTTTGGAGCCATGTGGCGCTGGCTGGAAATTTGTTGCTAGGTTCCACGGCTCGCGAAGTGACTCACTATCACGAGCATTGGGGCTCCGATAGTTGGTACGACCAGCGGATCGGCCCTAAGACCGGCAAGGTCTGTAGCATGTGCCTGTTCGCGCTGGATAAGGCAACCGGCAAGACAAAGTGGTCCTATGCCAAAGGCATGTTGCTGAACTCTTCCGTGACGGTGGGAGATGGGCGCGTCTATTTTGTCGAAGTGCGAGACGAGATGACCGTGGCCTCAATGCTGGCCGACCAGTGGGGGCGGATGTATGGCTCGATGCCCAACACATGGCATGTGGCGCTCGACGCGCAAACGGGCAAGGTGCTCTGGGAACGTCCCTTCGTCGGCGATTGCGGCATGACCGCTTTCTATCAGGCGACCGCCCAGGGAAAGCTGGTTACGGTGGGATGCAGCCAGCCGTATAAGGTGTTCGCGTTCGATGCGAAAAATGGCGAAAAGTTATGGGCGAATGACGTGAGGCTCGACGGAGAAGGCCATGGGGGAGCGACGCAGCGGCCGATCATCGTTGACGGCAAGATCATGCTCTGCACAAGCGTACTCGATCTGAGCACTGGCAAGCAGGTGCAGAATTGTCCGCGCGGAAATTGCGGGACGGCGTGTGCTTCAAAGTACGCACTGTTCTATCGGGCCGGTGATGTGAGCATGTGGCCGCTCGCCGGCCAGGAACCGCCAACCACGATCACGCAGGCGCGTCCCGATTGCTGGTTGAGCATGGTTCCCGGCAGCGGCATGTTCCTGGCTCCCGAAGGAGCCGGCGGTTGCGTTTGCGGCGGGGGATTGCGGATCTCGATGGGGTTGATGCCCCGCACCGATGCTCCGCAATTTCGGCTCGCGCCGCGGCGTTTTCTCGACAAGTTGGAAATAGCGATCGAAGCACCGTTGGGGGGCGAGGTGTATTACACGACCGACGGAAGCGATCCGAGTTTGCGATCGATGATATACCAAGGGCCGATCACGCTGACGGAAAGCACCGTCGTGCGGGCTCGGTCCAAAGTACAATCGCCGGGGCCGCCGCTGAGTTACTGCGTCGAGCGTCGCTACGAGAAGATTCGGCCGCCACGCCTGGCGACTGCCGCCAAGGTTAATTTCCAGCCGCTCGATGGCGGACCCAAGCCGAAGGACTTTTGGATCGACACGGGCGAGCAGGTGGCGATTCACGACGATGGCTTCGCCTACGGATGGACCGAAGAGCATCATGCGATGAGCCGCCAGAAATCGAGTCCTGCGCCGGAGTTGGACACGGTCGCCAATCTGAGGGGGCCAGTTCAATGGCAGGCCGCCGTGGAAAACGGCCGTTATGAAGTTGTCCTTGGCGTGCAGGCACAAAAGGACAACCAAGCGCCCTTTCAGGTTTGTGGGGTGGAGTTTGGCCTGCCGAAAAAATCGACGGACCCTGAGTGGAAATGCGATTCCATTACGCATCAGGTCGAGGTTCGCGATGGAATACTTCGACTCCAGGCCGCCGATTCGGATCGAAACTCGCGGAATATGAACCTGACCCACATTGTGTTCCGTAAATTGTAAACGACAATGGGGCGAAGCTGCCGGCCAAGCGGGCGCATACCGGCGCATGAATACGAGAGACGCCCTCATAGCGAAACATTCCCCGGGAGTTGATTCGATGTCGTTGTATGTAAGACAATTCTTCGGTGGCTTCATGAAACCATGCTGGACGGCAATCGTGGTTGGCGTTGCGCTGGGATGCAGCGGTTGTGTGGATCAGCCGGCGAAGAAAGGAGAGCTGCCTACGAAAGTGGAGTCGCCCAAGCCCTCGCGTCCGGTCGACCAAGTGCTGGATCGGATGTTGGCCGCCTATCGTGACGCCAAGTCCTATCGGGATGAGGCGGTGCTGCTCATCAAGATCAAGAGTCCGATGGGAGACAACATGGGAGATTTTGACGCCAAGTTGGAGTTTCAGCGCCCCAACCTGCTGCGGATGGATTTTCAGCCCCCGGTGTGGATGGATACGGATTTGTCCCCGCGGCTGATTGTCGGGGATGGAAAAAAAGTCTATGCCAAGTCGGCCCCTTACGAGAATCAGTTTGTGGCGGTCGATACGCCTCAACAAAATCTGGCCGATAAGTTGGCCGAGTCCAAGCTCCTGGGCGCATTGCTGACCGATGAAATCGTCGGGGGCAATTTTGTGCTTCGCTTGTTGGCGTCGGCCCAACTTCCCGCGGGCCTCGATCGAGAAAAGGCCAAGCTGTTGGAGAAAGAAAAAATCGAGGGAGATGAGTGCAATCGGGTGCAGTTCGATACGGAGAAAGGCAAGTTGGTCCTGTGGATCGACGCCAAGAACTCAGTCGTCAGACGGATCGAGTTTCCCACGACGAAGCTGCTGGAGGAAATGAAGCCGAAGGGATTGACCGCGATTGAAGCCTCCGTCGATATGAATAAGGCGGAACTCAATGCCGCAATTCCCGCGGAGCGTTTCACCTGGACCAAGGACAAAGCCGATGTCCAGGTCGGAGAGTGGATCGAACCGCCATCCGGTGCGGACGTGGTATCCAAGTTGGTCGGTGAACCAGTCCCCGAATTTCAGTTCATTACACCCAGCGGCGAAAAGCGAGCATCGAAAACACTCTCGGGAAAAGTAACCGTCATCGACTTCTGGGCCACTTGGTGCGTCTGGTGCCTGAAGGGAATGCCCGCCGTCGAGGAAGTTCGAAAGAAGTATGCGGAGAATCCCAAAGTGCAGTTCCTGGCGCTCAGTCAGGACGACCAGGAAGTCACCAATGAGCAAATCGTCGAAACCCTCAAGCGGGTCAAGGCCGATCCACCCTGGGCACGTCTGACAGGCGAGACCCCCGACGACCTGAACGCTAAGTTTCAATTTGAAGGAATCCCCGCCCTGGTTGTGTTGGGCGCCGACGGCCGCGTGCAGTACGTCCATGTGGGGTTTGACCCTAAAATTGCCGAGAATTTGCCCCCCGTCATCGACGGACTCCTGGCCGGAAAAGACCCGTCGGTGTTGGCCAAGGAGGTTCACGAAAGAAAAATGAGCGATTACCGTCGCCGGCTGGAAGCGGCACGGGTTGATGCCGCCAAAGAGCGCTAAACTGTGGAAATCGAGGCCGGCGCTGTGATACATTGATGGCTCACGCGCTCTCTGGGGAGACACTTGCCATGTTTCGAGTTGCTCGATCTTTGATTCTGGTGGTTGCGGCTTGGTCGCTCATACCCGTGTTGTACGCCGCCGCTGCGGACGACGGTCCCCTTTCTCTCGACGATATTCGGCAGATGCGCAAGCAGCGCGTTGGCTTGAAGCAAGTTGCCGAGGCGATCGAACAGCGGGGACTGAGCTTTGACGTCGATGACGACGCCGCCAAGAAGTTGCGCACGATAGGATTCAGCGCTAAACAAGTGGCACAGTACAAGGACAAGTACGGACCCGTCGAGGGAGTGCCCAAGCCAGATGCTGGAGGCGCTGCGGCCCTCCCTGCCAAGGAGGAGGGAAAAAAGGGAGGTAAAGGGGCCGGCAAGCTTGGAGGCAAGCCTCGCGTTCTCGACGAGAAGACGGCTGCCGGTTACAAGGCTATGGAGGAGAGGATTGAAAAGATTGCGAAGGCCAGTGGCGTGCCGGTCAAACCTCACAAGACTCAGCATACCACGATTATCGCCAATCCGCGAATCGCGGGTCTGTTCGTGCCCGATGTTCAGAAACTGGAAAAGCTGCTGGCGGACCGGTTTGCCGAGCCTATCGCCACCGGAGTGGACGCTCGGTTCAACAATATCGCGCTGTTGGAATCGCGATACGAGTATGAGAATTGGATTAAAGCCCTGTTCAAAGTTCACAAGGACGAGGGGATCACCTTCCGTGGCGAAGACCCCGTTGGGTCGTCCGTCAAAGACAAGGCCACCTTCGTCAACGGTATCTTTAGCCTTTGTCTGGAGGGAATGCCCACGGATGACGCGCGCCGAAGTGTGGCATTCGCCGTGGGTTTTCAGTATCTGCGACAGTTAACGGGAGACAAAGCTCCTCACGCGCTCCAGACGGGTTTCGGCAACATGACGGAAGCGATCATGTTTCGCGAACCGGGCACGCTCGTTCTCTCCGGTTATACGGGCCGAAAGATGGATGGCCCCGCGGTACGCTGGGGCGATATGGTGCGTCAGCAATTTAGCCAGGGCAAGATAGTACCCTTGGCCGATGTATTAGCCTACTCGACCAATTCCATGCAGCTCCAGCAATATGCCGAATCCTGGTCGTTTACCAATCTTCTGGCCAGCGAGCCGCGCAATTTCGCAGATCTGGTAACCAAACTCGGCGAGGGAACTCCAGCCGATACGGCCATCTCAGACGTCTACGGCGTCAACGACAAGCAGACCTGGAACCACTGGAAAAAGGCCGTCATGAGTGGACGGTAAGTCGCTTTTCCCATAGACCCGAGCTCCGCCCGAGCGTTTTCTGGGGACTTCCATGGGGTATTCAAAGCGGCGAGCCGCTGCCGCTGTCCCGCCCCGCACCATCGCCTCGGGCATATAAGAGCTCCTGGCATCGCGACTGCACAACATGAGGGACCAGTCCTCTTTCTAGACAGGCAACCTCCAACGATTTGCCCCCACAGCAATAGTCGATACCCAGCTCCTTAAAGAGAGGCAATAACAGCGGATGTTCGATCAAGCAGTCCGCAGCGTTGGCGTCGAGATCGACAAGATTCATGGTGGCAGAAATCCCGGCTTGGTTTGTTTCACGATCTCCCGAATCGCGAAGCGATCGTCCTTCGATAGATGTGCGAAGTCGGACGCGTCTTGATGAGGATCGTTTGGAATTGAGTCGCCGGAACTGCCATTGAGCACCTGTTTGAGCCGGGTTGCAACGTAGTCTTTCATGACCCGAGGCAGTTCATCGAACGCCGGCGAATAGATCAGATAGCTGCAGGGATATTTGAACATTCTGGTTTTGAGATCAAGGTCACGCAGCGACCGTCCCTGGGTATCGCGCAAACCTCTGCGCATGAATTCCTCTGCGAACCCGGACGTGCCTTGGATCGGCCCTCCGAGAGGCGCTTCTTCTGCAAACAGCAAACCCTTGACGAGCGAATCGCCTGCATGGGCGATGCGCTGGCTCGTACTCTCCAACGGCGCGTCGGCCGCTTGGCCCAAAGCTCGATTCACAACGGCTTGATAATGCAGCGCCTGCCGCGTAGAGAAATTCGCCTGCGTGATCAAGTTGTGAATCGTAGTCTGATGTTCAAACACCATCAGAGCGACAATATCGCTATGAGGGCTCAAGTAAGGGGACAAGTGAAGCCGTTTGCTGAGATCGGTAACATTGTGGCCTTCCGGGTTTTGCACGGGACGCGGCACGGGTGACTCCCGAATTACCAAATTGCCAAGATGCGACTGATTGCCATGGGTACCGGTCACATACCAGCCTCCCCAGCGATTCTCCAGTGGCGTAGTGTGGTCGATGCGAAAGCTACCTTCCGAAAGCATCGGCAGCCCTTCAGCGTCGGTAAACACAGAACGAACCAGATGACTGGGCACGTCGCCGGTGCGACTGGTGCTATGACATTGCAGGCATTTTCCGGTCTGCCGCGTCAAAACAGGATGGGTGGCCGGTTTCTGTTCCAGCGTATAGAACACGGCGCCGAGCGACGGATCGGCCACGGAGATTTCCAGTACCTCGCCAGATTGGCAATAGCCCACGTAGACGTCGTCGTTGAAGTAGATGGCCCGCGGCGTTTTAGGGGCGATCCGATTTCGCTGCATGCTTGTTTTCGAGAAGACGAGCATCTGCGACTCCACGGGCACGCGCAGCGTTCGCAACAGCGATGGAAGATATCCGTTGGCGTCGTCGAACGCCAAACGCACGTCACCCTTTTCCAGCCGGCTCTGCAAGTGCGAAACGGCATTCTTGGGCTGGGAATTGCTGTACTGGATCGGCGGCCGTTCAAAGTCATCTTCGGCGCGTGTCCAACGCGCGCCGACCATAAGGATCAGAATTGCGATGAAAGGGGCTCGCATCGAATTGAATTCCCTATGTGCAAACACGAGGCGGAAATGCGCACAGTGGCACGCTCCGGCTGGGCTCCGCAAGCACTTCGGCCAAAGTCGTCGAACCGAATGCTTCTTCCATTTGCTCCAGAGCGGCATCCATCTTTTTATGCAAGGGACACAGATGCTTTCCGTGGGCCTTTAGGCCCAGGGGGCAGACGGTGATGCGACGAATAGGATCGACCGCGTTGACCGCTTCCAAGATGGTGATTTGGTCGGCTGGCCGGCTCAAGGAAAAGCCGCCGCGAAGCCCACGATGCGTTTCCACCAACCCTTCCCTGGTGAGCAGTTGGAGCACCTTGGAAAGGTAGGGGCCGGGAACCTTGGTGATTTTCGCCAATGCGCGATTGTTTTGCGGACGATCGGGCTGAGCCGCCAAGGCCACCAAGGCGCGGAGGGCATATTCAACGGTTTGCGTTAACACGGCTATCTCCTGAATCAGGACATTGACATCCAGTATAGCGTTTCGTAAAGTCTGTTGATAGTGGACATAAACATCCAGTATTCGGTGGTTTCGGCAGCTCAGAGGTAGAGAAATCACCCCCCACGCACAATGACATCCTTCATTCGGGAGAACACACGCATGTCTGCATCGCAGAAATACTTTCGCCGCTGGTTCGCTTGGGGAACACTGATGCTAGTTGCCGGTGCGGCCTTTCTTGGGGCGTGGCCAGCCTTGAGCGAGGCGGAACCTGCCCCTACGTCTGAAGAGAATCGCGAACTGGATCGTGCTCGCCGCGAAATCCGGCTGCTGGATGATATCTACAAGACCGCCATCGTGCTCATCACGAAGCACTATGTGAAGGAAGATTCCGATCTGGCCGCGGGTGAGGCTTTCAAAGCTCTCTTCGCAGGAGTGAAAGAGAAAGGTTGGCACGAAGTGCGATTGCTTGACGCAACAGGCGAGTCGCTCAATGAGGCCAACAAACCCCAGGACGACTTTGAGAAGAACGCGATCAAAGCTCTGTTGGCGGGAAAGACATTCTATGAGGAGCAGTCCCAGGAAAACGGAAAACGCTATTTACGTGCGGCAACGCCGATTCCGATTGCTTTGGAGAAGTGCAAAATGTGTCACAGCAACTATCGCGAGCAGAAAGTGATCGGAGCCTTAGGCTATAAGTTGCCGCTCGAATCCAATAACGCAGCGCGGTAAGGAGCCAACAGGGGTATGCCATCCCTACTTGCCTTAGCCTGTAAAGAGTTCGCGCAACTTCTGTTGGCGGTACGTAAAAATCTTCAATAGATCAGGTCGCACCAGCAGGCTGTGAAGAAGGCGTCCACCCAGCACGCGATAGTCCACCGTATCGCGGCAAATCGTGCCGCCTTCGGTGGCTTCAAAGGAGTGTTCATGGTGCCAGTGGCGATAGGGGCCGCGGACCTGCTCATCCACGAAACGCAGCGGTGGCTCCCAGGCGGCGATCCGGCTTCGCCAGCGGAGGGGGAGGCCATACAGCCGAAGCCGATAGTCGATCAGCGTACCGGCTGCCATCTGAATCGGGGTCGAAGAGAGCACCGTAAAATGGAGCCAGGGTGGAGTGAGTTCCTGCAAGTTCATCGCGTTTGAGAAGAACTCAAAGAGTAGTTCGCGCGAAACTGGAAGAAACTGCTTGGCCACAAGGCGAAAGCCAGGGCCATGGGGAGCGTCGGTTATCTCCATCGTTGCTTCGTAGCAGTCGTCGGGCATAGTTGCCTCGTAGCGGCTTACCTGGGCTTCGTCTGCGACCGATGAAGCGTGTCGGCAAAAGATTCGAGATGTTGCAAGTTATCGCAGAAGGCAGCGTACTCCATCTGAGGACGAAGCGCATCGTTCAAGGCTCTGCCGCCAACGACGATCGCAGTCTTCTGATGCGCGTGCAGATAGAACTGGCGATACTCGCGCAGGAATTGCTCCTCGTCGTCGATGTGCGATACGCTGAGCCAGAAAATCTGAGGGCGATGCCGATCGATAGCTGTCAACAAGGTCGGCAGTGGCAATCGCGAACCGAGAGATTGGGCTCGCCAGCCCGCCTGGCGGAGTGTGATTTCCACCATGGCCGTAGGGATCGTGTAGGGATCGCACTCGGGTGTGCCCCCAAGAGCCTGTGGGGCCGTCTCTTCGGCCGCCGGCAGAAGCGTACGGAGTTCGTGCAAAATGCGCTGGCAAAACTCACACGCCCGGCGCTCCTGAAACACTTCCACGTCGCCGCATTGCCAGAGGTCACCTATTGAATGCAAAGCCGGCGTCACAATTCGATCACAGATTCCGCTTGCCGAGTGTCCAGATAAATACAAATCCAGGGTAATGCGGCGGCAGGAAGGCTCATCGCCTGCAATCAGCGCCTCGCGGAGGCCCGCTTCGGCCCTGGCGGCGATGGTTGGCCCCTGCCCTGTGTTGGACGGCAAACCTAGCAACTCCGGGCGGACCATCGTGTGGCCGCTCTGCCGCAGGAATTGCACCACCTGCTCCACGGGCAATCGACGGTGTCCCCCCGCGGTTCGCACAGTCCTCAGTAAACCCTGGTCACACCAGCGTTTAAGCGAGGATTCGCTGACCCCGATGGCTTGGGCGACCTGGCGGGGAGTGACGAGGCGACTCACGGCAGCTCCGGTTGAAGTGAGCGATTTGATTGAATTCTATTCCAGCATGAGTCGTCTGTCCAGTTCATTTGCAGGGAAAATATACGGTGATGCAAAGTGTTCTAGCCATGGCAGTTAGGTCGCCGTCGAGGCGACAAAGTGAACGATTTGAACGATATTTTGTTGACGATGGGTTGGGTCTACGGATATAAATGGCGTGGACGTTTTGAACGAATTGTTCTGCCGCAGGTGGGACCAAAACGTCTGGAAACTCCTTGTAAGGATGTGAAAGATGAAGATTTTCGCTCGAAAACTGCTGGTGATGGGTGTGGCCACGGCCGCCTTGGGTGTGCTGGGAAACCAGGCTTTTGCCGGTAAAAAATGTCCGACCACCCAGGTCAGGACAGTGGCGCTGAACAATTCCTCGGACATTGTCGACACCGCTGTGGGGGCCGGTTCGTTCAAAACGCTGGCTGCCGCGCTGACGGCCGCGGGATTGGTGGACACGCTGAAGGGCACCGGACCCTTTACCGTGTTTGCACCCACGGACGAAGCTTTTGCCAAGCTGCCCGCGGGCACCGTGGAGACGCTTCTGAAGCCCGAGAACAAAGCCAAGTTGGTGGCGATTCTGACCTATCACGTTGTGTCGGGCAAAGTGAAGGCCGCCGACGTCGTGAAGCTGAAATCGGCAGCGACCGTCCAGGGCCAATCCGTGGCAGTCGATGCCACGGATGGTGTGAAGATCAACGACGCCAAAGTGGTCAAGGCGGACATCGATTGCAGCAATGGTGTGATCCATGTGATCGACACCGTGCTGATTCCCAAGGAGTAGTTCTCGTCAAGGCTCACTCAAACTTCCGGCCGGCGCGTTTCGCGCCGGCCGGGAGGTGGGGTTAAGTGGGATAGAGATTACTGCCCGCCGTACATTGTTCAATACCCAGTAGAAACAGGAGTGAGCAAACGTGTTGGTTTTGACCCGCAAGGTTGGCCAAGCGCTCCGCATCGCAGGCGACATCGTTGTGATTGTCAAGCAGGTTCATGCGGGCCGCGTCACTCTAGGAATTGAGGCTCCCAGCATCGTCAAAGTGCTACGCACTGAGTTGGTCAGCCAGGAGGCTGGCGTGCGACGCGCCAAATGAACGATAATGTGGCCGGGCATGAGGACTGGCATATCCTAGCGGGGCACGCCAAGTGCAAAGAAATCGACTGGCATATTTGGCAGCCATGTGTTGCACGATGGTCTTAGGATTGCTCTCGCGGCAGTATCCTCATCTCTTTCCGGCGTTCATCGCCCAGTATGCAGGCGACACGCTCTGGGCTCTGGCGGCATTCCTGGGGATCGGCTTCTTGCTGCCGAGGTGGTCCACGCTCTCTGTTGCCGGCTTGGCATTGCTGTTTTCCTACGCCATTGAAATCAGCCAGCTCTATCAGGAGCCCTGGATCAATCAGATCCGACATACGCTGTTGGGGGGACTGATCCTGGGTTATGGATTCTTGTGGAGCGACCTGATTTGTTACACCATAGGTGTGGGGTTGGGGGCAGCGGTGGAGTTGGTTTGTATTCATCATTCACGCCGATGACAAACTAAAAAGTGAGTAGCATTGTCATCCTGCTGAAGAAAGGAGAAGCCGATGCCTCGCCTGATAACTATCTGCCTGATCTTAATCGTCATCATAGGGATTTGCCCGGCGATCAACGCAGACGAGCCGCCAACAAAAGATGACGCAGCCGCAAAATCCTCCACCGCTGTGCCGAATGTAGCCCGCTTGTATCCCGGTCTCACGGGCTATACTCGTAAAGTCACCACGGAATCCGCCGAAGCGCAGCGGTGGTTCGATCAGGGGATTCAGCTTCTTTACGGATTCAATCACGACGAGGCGATCCGCTCTTTTGAAAAAGCGGCCCAGGTCGATCCTGCTTGCGCTATGGCCTGGTGGGGCGCGGCGTATGCCCGTGGGCTGCACATCAATAACCCGGAGATGGGTGAAGAACAAAGCCGGTTGGCCCACGAGGCCGCAGGCAAGGCGGTTGCTGCGCTGGATAACGAGTCGCCGGTCGAGCGGGCTCTGGTCCATGCGATTCGGCAGCGTTATGAGTGGCCTGCGCCGAAGGAGAGGCGACCGCTCGATGAGCGGTATGCTGACGCCATGGAGAAGGTGTGGCATCAATTTCCTGACGATCCCGACGTGGGGGCGATGTTTGCCGAATCGCTGATGAACCTGCAGCCGTGGGATTTGTGGACGGCAGAAGCTGCGCCGAAAGGGCGGGCGCTGGAGATCGTGGCGGTTTTGGAGAAAACGCTGTCCAGATTTCCCAAGCACCCGGGCGCCAACCATTTATACATCCATGCGATTGAGGCTTCGCCTTGGCCTGAGCGGGGGACGGATGTGGCCAATCGACTGCCGTCGCTGGTGCCGGGTTCGGGTCATCTCGTTCACATGCCTTCGCACATTTTCATTCGCACCGGGCGTTATGCGGATGCGGTCGAGTCGAACCAAAATGCGATCAAGGTAGATGAGACTTACTTTGCCACAGCGCCGCCGCCGGATTTTTATAGCGTCTATTTCATGCACAATATCCATTTCCTGGCGTACGCGGCCATGATGGAAGGGAGATATCAGACGGCGCTCGAAGCGGCTCGCAAGATTGAAAAAACGATTCCGCCCGAGTTTTTAAAAAAACAGGTTGCCATCGCCGATGGCTTCATGCCTACCACGCTTCATGTGATGATCCGCTTCGGCAAATGGGACGAGATTCTGGCCGAACCGGAGCCGCCGGAGTGGCGGTTGCTCAGTCGTGCCGAGCGGCACTTTGCCCGGGCCGTGGCTTTGTCGGCTTCGGGTAAAACCGTGGATGCACGGCGCGAAATCGAGCTGCTCGAACAAATCGCCAAAGCGCTGACGGACGAGTGGAAGATGGGGAACAATTCGGCCGCCGAAGTGGTTGCCATCGCCCGCACGATGGCCGAGGGAGAAGTGGAATATCGAGAAGGTCATGCCGACAAGGCTTTTGAGCTGCTTCGCAAAG
>JAIOPX010000059.1 GCA_021413705.1 Planctomycetota bacterium | reverse complement strand
TTGCCGCGGGCGTATTGATTCTGATTGGTCGATAGACAAGACCAGCAAGAACAGAGACAACCTTCGGCTAGGACGACTGAATCTCTTCCGCAGTCAGCGGCGGTTGGCCCGGTCCACGAATGTGGAGGATCCGGACCTCGTCATCCACAAGCGTAAACACCGCACGGTATCGGTTGCCATGGCGAGTACCGAATTGAATCTGACGAACCTCAACATCGACATAGTCGTTTTCAAGGGCCAACCCATATGCGAATGGATTTGCCGCCAAGCTACGTTTGGCAGATTCAAAGGAATCGAGCCACCGAAGTGCGCCGTCAAGAGAATGTTCTGAAATCCAAGTGGCTATCACCTGAAGTTCGCGCTCTGCCTGGGCGAGGACAAAAACTTCACATTTCATGACTGTGACGCGCGCAACAACCGTTGCCTGATATCGCTGAGCACGGCATCGGCCGGGCGGCCTCGATCACCAGATTGCATGTCACGAAGCGCACGGCGCACGGCCGCCACGCTTTCAGCTAACTCTGCCGGAGCTGGATGCAGAATGCGCCATTCGTCCAGAGCCTCCTCGGGCGAGAGATCGCCCCGACCACTGGCGAGCGTTTCACCCAGAAAGCTATGAAATTCTTGCAGATCGTGAGGGATATCCGTTGCCATAACCAGATTATACCACCAATTGTCCCTCTAGAAATCCCCATCCTGCCCTGGCATCACTTTGCCATTTCCAGCATTTGAAACAGTCCCACCAGGCAGCCTAAGAGGACGATAATTGCCAGAGCTACGCCGATGTTGAGCTTGCGTGAAGCGTTGAACGGCAAGGTTAGCCAACGATTCAGCCGCTTAGTCAGACGCGGCATAATGCCCCATTGCAGGATCGAAACGCTGAGTGCATTGCTGATGAACATGGCGAAAGCAAAACCCAGTACCGATAGCCACGGCACCACCAACAAACTCAGCAGCATCACCGTCGGATAGAGGGCCAACAGCACCACCAGCGCCATCTTCCAACTGGGTGGCAATACCTCGTGCGTCGCCTCGGGCTCGTCCTGGAGATCCGCATCGGCAAACCACGATCCAAAACCTTGGGGCAGGGTCTTGATTCTGAAGTTCTTCAACTCCGTTGCCAACTCGGCAATCCATTGCGCTCGCTGAGGCGAGTCCAACCACCGACGTAGCGTCGCATGCGTTGCAAAATGGACCACGACCACCCATTGCGTCTCTCGGTCGTCGGCCGGTGGATAGACTTCCGTGCGAAGATAACCTTCGACCTGCGCCGTGGCCGCCGTGACCCCGCGTTGCCACTGGACGAAGGTTTCGGTGAGGCTGCCCGGAACGCGATGAACGATCACCGAAGCGGCCTCGGAAGGCAACACATCCAGCAGCGTCGTTGCGCTGGTGTTACGCGGTTCGTTTTCTAACGATAGTTGCGACATAATTCGCTTACACCGATGCCCCAACAAGTGTCGCGGCGTCCGGCAGCAACTCGCGGGGATACGCCACCGGCGCCACAGGTGCAGCCGCGTTCTTCTTGTACAGCCGTTTGCCCGCCACCCAGGTTTCATCGACGCTCCGGTCGTCGCCGACGGCCATGATGCCGAACAACAGCTGCGCGGCCTGGTCCATCGTCTCCGGCCCGGGGCCGCTGAGCACGAGCGATTGATGCCAGGGCATGGCCCCTTGGCCGGCGTTCCAGTCGAGGGCCACGAAATCGGCTTCCTTGCCAGGCTCGAAGTTACCCAGCAGGTCGTCGAGGTAAAGCGCGTGGGCGCCACCGAGCGTGGCTAAGTAAAACGCGCGGTAGGGACTGAGCTTGTTGCGCTCCGCTTCCGCCACGTCCTGCTCGCGCGGGTTGACTGATCCGTCGAGCATCGTGTTATTGCACATCCCCACCTTGTAGGCTTCCTCAAGCACGCGGACCAGGCTGAAGGCATTGCCCCCACCCATGTCACAGCCCAGCGCCAGCCGGACGCGGTGGTCGGGATCGGTCGCGCGGCCCAGGCGGAACAATCCGCTCCCCAAGAACAGGTTCGACATCGGGCAGAACGCGATGGCCGCTCCCGCTTTGGCGAAGCGGCGGAACTCGTCGTTCGAGAGCCATACTCCGTGACCGGCCGTGAACTTCGGACCGAGCAGGCCATGCTTCTCGTGGGCACCCGTGTAGTCGTGGCAATCGGGATAGCATTCGCGGGCCACACGCAGCTCGCTGGGGTTTTCAGAAATGTGTGTATTGATCCAGCAGTCGTCATGCTCCTGTTTCAACTGCCGGCAGCGTTCCATCATCTCGGAGGTGCAGCCGACGGCAAACCGAGGCGTGATGGCATACAGGTTGCGGCCTTGGCGATGGTAACGCTCGATCAATCGGGCCGACTCGTGGTAGAAATCGTCGGCGCCGATCAGCGAATTGGCCGGCGCGAACCGATCGATACCCGTGAGTCCGGCGATCACGCGTACATTGCGGCGAGTCGCTTCGTCGAAGAACTCTTCGGTCGAGACGGGACTGCTCGTGGTGAATGCCTGACAGGTGGTGGTGCCGCCGGCCAATAGATTGTCGAAGAAATGCCCGGCCGCCGTGCGAGCATAGTCTCGATTGCTAAACTTCTCTTCTTCGGGAAAAATCCATTTCTGCAGCCAGTCGAGTAGTTGCGCGCCGTAGAGACCCAGGACGCGGGTCTGCGGAAAATGAATATGCCCGTCGATGAAGCCCGGCATGATCAGCCGGTTGCGAATGTGGGTGACCGGCACGTTGGAATACCGCCGAGACAGCTCCGCGAAGGGTCCAAAATCCTTCACACGGCCATTCTCGATGACCAACAATCCATCGCGCACAAACCGCGCCGCCACTTCCTCGTTGCCGACATGCTTCCAAGGATCGTCCACGAAATCAAAAAACGTCCCTCGAATGGCAGTCGTCGTGGAAGTCATGGCACGGGCTCCGGCAGGGTGATATTCGGCATGGCCGTGGCGCAGCGGGGCGTCGTCCGGCAATGCAAAAGTACCTTACGGGAACCCAGTGCGGCGGGGTGGAGAAATAAGCCCTTGAGCAAATAGACGCCGGGCCGGATCCGCTCCAAGTGCCCGCGAAATAAGAGATTACGCTTCCGTGAGAAAAATGATGCCGGCCGGCATCATGGTAAAACTCTGCGAGCCGTTACAATCAGAGTTGTATGGTGGCTAGGCTATCCCATCGGGCCGCTGGAGTTGAGGGAGATGGCTCGCTACGATCGGGCCGATTCATGAAGTTCGGCGAATCGAAACTCTCAATGTTCATTTCTTCATCTACCGACGATGGCTTCCCCGTCCGTTGCGATGTCTGCGGAGCGTCGTCTCTCGTCAATGTCTCACGGCCACCCGGCGATTCTGTTTGTCCGCAGTGCAGCTCGTTTCTCTGGGTCGATGCGGTTGTCGAGATAACAAGCCGGGATCAATTCGTACCGGATATCCGAATCCATCAGATCGACTCATCGGACCGCGACACGGTGCTGCGAGAAATGGTTGGTGCCATGGCGGCGGAATGTAGTTGGAACATCGATTGCGCAGATGCATTCTTCAAGGCTATCCTGAAACGCGAAGAGATAGGATCTACCGGAATCGGGTCTGGGTTTGCAATTCCCCACGCGCCATTGGAGTCGATTGACAATGTCACATCTGCAATGGCCTTCGTGCCCCAGGGAATCGAGTTTAACGCTCTCGATGGACGCCCGGTGCATACGGTAATTATGTTGGCATCCCCCCATCAAGGCGAGTAGACCACCTGCGCGCTTTGGAACGTATTGCACGTTCGATACGATTGCTGGGAAGCACTGGCACGTAAAGCCACGAAAAGAGACTCGGTTTCCTTCGTAATTCCCGCTACTCCCGCAACAGCCGTTCCGATAGCATGATCGCCCGCTGGCGAAACATGTCCATCTCGTCCATGAGAGTCTCAAGCTTCCGTTGATCCTGACCCGCCTTATACATCTTCTCGGTCAATTTCTCCTGAGCGCTGTTCCAACTGAGCCAGAGCATGATGGCTTCTTTCCAGGATTTCAACTCATCATTCTGACTTGGCGGGGTTGAGATTACCCTGGAGGAAACCGGCTGAATCGAACTGAGATTGCCCTGTCGAGAGAGAGGAAATCGCTTGTCGTGCCGAAGATGCATGCCGCCGAAACGTCGGCCGCCGGAATTGACTTGCCGTGTGGCCCCTTTGGATTGAGGCCGATTCGGTTGAATGAGGGGGTGGATCGTCGATCTGCTGGCAGGTCGCAATTGGGTTTCCATGAGCGTTCTCCTCTGCGTTCTCAGTATGATCAGCATGAGCCGTGAGCCTTTGTTCATGAACCATGAAAAGTCGGCAAGCTTGAAATGCAATCGTCATGCCGAGTGCTATCGCTTGCCGGGCCCGCAGGATGTAAGTCCTTAGCCCAAAACTGGATAGTCGCAAGATTGCTGGGCTTGTTCAATCACGAAGGGTTGGTTTCAAAGAGTTCGCCCTGATTGACAGGAGTCCACCTAGGATTCGGGCAACACGACCAACAATCCATTACGCACAAACCGCGCCGCCGCTTCCTCATTGCCGACATACTTCCAAGGATCGTCCCCGAAATCAAAAAACGTCCCTCGAATGGCGGTGCTACCGCGACGATGGTTCTACACGATCGAGCTGATCGGGAATCGAGTTCCAGCTATCACAGGTCCGCCTCCCTGAACACTGGCGACAAACTCCCATGCGGGTGGACAACGGAATGGGCGCATTCGAACTCATGTTGAAAACTCGTGGTCTGAATTGATCACTATCGAGCCGCAAGGTCAAGATTTCCTGCTACTCCCCAACAGCCGTTCCGATGGCACGATCGCCCGCTGGCGAAACATGTCCATCTCGTCCATAAAAGTCTCGAACTTCCGTTGATCCTGACCGGCCCTGAGCTAGTGGAACCGGCGGCCGAGAAGCTCCCGCCGCATTCACTGGGAAGATTGTCGAGTCGCTTCAATCACGAAAGCAGCGCGTGCGACGGCAACTCGGAATGCGATTCGTCGCCGAGTTGCGCAAACGCTTCGTCCACGATCGACTGAGGCTCTTCGCCGGAATCGTGCGATGACACAGGCTCGTTCAATGACAATGTCGAGGAAAGCCGTGCCAAGGACAAATCGCTCGTCACATGGACCACGAAGCTTTCCGTGTCAGCCATCACCGGCGTGCCGTTGTCCACCACCAACACTCGAAACGGGACCGACGTTCCCGCATCACCCGGCGCGGGTGTCCAGTGGATTACGGCTGTGCCCGGCCCCGTTGATTCGATCGAGGCCCCCGGTGGGGAATCGTCCTGGTCCAATAAGAAGGTCAGCGTGTCGGACGGATTCGGATCGGTCGCCGAAACTTGCAAGGATAGCTGACCTGTCACCGGGATGGTCTGGTCTTCGATCGGAGCAAGGTCGGGAGGCTGGTTCGGTTCTGGTGTGCGCTCGACGGTAACCACGAAGCTCTCGGTGTCGGCCAATTGCGGCGTGCCGTTGTCCACCACCAGCACTCGGAAGGGTACCGACGTACCTGCATCTTCCGGCGCGGGTGTCCAATGGATCACGGCCGTGCCCGGTCCTGTGGATTCGATCGTGGCCCCTGGAGGTGAATCGTCCTGGTCCAATAAGAACGTCAGCGTGTCGGATGGATTCGGATCGGTGGCCGTGACCTCCAGCAACAATTGACCCGTCGCGGGAATGGTCTGGTCTTCGATCGGTGCAAGATCGGGAGGCTGGTTCGGCTGTGGCGCGCGGTTCACGAAAACCACAAAGCTCTCGGAGTCGGCCAGCGGCGGCGAGCCATTGTCAACGACCAGCACGCGAAACGGCACCGAAGTTTCCGCATCACCCGGGCTGGGCGTCCAGCGGATCACGGCCGTGTTGTTGTCAATCTGCTCCAGCGTGGCGGACGCGGGCGACTCGTCGTCGAGAATAAATGTCAACACGTCGCCAGGGTTGGGATCGGTCGCACGGACCGTGATTGTCAGTTGCTGCCCGACGATCGCCTGCTGATCGGGGATCGGTTCCAGTTGTGGCGGGAGATTTTCCTGCGCTGGTCTCGGCGCTTGGGCATAGACGCCGTCGCGGTCCTGCGAGCCGACTCCGTTCCACGCTACGACCAATCCTCCGTCCGTCGTTGCGGCCACCGAGGGATTCTGCTGATGGCCGGAATTGGGGCCAGCGGTGTCCTGATTGATCTGAATTTCTGCGCCTGACTCCGACTGCGAAACTTCCGTCTGTAATTCTTCGGACTCCGAGTCTTCTTCCGTCTGCGTTACATCGACGACACGAGCGCGAACTTCCCAGCCGCTGCCGTCTGGCACGCCATGCCGCCAGGTGACGAACCAGGTTCCGTCGGACGTTTGAACAACCTTGGCGTCCTGCTGCTGACCATGAGTGGTGACATTGACTTGGATTTCGCCCCCATCGGCAGTGCCGCCGGCCAGGAAGTGTCGCGCATAGACGCCCCAGCCGTCGCCGTCCTGACCGATGCTGCTCCAGACAATCGTATAGTCTCCGTCGGCGCCAAACGACACCGACGATTGCTGCTGACTGCCAGCAGTTGTCGTGTTGACCAGAACCTCGCCACCGAGCCGCGTGCCGTCCGCGGCAAACCGCTGAGCATAAACGCCCCAGTCGCCTCCGTCCTGATGGCGGCTGCTCCAGGTGACCACAAACCGGCCGTCGGATCCCATCGCCACATCGGCAAAGGCCTGCTCCGAAGCCGTTGTTGTATTGACGCGTTGTTCGTCACCTAGCGGATTGCCATCGCTATCGAACCGCCGCAGGAACACGCCGTCGAAATCTCCCCCGCCGTTTCCTTCCCAGACAACGACAAAGCCCGACTCGGTGGCTGCCACGTGCGCGTTGTGCTGGTTGCCCCCAAGCGTTGTGTTGACCAGCGTTTCCGCGCCGATGGAGCCTTCCGACCCGTATCGCTGGAGGAAAATACCCTGGCGGTCGCCACGCCCGCGGCCGTCCCAGACGACAATCAGTTCTCCATTCGGGGTGCTAGCAACCGAAGGGGACACTTGATTTCCGTCAATGGTCGTGTTGACCAGCACGGCATCGCCTGCTGGCACGCCCGTGGCGCTGAACTGCCGCAGAAACACTCCGGCCGTGTCGGTGGGGCCGCGCCCCTGATAGACGACCGCAAATCCCCCCTGGGGTGTGGCGGCAACCGCCGTGGCCTCGGCCACTAACCGCTGCGGGCCGTGGAGATAGTCGTTGACCAGCACTTCGTTGCCCAGGGGCGCGACTGATAGCATCCGGCGGTCTTCTAGCGGATCGATGCTGAGTAGCCTGCGCGGACTCATGCGAGTCGTTGTCTTGGTGCGGCGTCGAAAGAAGCGTCGGAACATGGAGTCGCGAGGGGGGAGAAAGTTGTGGCAAGGAGAGCGTCGCAGGGTTCCATAGTAGTGGAGAGCGCGCCAGGGTCAAGTTCCAGTTCAGAGCAACACGCATAAGCAATCACCAATGTCTTACGCTCCGCAATCAGTCCCCTTCGCACTGGTTGCTTGTTATACGTGCGCAAGATGGATAATATCGACCAATCAGCATTCTACGTGCGGGCTCAGCCATTCTCCCTTCAGGCAAGGCAATACATCATGGCAAATATTTTTGGGCGGTTCTGGGGCAAGAAGACTCTGAAACAAGCATCGCGCCGCGGCCGCCGATCGCTGCCCCTGGCGTTTGAATCGCTCGAAATGCGCTCCATGCTCAGCGCGAACATCGATCTGAATCTCGCTGCCATCGCGCAACAGCCGGTCGAGGTGGGACAGTCGCTGCAATTTAATCTGCTGCAGGCCGGCGGCACGCTCTCGGTCACGCCGACCGATCCCACAGTTCGTTTTCAGCTCGACCCGGACATCGGCACGGACACGCCCGTGGGTGCCACGATCACGAGCGATGGCACCTTCAGTTGGATTCCCGCCGCCAATCAAATCGGTCTGCACAAGATCACCGTCATCGCCGTCAGCCCGTCGTCGCCCATCGGAGTGGATGCGGAAACATTCAACATTCTGGTTTCCGCGAACACGCCGCCGACGGCCACCAATCTCAGCGCACCCGAGAACTATACCGAAGACACGCCGCTGAATCTGACCGACATCGTGATCACCGATGTGACTGCTGTGCTTACGGCGACCCTCACATTGTCCAACCCTGCGGCAGGGAGCCTCAACACGGCCACCTCTGGCGCGGCCACTTCGACCTACGACGCGAACACGGGTGTCTGGACCGCCAGCGGAAATGTTGCCGACGTGAACAGCCTGCTGGCCGGGCTGACCTTCACGCCGGCCCAAGACTTCAACGGAAATTTCACGATCGCCACCAGCATCAGCGACGGGATTGCTGCACCGATCACGGGAGTCAAAGCCATCACCGGAACGCCGGTGAACGACGCGCCGACGGCCACGAACCTCAACGCTTCTGAGACCTACACAGAAGACACGCCGCTAAATCTTACCAACATTGTGATCAGCGACGTCGACAGCCCCAACGTGTCGGCGACTCTCACGTTATCGAACACCGCCGCAGGGAGCCTCAACACGGCGACCTCCGGCACCGTGACCTCGACCTACAATGCCGGCACCGGAGTCTGGATTGCCAGCGGCGCGCTTGCCGACGTCAATGCTCTCTTAGCCGGGCTGACCTTCACACCAGCGTCGAACTTCAGTGGCAACTTCACGATCGCCACCAGCGTCAGTGATGGAGTGGCCCCGGCTCTCACCGGCAGCAAAGCGATGACCGGTATCGCCGTCAACGATCCGCCGAACTTGATTCTCCCGGCGCCGAACAATAACCCGGTCACCATCACGCTGGGTCAGCAAATTCAGTTCACCGCGATTGTTGAAGATCCCGATAGCGCAGCGAATCTGCGGACCTTCGTGCTGGACTTGGACAACAGCGGCATTTCCCCCACCGCAACGCAACCGACCATCACGTCTCCTGGCGGGCTCTTCAGTTGGACGCCCTCGCAAGCCGGAACTTTCAAGATCATCATCTCGGTTGTTGACGATGGTCAGCCCCCCTTGGCCGACGTGGAGACCTTGGAAGTGACCGTGTTGGAGAACGTCGCTCCGACGGCCACCAACCTCAATGCACCTGAGACTTATACCGAAGACACGCCGCTGAATCTGGCCGACATCGTGGTCAGCGACTCGGATAGCACCAACGTGACGGCAACTCTCACATTGTCCAATCCGGCCGCCGGCAGCCCACGATCGCCACCAGCATCAGCGATGGCGTTGCCGCCGCGATCACAGGCAGCAAGACAATCACTGGCACGCCGGTCAACGACGCGCCGACTGCGACCAATCTCAACGCTGCGGAAACCTACACCGAAGACACGCCACTGAATCTGACCAACATCATCGTCAGCGACGTGGATAGCGCCAACGTCACGGCAACTCTCACATTGTCGAACCCCGCCGCCGGCAGCCTCAATACGGCGACGTCCGGCACCGTGACTTCGACCTACGTCGCCGGCACGGGTGTCTGGAACGCCAGCGGTGCGCTGGCCGATGTCAATGCTCTCTTGGCCGGATTGACCTTCACGCCAGCCGAGGACTTCAACGGCAACTTCACGATCGCTACCAGCATCAGTGATGGAGTCGCCCCGGCGATCACGGGCAGCAAAGCGGTGACGGGGACGCCGGTGAACGACGCACCGACCGCCACCAACCTCAATGCTCCAGAAACCTACACCGAGGACACGCCGCAAAACCTGACCAACATTGTGATCAGCGATGTGGACAGTGCCAACGTGACGGCAACCCTGACATTGTCCAATCCGTCTGCCGGAAGCCTCAACACGGCGACCTCCGGCACCGTGACTTCCACTTACGTCGCGGGCACGGGTGTCTGGTCTGCCAGCGGCGCGCTGGCCGATGTCAACGCTCTCTTGGCAGGGTTGACCTTCACCCCGACCGAGAACTTCACTAGCAACTTTACGATCGCAACCAGCGTCAGTGATGGGGTGGCACCAGCGGTCACCGGCAGCAAGGCCATGACGGGGACCGCAGTCAACGTGGCTCCCACCGCCACCAATCTGAGCGCTCCGGAAACCTACACCGAAGACACGCCGTTGAATCTGGCCGACATCGTGGTCAGTGACGCGGACAGCACCAACGTAACGGCGACTCTCACATTGTCCAACCCTTCCGCCGGAAGCCTCAATACGGCTACGTCCGGCACCGTGACCTCCACCTACGTCGCCGGCACCGGAGTTTGGACGGCCAGCGGCGCGCTTGCCGATGTCAACGCTCTCTTGGCCGGATTGACCTTCACACCGGCCGAAAACTTCAACGGCAACTTCTCCATTGCAACCAGCGTCAGCGATGGCGTCGCCCCGGCGATCACCGGAAGCAAGACAATCACCGGCACGCCGGTCAACGACGCCCCCACCGCGACCAATCTCAATGCTGCGGAGACCTATACCGAAGACACGCCGCTGAACCTGACCAATATTGTGATCAGCGACGTGGACACCGCCAATGTGACGGCAACTCTGACATTGTCCAATCCGTCTGCCGGCAGCCTCAACACGGCAACCTCCGGCACCGTGACTTCAACCTACGTCGCAGGCACCGGAGTTTGGACTGCCAGCGGAGCCCTTGCCGACGTCAACAGCCTACTGGCCGGGTTGACCTTCACGCCGACCCAGGACGTCAACGGCAACTTTACGATCGCCACGAGCGTCAGCGATGGGGTCGCACCTGCGGTCACCGGCAGCAAGACGATGACCGGGACCGCGGTCAACGATTCGCCCACAGCCACGAACCTCAGTGCCGCCGAGTCCTACTCCCCCAACACTCCGCTAAACCTGACCGACATCGCGATCCTTGATGTGGACAGCACCAATGTGACGGCGACTCTGACTTTGTCGAATCCGGCCGCCGGCAGCCTCAACACGGCGACTTCCGGCACCGTGACTTCGACCTACGTCGCAGGCACAGGAGTTTGGACCGCCAGCGGAACTCTGGCCGATGTCAACACTCTGCTGGCCGGGTTGACGTTCACACCGGCAACGGACTTCAGCAGCAACTTCACCATCGCCACCAGCGTGAGC
>JAIOPX010000094.1 GCA_021413705.1 Planctomycetota bacterium | reverse complement strand
CGCGAAGATGGCAGCGAACTGGCGCTGCGAGTTTTCAATCGCGGCGTCGATGCGCGGCGGGAAGCCTATCTGGCCCGCAGCCGCTATGTCGAGCAGCGGCAGATCAGTTCACTGGTGCCGTTCAGCTTCGACGAAAAAGGGGTCCGGGCCTCCGACGGCAAGCTCTATCCGCTATTGACGATGGACTGGGTGCCGGGTGTCACGTTGTTCGAATGGGTGCGTGACCGCTGCCATGAAGGTTATGCCGAGGCGTTGGCCATCGCGGCCGACGTTTGGCTCTACGTGGTTCGCGAACTGGCGGAAAACGGCATCGTCCATGGTGATCTGCAACACGGCAATGTGCTGGTATCTCCCGAAGGGCACTTCAAGCTGGTGGACTATGACTGTCTCGCCGTGCCGGAGTTGATGGGGCAACCAAACCTGGAACTGGGGCTGGCCCCTTATCAGCATCCGCGGCGCGACGCGAATACACGACTTTTTCCCGGGCTCGACAATTATTCGGCCCTGATGATCTATGTGGCGCTGCGAGCTTTGGCGGCGGCGCCCCAATTGTGGGCAACGCACGTCGATAGCATCAGCTACGATCGGCTCTTATTTCGTACCGAGGATTTCGAGCAACCCGAAGCTTCGGCTCTCTATCGCGATCTACTTGAATCGCCCGACGCCCAGGTGCGCGATTTGACGTACTATTTGTTCCAATTGCGGCAGTACGAATTGGAAGACGTGCCGGCGATCGACGAAGTGCTGTTGTGGTGCAATTCTCTGGAAGACTTGTTGGCCCGCAAAGACTGGGACACGGCCGTGCAGCTTGCGGATCGGATGTCGGATCAGGAGCCGATCGCTCCGGCGTTACAACCCCAAGTGGAGCAGGCCCGCCGCCGAATCGCGGCGCGGACCGCCTTGGAACATGCCATGCGGTTGGGAAATGAATGGGCCGTTCAGAAGGCCTACGATCCACAGCTTCTGGACGACTACCCTGCCGCGGCCGAGTTGGTGGAGGAAGCCCGGCGAGCGGTGCAAGTCATCCCCATTCTGGAAACACTCAATACGGCTCGTCGGTTTGCCAAGTGGGACGTATTGCGCGATGTGTGGAACGCCAACCAGGAATTGCTTTCTCGGCGAGTTAGCGCGCGACCCTATCGCGACGAGGTACGAAAAATCTGGGGGGCGGATTCGGTCGCTCGCTTGTTGGCCGATCCGCAGGCCAGCGATCAGGCGGTGGTCGATGCCTGGGCGTATCTCGAATCGCTGGGGGGCCATCCCATCGGCGCACCTTATGCCGAAGCGGTCCACCAACGGCAACTCCGCTTGGCGGCTACACAGGAATTGAAGCAATGGATCGATCGAGCGCCGGCGACTCCAACGCTCTCCGGTGACCGGCAGTTGGTGGCGGCCTGGCGTCATTCGGGGCTTGAAGGTTGGGCAGGAGCCGAGGCCGTGACGGCTCCGTGCCGCGCTGCCCTGGCCCGGATCGACGGGCTTCGCCGCGTGCGGCAGTTGTCACAAGGAACGTCTGCTCAGGGGGAGCGCGAAATCGTGCGGTTGGCGGAGCAACTGCCAGCCGATTATCATCCCGATCTGGCTCGGCGCAGCCAGCGCGCTCGCAAACGGCTGGAATCTCTCGCCGCATTGTCGGCTGCGCTCAAGAAGCCCCGTTCGGAATTGGCGATCGTGGAGGCCTGGAGAAAAGTCGTGCGGGCCAAGGCGGAGCGGTTGGTTTCCGAAGCGGTTCGCAAGCGAGTCAGGCTGGCCCGGCGACGGGCGCCTTTAATCACGGCGCTATCGGCGATCGACGTGCGAATCGATGACGGAGCTATGGACCGCAGGCTGCTCGAATTGTGGGATGAACGGTTGCTGGCGCAGTGCTACGACGCGCGAGGCTGGTTGCCTCGCTATCAATTGGCGCAGGAGCGCCGCGGCCTGCTCGAGCAAGTTGCCGCGGCCGCCGCCGAAACCAACAAGCCGCGGCTCACCGAGCTATTCGCCAATCCGAAGCTCCGCGGCTATCCTCTGGATGAGACTCTTTCGCGCGCGGTGAACGCAGTTGATGAGCGTTTGCAGCAACGGCGATTGGCCCATCGGCAGGAACTTGTACGGGCGTTGGCCGAAGGGCAACCGGCGCGGTTCGTCGAATTGTTCGATGCGCAGCTTGTGCGGGAGATCTGCCGCGACCAGCCCCGTCACCAGACGGTGGCACAACGCTGGACGGAAGCAGAGATTCTGCCGCTGGTCCGTGGGCAATTGACGCTGCCCGGCCAGAGCGGCCTGACGAAGGACGGCCAGACGGTCTATCATGCTCGCTGGCAGTGGCCGGAAGATCGGCTGGCGCGGTGCTGCGAAGTCGCCGTCTGCCGCGAATTGCCGCGAGCTTCCGCGACGCCGGCCGACACGGAGGCCGTGTATCGTTCAACCGTCACACGCACGGATGAGGAGCTTGGCAACCGCCCGGCTGAAAGTCCAGCAGAAAAAATAGAACAAGTCGAACATGTGCTGGTGATTCCACCCGAGTGGTCGCCGAGCGTTGTGGTCGTGTGGGGGATGGTGGACCTGGGTTTTCAAATGCTCTACACCGAAGCCGTCGAGTTGGGGCGCATCGAACCGCCGGCCAAGAAGGCGCGGTGGGGATTTCGTTGAGAGATGGTAGTTGAGGAGCCTGAGCATGTCCCGCAATTCGCGCCGCCGCCGACACAGTTACGATCGCTTTCGCCGTCGCACCAAGCCGGGCGCGAGTCCCGGCACGATCGTGCCCGATCCCTGTGCGGCCCCTCCGGTGATCGAAGTGATTGCCTATGGCCCGGAGGAGTGGTTTGAGCGACAGATCCAAAGTCTCGATGAATTGCCGGCCCTGCTGGCGACTTATCCCGTGGTCTGGGTGAATGTCAACGGATTGGGGGACGCGGCGACGATCGAGAAGCTGGGCACGATGTTTCAACTCCACCGATTGGCGTTGGAGGACGTGGTCAATGTTCATCAGCGGGCCAAAGTGGAACTCTACGGCGATCATCTGTTTATCGTCGTACGCACGATTGAGAACCAATCGCCGATTTGCACCGAGCAGATCGGCATGTTCCTGGGACGCAAGTTTGTCATTACCTTTCAAGAGCGGCCGGGGGACGATTGGAATCCGGTGCGGGAGCGCCTGCGGCAGAAACGAGGGCGTATTCGCAACGCCGGGCCGGACTATCTGGCATATGCGCTCATTGACGCCGTGATCGACTCCTATTTTCCGGTGCTCGACATCCTGGGCGAGCAAGTGGAGCAACTCGACGAAGAATTGACTCAGAATCCGCGCCAACCGGTTGTGGGGCGCGTGCATGAGATTCGCCAGTCGCTGCATGTGTTGCGGCGAGCGATCTGGCCGCATCGCGACGCCCTGGCCGCGCTGACGCGAGAGCATCACGACTTGATCAGCGACGAAACGAGGACTTATCTGCGGGACTGCCAGGATCACACGATCCAGATCATCGACCTGGTGGAGAACGATCGCGATTTGTGTTCCGACCTTCGCGATTTCTATCTTTCGGCGGTCAGCAACCGCATGAACGAAATCATGAAGGTGTTGACGATCATCACCACGCTGCTGATGCCGTTGAGCCTCATTGCCAGCATTTATGGCATGAATTTCAACACGAAAATCTCCCCCTGGAACATGCCGGAGTTGGAGTGGCGGTATGGATATCCGGCTACCTTGGGGGCGATGGTGGTCATTACTTTGGTCATGGTTTACTTCTTCTACCGCCGCGGTTGGTTTCGAAAGTGAGGTCATATGCCCTATCAGCGTGAGATCAGTCGCGATCACAAGGCCTGCGTCTTGTTTTTGCTCGATCAGTCCTTTTCCATGACGGAGGCCCTGGGCCGTTCCCCGCGCCGCAAGTGCGATGAACTGGCGCTGGCGGTCAATCGCTGGCTGCACAACATGGCGATTCGCGCGTCGGGTGACGAAGGAATCCGCGACTGGATGGATGTCGGCGTGATCGGATATCGAACTGACAAGAACGCCAATCCGATCATTGCTCCGGCGCTGACGGGTCCGCTCGCCGGCAGAACGCTCGTTTCGATCACCGATATCGGGAATCATCCTGCCCGGATCGATACCACCATTCAACAGATTCAAGATGAAGAGACCGGTGAAATGCTGGAAGTCCCCAGCGACGACCCGATCTGGATCGATCCGGTGGCCGAAGGGAGCACGCCGATGTGCCACGTGCTTCATTTTGCCCATGGCATCTTGAACCAGTGGATCGCGGAGCATCGGCACAGTTTTCCACCCATGGTGGTTCACATCAGCGACGGCGAATCGCAGGATGGCGATCCGGTACCCTACGCGGAAGCCGTGCGAGCGCTCTCCACCAGCGACGGCAACGTGCTGTTGTTGAACTGCCACTTGTCGATGGCAGCGGAAGAGCCCTGCCTGTTTCCCGTCAGTGAAGCGGAACTGAGCGACCCGCTGGCCAAAGTGTTGTTGCGGATGTCGAGCGTTTTACCCGAGCCGCTGTTGCGCAGCGCCATCGCCGAAGGATATGCCAAAGGCCCAGGCGCTCGCGGCATGGCATTCAATGCCGACATGGCGGTGCTCATTAAATTCCTCGACATGGGCACGCGCGCCGCGGTGCCGCTGCGATAACATTGACAAAGTTGAACCACAGAGACACCGAGGGCACAGAGAAGAATAAAGAAACACTAATACGCGCTAATCTCCGCTAATGAGATTAGCGGTGATTAGCGAAAATTAGTGTTCCTTAAAACTTCTTCCTTCTCTCTCTGCACTCTGTGCCTCTGTGGTAAAACCTTTTGTGAGAAATGCGGCCGAGGTGATCTGTGTACTTTGAACAACGAACCTTCACTGTTGCCAAGGACGCCTCCAAGCCGCTGGAGAATCAGGATGCGTTGGCCTGTGATCCGGCGCGGGGGATCGCGGCGCTGGCGGATGGAGCGACATCGAGTTTGCAGTCGGGGCGTTGGGCGCGGTTGCTGGTCGAAGGAGTTGTGGCCGGGCCGCCGGACATTGCCGAAGCCGCAACATTCCCCGCTTGGCTCGCGGCCCGTCGCGAAGCCTGGCAGAGCGGCCTGGATGAGAAAGCGCTGGCCTGGCACCAAAAAGCGCGACTGGCCGACGGCGCTTTCTCGACGTTGTTGTGGATCGAATTGGCCACGGCGGAAAATGGGGCGCTGGCGATGCGCGGCTTTGCGCTGGGGGACTCTTGTTTGCTGCACATCCGCGGCGGAAAAGTGCTGCGTTCGTTTCCGATCGAGGAGAGCCGGCTGTTCGGCACAGAACCGGTATTGTTGGGAAGCGCCCCGCGCCAGTCGGCAGAGTCTCTGGCGTTCGACACCCTGGACGATACCTGCGAATCGGGAGACCTGCTGGTGTTGGCCACCGACGCCGTGGCGGCCTGGGCACTGACGCAATTGGAAGCAGGCCGTCCCCTGGGGCTGGAGTCGCTCTGGGACATGGCGGACGAAGACTTCGCACGCTGGATCACTCGCCTCCGCGATCAGCAGCAGATTCGCTACGACGACTCGACCGTGGTGCTGTTGCGCATGATCGCGCCGGACCAGACTCTGGCATCGCGAGAAGCCGTTCGTGAAATCGCCGCTGATCCGCTCGGGCAGGTAAGCCGCTGGGCTCGGCGGCTGTGGGACTCGACAAGATAGCTCACCAGAAATTGCCGCCAACCCTTGCCCTAGAGAACAGAAGCCAGCACCATGGGATTGTTTCAAACCGATTTCTCGATCGACGAATTGAAGGAGCGTCGCAATAAAGTGTGCGACCACGTCGGCCCGACGGCAATTGCCTTGATCCAGGGGGCCGACGCGCCGCTTGGGCTCTCGTCGTTCCGCCAATACAACGATTTTTATTACCTCTGCGGAGTCGAAGTTCCGCATTCCTACTTGCTAATCGACGGTCGTTCGCGCAAGACCATATTATTTCTTCCTCGCACGGCGCTGGTGGATCGGGACCATGACGAGAGACCGCTGACGGCCGACGACCCTGGCTTCGCCAAGGCCACCACGGGCGTCGATGACGTGCAGGGGATCGAGGGACTTTTTCGGTATGTCTCGGGGGCCAGCACGGTGTACGCCTGCCTGGGTGAGGGGCAAGGCGCGTGCGCAGCGCCCGACTCTCATGCCGCTTGGTACCAAAAAGTCTTGGCCGACCCTTGGGACGGCCGACCTCGCCGGGGCGATCATTTTGCCCAGCTCCTGCGCACGCGCGCTGCCCAGATTGAGATTCGCGACCTGGTGCACCAGTTGGCCGCGATGCGGCTGGTGAAGTCGCCGCGGGAGATCGAACTGCTCCGCCGCGCCGGGCAAATCTGCGCACGGGGGCTGTGTGACGCCGCTGCCGCCACTCGTCCCGGGTTGATGGAATATCAATTGGAAGCGGTGCTCCGTTACCACTACCACGCCGGCGGAGCGCAAGGCGTCAGCTACCATGCCATCGTGGCCGGTGGAGCGAACGCGTTTCATGGTCATTATTGTCTTAATCGCGGCCGGCTGGCTGACGGCGATCTCGTCCTGCTCGATTGCGCGCCCGATTACCGCTATTACACCAGCGACATTACCCGGATGTGGCCGGTCAACGGAACCTACTCCCCCGCTCAGCGGGCGCTCTATGGCTTCGTCACGGAGTATCACAAGGTTCTGTGTCGCGGCATCCGGCCGGGGCGCATCCTGCGAGAAATTGAAGTCGAAGCAGCGGAGATCATGAACGGGCGCATTCGGGAATTCACGTTCGCTTCGCCTGCGCACGAAGCCGGCGCACGGGGGATGTTCGATTTTCAGGGGCATCTTTCGCACTCCGTGGGGCTGTGCGTCCACGACGGCAGCGGGCACTATCAGCGCCCCTTGGAGCCCGGCGTGGTCTTTTCCGTCGATCCCCAGATGCGCATACCCGAGGACCGGTTGTATCTGAGAGTCGAGGACACGGGTGTCGTGACTGAAGACGGGTTCGAGGTTTTTACCGAAGAAGCGCCGCTGGAATTGGACGCCATCGAGGCGTTGATGCGCGGAGACGGAATGTTGCAGCAATTTCCACCGGTCGGCGATTCATGACAGACCCTGCTGAACAAGCACACCGTCTCCGCTTGTGGTATACGCGCCCGGCGGGCAGTTTTACCGAGGCGCTGCCCATCGGCAATGGCCGGCTCGGGGGAATGGTCTATGGCGGCGTGGTCCACAATACGAAGTTCAACGACCGCATCGGTTTGAACATCGACACGCTCTGGTGGCGCAGTGAGTGCGACCGCCACAATCCCGACGCGCTGCAAGGATTTCGCGAGGGGCGGCGCCTGCTTATGGCCGGCAGGGTCAAGGAGGCCGAGCACCTGGTCAAGATGACGATGACCTCCTGTCCCAAGGAACAGCCGCCGTACCTGCCGCTGGGGCAACTCAATTTCGTTTTCGAGAACCATTACTACAACAGCCAGTTGTCGGAGTACACCCGCGAACTGAACCTAACGACCGGGATCGCGCAGGTTTCCTACGTGCTGGACAAGGTTCGCTACCGGCGCGAAATTTTTGCCTCCACTCCGGCCGGCCTGATTGTAGCGCGGTATACCGCTGACACGCCCGGCGCGCTGTCGTTCTACGCCGACCTGGTTCGGCGGCCGTTCTCCGGGCCGAGTTCGCGCACCGACGGCCGCACGATTCAACTGACCGGCGCCGCGGGGCCGGCCGGGGTGCGATATGCCTCCCAGGCAAGAATCTTCGCCGAGGGAGGAGCGTGCGGAACGTGCGGCGACTTTATTTACGCAAAGCAGGCCGACGCGGTCACGATTCTCCTGGCTGGACATACCGACTACTACGGAGACGACCCGACGCTGCGTTGTGCCCAGGATCTCGACGCTGTCGAATCACAAAGTTACGAGGTGTTGCGCAACGCTCACATCGAAGACCATGCCGGACTCATGTCGCGCGTGGCAATTGAGTTTGCGGGAACGGAGCCGGCGACCGAACTGTTGTCGCTGCCTACCGACGAGCGGTTACAGCGCATCGTGAAGGGGAGAGAGGATCCTGGCTTTGCAGCGTTGCTGTTTCAGTACGGCCGCTATCTGCTGATGGCTTCCAGTCGCCCGGGCACGTTGCCGGCGAACTTGCAGGGCATATGGAACGAAAGTTACGCCCCGCCCTGGGAAAGCAAATACACGATCAATATCAACACGGAGATGAACTATTGGCTCGCCGAGGTGGGGAATCTCGCGGAGTGTCACGAGCCGCTGTTCGATTTCATCGATAAGATGATCATCAACGGCCGCCAGACAGCCCGGAAGACCTACGGCTGCCGCGGTTTCGTGGCGCACAACAATCTCGACGGTTTCGCCGATACGGCGATTGTCGGCGAGCCTGACGGAGCCTTTATGTGGCCGCTGGGTGCGACATGGCTCACGCTGCACCTCTGGGAGCGCTGGAAATTCTCTCTGGATAGGCAATTCCTGGAGAACCGCGTTTATCCCATCCTTCAGGAGTGCATCGCATTCTTTGCCGATTACCTGGTGGAGGACGACAATGGGCAGCTTCTGACAGGCCCGTCTCTCTCGCCTGAAATCTCCTACCTTCTGCCCGACGCAGCGCCAGCCGGCATCTGCATGGCGCCGGCGATGGACTGCCAGATACTCCACGAATTGCTGGCCGCGCTGCTGGAAGCAGCGTCCGTTCTTGACAAGAAAGACGAGTACGTAACCCGCGCGGCGGCCATCAAGGAGAAAGTGCCCGGGCCGCGCATTGGTGCGCACGGCCGGCTGCTTGAGTGGCAGCAAGATCACCTTGAGCGGGAGATCGGCCACCGCCATGTTTCCCATCTGTTCGCGCTGTATCCGGGAACCACGATCGATCTTGCCGCGACGCCGGAGTTAGCCGCAGCAGCCCGGCAGTCCTTGGAGCGCCGGATTGCACACGGCAGTGGCGGAACAGGGTGGTCCGCGGTGTGGATTGCCTGCATTTGGGCGCGGTTGCAAGAAGGAGACCTCGCGCACGAGCAACTGGCCAGCCTGATGCGATCTTGGTTGTTTCCGAATCTCTTCGGCGGCCATCCGCCAGGCTTGTTTCAGATCGACGGCAATTTTGGTGCAACGGCGGCTATCGTGGAAATGTTGTTGCAAAGTCATCGCGGCTGTATCTGGTTGCTGCCGGCGCTGCCTGCCGCCTGGCCCAGCGGCCGTGTGGCGGGTCTGCGAGCCCGAGGCGGATTTGAAGTGGATATCGAGTGGTCCAAGAGTCGATTGAAATCGGCTCGCATTCGGAGCCTGTTGGGGCAACCATGCACTGTTTGCGCCGGCAGCCCTGTCGAGATTCGACAGGCCGGAGTCCGACTGGACGGAGAACGGCTCGGCGCAAACCTCTCGTTTCCCACGGAATCAGGGGCCGTGTACGATGTCATTTCCCTCGATCGAGATCAGTGAGACGCATCCTTGCGGATAGAATACAACCTCAATCCCGCCTTCCGCTTGCAGCCGGGGCGGCGTTGAATAAAAACCTCTAGCCGACTAGGATAAAGAGATTGTTTCCGCAGGCATTGTGGGGCTTTGACTGATGACTTCTCGCCTCTTCCGCGTTGACATGTCTGAAGGCTCGCGCGACTTCGTGGCCGTGGCTACGGAGCCGGGGCTGGCGATGCTTGATGCGTCCGGAGCCAACTATGGCATCCTGAGGCGTTGGTTCGGCCCTTTGGTTGCCGAGCCGGAACTGCAAACGCCAGAACTGGTCAGTTTCTATGTCCGGGAACCGGAGCGCGGGCGGCTGGAGAATCTCCACTGCCATAGCGTATCGCTCAAGGATCTGCGCGGCCCGCTGAAGTCCGATCTGGACACCATCGAGGCCGCCATCCGCAAGGCGAAGCCGGAATCGTCCAACGAGCGGCTGCTGCACAAAATCGTCGCTAAGACGTTCAAAGAACAGACGGCCGATCTGGAAAAAAGTGATTTTGATTGCTACTTCTTCAAATACCGCCAACCCGGCGGGGCATGGAAGCTCGTCTGGTGCTGGGGATATCAGCGCCGCGACCTGGAACCCTCCCGGGCAGTCATCTGCACCAATCCTGAGTGCCACCGGCTGTTCGCCCATCGGCCGAAAACGAAACGCCGCTGCCCGAATTGCCAGACGATCGCGGTGCGTAAACGCGGCGCCTCGATGATCGGAACGTGGCCACTGGCTCTGCTGTTGTTTGTCATCGCTCTGGCGCTGCTGGGAATTCTGGCGGTGCTGGAGCCGCGGATCTGGCCCTGGCGCGGGGACACATTGGTCGTCCGCCCTGAATCGGTCGAGATGGCGGAGGGAGAACGGCGCGATGTTGAGGTGACCTCCACCGCGCTGAAGGACGTGACCGCCAAAAGCACAGACCCGGCCATAGTCACCTTGATCGGCACGAACACGCTGTCGGCGCGCAAACCCGGCCAGGCCGACATTGTGTTCACGCTGGGAAAGCAGACGCACACCGTCCATGTCAACGTGGCGGCGGCGAAGTACAAGCAGGTGGAGATCCGGCCTGCCAAAATTGCCTTGAAGATCGGCGAGTCGCTCCCCTTCGACGTCCTGGGTACGACCGTCAACGGGCGCGAAGTGCGATTGGGGGCCGATCAATTCACCTTCCTGCAGCAGCCGCTGGCCACCCATGTCGAACTTGATCGAGACAAAATGCAACTGCGTGGGTTGAAGGCCACCGACGGCCCGATGCCGTTGGAGGTTCAGCTTGCTGGCGTCCCGTCGGCCAAGGCGGAGATTAGCGTGGCGGGAGCAGCAACCACAGGCACGACCGGGACTACAACCGGTACTGCCGTAGCGATCGAGGAACCGTGGGGTGTCTATCCGCCCGTCGCCATTCGTCGCCCGGGCACGGTCGTGTCGGCCGGCTCGCAACTCGGAGGGCCGCTGCGCTTTGTGCCGGGACAGGGTCTGATCGCCGACGGTGTTACCGCGGGCTCGCCGTTGGCGTTGGCGGGCGTGCTGCCCGGATCCACGATTAGCCATGTAGGTGGCACCGATATCAGCCACTACTCTCCAGCCCAACTTGCAGACTGGTTGGCGAAGAACCCGATCGTTGATGGCACGGTCCTGGGATTGGTCGGCCCCGATGGAAAGCGGCGTGAAGTACGTTTGGGAATCGACGCCCGTGTGCTATTGCCGGTTCAAGTCCTGGGCATCAAGCCCTCCAATGTTTCCGCCGGGGCTTTCGACGCCGCCGTGAAGATCCAGGTGCGCGACCGGGCAGAGTATCGGATCGTGGATGATAAGATGCACGAACTCGGCCCCTGGACCACGCATGGTCCGGCGGCGGAAGCAACGATCCAGATTACGCAGATTCCGCGATCGGCGGGGCGCAATGAATATGACATGTACGTTGAACGGCGCTTGGCGGGCGATATCAAACGATACCCCTTCGTGATATCATTGTCGGCGAGCCCTCAATAACACAGCCGAGGAGCAAGAGACCAGCAGTGGGCTTTCCAGACGATCGCGACCGCGCATTGATTCGCCAAGCCGAACGGACGGAGCAATTGGCCCAGGAATTGGCCGATTGGGTCGCCGAGCATAACGATGCGCGTCAGCGGCAGGATCTGGCCCCCATCGCCGAAAGCGATGAGTTTGAGCTTACCCGCTTGCGTCGCCTGGCGTCGAATCTCTATAGCTCCGCCAAAGTACCCGTGGCCGCCGCCGTTTACGGTCCCTCGCAGGTGGGCAAGAGCCTGTTTGTCGGCCGCGTCCTGAAGCCGAGCAGCGACGACTATAGTCCGCTGGGAAGGGACGAACAGCATGGCGAGCCGGCCTACTATCAGCATCTTTCCTTCGACGACGACCTGAACCCGCAAAGCGGTAGCAACGAAGCGACCGCTCTGGTAACGCGATTCACCACCAAGGACCGGATCGCGGCCAGCACCGCGCCGGAATATCCGGTCATGGTCCGGGCACTGACGCGCGCCCAGTGGCTCCGCGTGCTGGCTCGCGGTTTCGCGGTCGAGTGCGTCACACCCGAGCGAAACTGGACGCAGGAACAACTCGAAGAACTGTTGCAGGAAGTGAGCCGCCGTTATGCCGGCACGCAAGTCGATCGCGGCTGGCGGACGGACTTGCTCGATGCCTACGCCTACATGCGGCAATGCGATCGTCGCGGCTTCCAGTCGAAGGAAGTCGTACTCAATGGCATGCTCTCGCGCTATCCTCTCAACGAAGAGGGTTACATCGCCGTAGCGGCCCATTTGTTCTGGAACAACTGGGGATCGCTCACCAACCTGTTCATGCGGATCAACGATTTTCTCACGCGGATCGCCTCGCCAGGACACGATCCGGCCATTCTCACGCACTGGGCTGGCGTCCGCTTTCTGTTGGATAGCCAACGGGCAAAGGTTCACGATCGTCGCCAGTCGCGCTGTTTCACTCGGGTGGCCTGGACCGATTTTTCGCTCGTGCCGCATGGCGATTGGCATGTCCTGAAATACGAGCCGGGGAGCGGTCGGGGGCAGGAACAATTGGAGACGATTCAGGCCGCAATGCTGGAACTCGTCATACCGATTCTGCCTCACCGGTTGAGTGAGGATTGGTCAAAATGCATCGAGTCGATCGACATTCTCGACGTGCCGGGGATGCGGGCTGGCCGCCAAGGGGCCGAGCAAGGAAAACGGACTAGTGCCGAATCGCTCGACGAGCAGATGGAAATCGTCAAGCGCGGCAAGGTAGCCTACCTGTTTGAGCGCTACACCGAAGAGTTGCAGATTCAGACGTTGCTCCTGCTGGCTCGGGGCGGCAATCTGGAAGTCACCGCCCAGATGAAGCACCACATCGACAAGTGGGGCCGAGCTCGCTACGGCGATGATGTCTGGCCGCTGAAGGTGCGGGAGGAAATCTCGGCGCTGTTTGTGGGGATCACGGGCATCGACGAAGAGTTTCGCAACCGGGACGAGTATGCTACGTCGATGTTGTATGAAACCCGGCTGTCGCAGTTGGTCGATGCGCTGGGGCCGGTGATGAACGATTTCGGCGGGCGCGGGCGGCCGTTTCGCAACGTCTATCCGATTCGCTACCCTGGCACCTGGGATGCGGACCAAAAAGCTAAAGAGAAAGACGGCCCCGAGAAGTGGGATCACGCGGGCCAAGCGTTTGTGGCCGCACAAAATGTGCAAAAATACGTGGCCTCACCTGCCGAGAAATGGGCCGTTGCCATTCGCGACGATGACGGCGGAATGTCGCTGATTAGCTCCGGCTGGCGTGAAGTGACCACCGCTCTGCGCAAGCAGGAGCAGCTTGAATCCCAGATCCGTGAGGTCTATCACCGACTGATGCAGCTTTCCAAAGGCTGGATCGTCAACGCCGATGGCAATGTTGACCGTCAACAACGATTGGCGTGCGCCCAGAAGACTTTGGACTGGCTCACTTCCGACCGCCAGGCGATTTACGAGCGCGTGGCCGCGCTGGAACATGCCCTGGGGTTTGAAGACGGCGAGCAATGGTCGATCTCGGACTTCGCCGATATTCCGACCCGCGCCGGCATGGGGCGCCCCGATTCGATGGAGCGCCGCTTCCCGCAGCGGTTGCAGGAGTTTCTGCACGAGTGGTCCACGCTGGTGGCCCCGCAGCACTGGGAAGAGTACTCGGCCGCTCATCCCAGTGCGACTAAGGGGCTCACGAGCGACGAGTTCTCCACCTTCGTGCGTTACCTGCGTGATTATCTCTGCTCGAAGAACGTGTTTGAGGAGCTCAACCGCCGATTGCTGAAAGTGGCCGGGCTCAAGCTCAAGGACGAAGCGGCCAAGCGCCGGGCGCGCCGCAAATATGTGCAGGTGATCCTCAACGACCTGATGATGAACCCCGGCCCTAGCGGCGAGCCGATCGATGCCGTCGAAGCGGACGAAGATGAAGACTTTGGACTGATGGCGTCACTGGTCAGCCGCTGGCGAAGCCGCCTGCCGAAAGTATTGGCCGACGGCGCCGGCGCGGAAATTCGCATCCCGCCGGGGAATGACGAGTTGAATGAGTTGTTGAAGAGCTACGAGTAAGACGCGTACATTAGCTGTTGGCCAGGACGTGGGCACCATGCCACCAGGAAAACCATTACCTATAGGCGTTGTAGCTGGGGATATAATTGAGGATGTCGATGCACGCACGTTGCAGGCTAGCAGACTCGACCTATGGTCTGAAAACATAGAAATACAGGAATCGCTGATTGCCGCGCAAATTTCACGAGATACCTTGATTCAGGTAACAAAGAACGGAATTATTTGGGATGGTCACCACGGAGCTGCTGCTGCGGCACGAAGGGGCCTTTCAATTACCGTAGAAATCGTTGATTTCATTGGATCAGCTCCGAGTCCAAAAGGTGAGATATTGAACCTGCCCATTAAACAAGGTTGGAAGCCATGACGAATGAAAATGAAGAGGAAATTAAATCGATCCTCCTTGACATTTTGACAACCGGCCTGCTTGGCATGCGAGTAATGGCCCAGCGAGGGCTGATGGAGGAATGTTTCCTGGAGGCGAACCACCTTCACAATTTGCCAGGGCTCATCAAGTCATTCAAATGGGAACTCCTGTTGTACTACTGGAATATCGAGCGGCCCGGCTACCTGAGTCGCACGACGGGCAGCACCGCGGGATATCAGAAGTATTGGGATAAACTGGAGGCGATCATCGAGACCCAGCAAGCAACTTTGCCTCTCCGGACGTAGCGCCAAAGCATTTACTTGTGATCGACCGGGCGAGTCGTTCGATAAGGTGTAACGAGAGCCAGCGATGGATAAAGCAAACCAGGTTGTCGTCCCGGTAGTGGAACGCTAAATGCACACACTATTTGCCAATACGGGCGTCCAATTGATCTGCATCCCGCTGGGGTCCGGGCGGCGTTATACGACTGCGCAGATCGGCTACGGCTGGCAGTATTGCCAATTGGAAAATCCCAAGCGGCTCGAAGATCCCGAGGCGCCGCCGCTTCCGCTCCCCTACGTGCAATGGCAGATCATCCAGGGCAATGTCAGCCGGCTGTTGTTGGCCGTCGACACAAGCCTCGGCGATCCTGAGGTCGGCTACTTCTGCGATGCCACCGCGCTGGCCGGCGATTTTCAAGTCAAGCTTGCCGGCCTGCTGGATCTCAAAGGTGAGCAATTGCCCGGCATCCCCAAGATCGACCTGCGGTTGCGTGCCGCCACGGCCACGGCCGGCGAAGCCAAGCCGGTCCACATGGTGGTGGACTTTGGCAACAGCCGCACCGGCGCGCTGCTGCTGGAAGTGGTGGGCGAAGTCACTCAAAACGCACAAATGACTCCGTTTGAGTTGGTCAACCGCTATCATCTCGATCTGTTCGACGAGGCTGGCGAGCCGGTGAGCCATCCTTCCGCTCGCTGGTTCTCCTCCAAAACGCGGTGGTGCAATTCCCCCTACCGCCCGGCACAAGAGACGATGAAGAAGGAGTACGTTCGCGAGCAAAAGTCCGGGCTGCTGGGCAAGAAGACGATCACTAAGGAACGCGAAGTCAAAGTGCGGCCGTCGCTCTTCAATGACCTGTCGATGGCCCGCCTGGGGCGCGAAGTGGACGATGTCAGCCAGGCGATGCATGCCGAAGGCGATTTCCGCACCGGTGTGAGCACGCCCAAACGCTATCTGTGGGCCGATGACGAGAGTTGGCTCGAAGGCGCCTTTTGGTACATGGCCGATCCGCACGATCGTTGCGGCACCGGCACGTTTGCCGCCAAGCTGCAAGGGCCGCTGCTAAAATTCCTGCACGAAGACGATCGCGATTTTCTGTTGGATGAAGACAAAGTACCGACTGAAGAGAGTTTTGCTCCCGAAGTGCCCGTAAAGCCGCGCCATGCACCGCGAACGATGATGGTCACGGCCCTCTACGAGATGCTTTGCCAGGCCTACAGCTACGTCAACTCGCTGGCCTACCGCACTGCCACGGGCGATCCTTCTCGAACGCGCGAGATCCGCAGTCTGACACTCACGTATCCCAGCGGCATGTTCCAGCCGGAACGAGAGCGTTTTCAAAAGCAGGCTCAGAAGGCGATCAACATCTTCGCTGAAACCCTGGGGCAGCAGCAGCGTGCCAAACCGTCGCTGACACTCAGCCTCGACGAAGCGAGCGCCGTACATCTGACTTATATCTGGAGCGAGCTGAAAATGCTCGGCCAGGATCCGCGGCTCTGGTTCTCCACGCTGAGCCAGGTCCATAGCCACGCCATGCCCGGCCAGGCTGCGATCGATCCTGAACAACAGGGGGACGCGACCGGCCTGGTTCCGGCGGGACGCCGGCGCAATCGGGGGCGCATCCGCCGTCCTGGCGGACTGGAGGGTGGGCAAGCCGCCACCATCGAGCCCGATACGAACCGCCAGGAATTGCGGATCGCCTGCATCGACATCGGCGGCGGAACGACCGACTTGATGATTGCCCGCTACAACTATGAGCCGGGTATGGACGACGCCATCTACGGCCAGACGCTGCATGTGGATGGCATACCCGTGGCTGGCGACCAGTTGGTCAAGCGATTGCTGGAAAAGGTCATCGTGCCGGCGTTTGCCGACGCTATTGGTCTGGAAGAAGAAGACGTTCAATTGCTGTTCGGCCCCGAAGTGCCCAAGAACCGCGGCTTCGGCTCGCAGCGCGTCAATTGGATCAATCGCCTGCTGGTGCCGCTGGCCGAGGCTTATCTTTCTCGGGCGGTCGATGGCGATAGCGAAGAGCCGGTGACCCACACCGATCCAGAGGTGGTTGATCCGGCCGCGCTGGAATCGCTCGATCTGGTCTGCACCAAGCTCCGCGGCCCGGGCTACTACAACTTCCAGCAGCCGCTCTCTTTGCGGTTCCAGAAGGAAGTGTTTGAAGACGTTGTCCATGAAGTGTTCGACGACCTGCTGTTCGACTTCTGCAGTCGTGCCGTTGATCACCAGGTGGACGTCGTGTTGCTGGCCGGTCAGCCCACTAAGTTGGGCTTCTTGCAAGAAATGGTCCGCATGTACCTGCCGCTGCCGGCTTCGCGGATCATCCCGATGTACAACCACTACGCCGGCAACTGGTATCCGTATCAAGATACCAAGGGGCACGCCCCAGGATTGATCGTCGATCCCAAGAGCGCCGTCGTCGTCGGCGCGGCGATCGAGTTCCTCGCCCGCAACGGCATGTTGCCGCAATTCAAGTTCCACATGCGTGGCAAGCAGACGGAGAACACTTATTATTGGGGCGTGATGACCGAATCGACCTCGACCATTCGCGACGACCGCGTCCTGTTCCATCCGGTCGATGAAAATACGCGCGATGAGTGGACGGAGTTTACCACCAGCGCCCAGCGCGTAATCCTGGGTCGCAAGATGGCCCCGGATGAAGACGCCCGAACCAGTCCGATTTATGTGCTCAAAACCGCCGTAGGCGATCGCATCGGGCCGACGGAGATGACCATTCGGCTACGCCGCGTGCGAGCCACCGACGAAGTGGAAGAGCATCTGCAAATTGAGTCGGTCAATGGCACTGTGGCCGGGCAGCCGGCGATTCTCGGTGAGAATGTCGTGTTCAAATGGCGAACGCTGGGGGATGAACGGTATTATCTCGATACAGGCGGGCTGGATAACATCGAACTGCCGAAGTGACGGGGAGAGTGAGAGTGCGAAGGGTGAGAAGGGTGCAAAGAGTGTGAAGGGTGAGGGTGGCCGGGACTGGAGTCGAGCCTCCGCCGCGAACCTTATGAACATCAAGGCGAAGCCCCGAAGTGTCGGTCAGCATTCCTTATCCGTGTTCCATCAGTTTTTCATCCGTGGCTGACATTTTTCTTCGTATTGCAATCTGCCCACTTAAATGAGCAATCTAGACGACAAGTCGGTCGGTGAACTGCTCGATCAGTTGCGCGAGCGTCTTGACCAGCAGCAAGCCGAAGTGGCCGACGCATTTGCTGCCCTCGGCGGCGATGTCGATCGGCTGATCGAACAGTTCTCTCGCGTGCCCCAAGCCGTTCCGGCCGCAGCGCCGCAACCCCTGCCCGTCGCAGTTCCCGTCACTCCGCAGCGCCCCCCTGCTCGCCCTGGCGCTCTGGACTTTCTCCACGAGCCGTCCGATCAGGGTAGCTTCGACCTGCAATCCATCGTCTTCGGCCCGGCAATTGCCGCCAATGTTTCGTTGGAACCGCAACGGGCGGAGTTGATCCGCGATCTGACTTCCGGCGATGCTGCTGCCATGACGCTTTGCGGCGCTATCATGCTCTTTCGTGGCGCGAACACGGAGCGGATGCCGCAGTTGCTCAAGGACATCGGCGAGGCCTGGTATGCCTGGGCACCCCATACGGCGGACGAGGACGACGACCTGCGAGACGCGCTTTGCCGCTGGCTGGAGCGCACTTGTGCCGAAGCCGGCGTGCCCAACACCATCGAGTTGGTCCGCCCCGGCGATCGTTTTGATGTCAAGCGGCATCATGCGCGGCAGCCGGGCGTGGAAGTGACGCAGGTTGCCGGCTGGGTTGTCCTGCGCGACAATGGCAAGGTCTACACCAAAGCGAATGTAAGTGTGAGGTGATAGTATCCATCACGCTCCGCGTGATGTTGCTGGAGAATCATCACGCGGAGCGTGATGGATACTATGGGTGGCCCGGCCCCTAGTAGGTCCATTCTGCCGGAATGGACCTTCAGTTGAAGTTTCAAGGTAAGTTTACACATCACCTGAACGCAAACCGTTAACGAAAGGTCCGCCTCGGCAAGGCGGACCTACTACTCGCATCGCTCGATGAAAACCTTCGTCTGTACCAATTGCAAAACCGAAGTCAGGCGTCCCACGCCGCCGCTGAAGTGCGCCTCCTGCGGCCAGCAACGGGTTGGCCTGTTCAAGGAAGTTGCCGCCGGAGCGAAACCCGCAGTCGTGCCTCCTGTCCATGCCACATCGGTTCCTGCAACAGCGCCACCTGCCCCGGCAAAACCAGCGCCTGTGGCCAAGCAACCACCTCCCGCGATCAGGCCACCATCATCTGCGCCTCAAGTTCAATCGGCTCCCGTCAAACCGCCCGCGCCAAAGCCCGCTCCTCCACCGCGCCAAGAGCCAGCCCAGTTCCCTTCCCCGCCCAGCATTCCGCCGGCCGCAACGACGAAAGCCGCTACTCCCAGCGCACCTCGACCGCGCGAGAGCACGCCGAGCGCATCGCGCCCCGCTCCCCCAGCCCCCACTCAGCAGCGTCCTGCCCCCCAGCCGCAATCAACGGGGGGCTCACGCCCCCCGCTCGCCCCGTCCACCGGCCCCGGCAGCATCGTCTGGCGATTTCCCGTTCAGATACCCGGCCAGGATTATTCCGCCGTTGCCCTGCGCAATTGCGTGGCCGTCGAGGGAGAGCGGATGTACGCCGCGATCGGTTCCAAGCTCTATGCCCTGCAAGAGCGCGATGGCGCTCTGGCCGTGCTCTGGCAATATGGAACGGACGGGCACATACCCGGCTCGCCGGCAATCGGCGGCGACGGCCGCGTGCGCGTCCACTCCAGCGACGGCAAACTGCACTGCGTCACGGCGGAAGGCGAGGCCGCCCACCCACCCGTGGCGGTCGAAGAACCGCTCGGCTGGGCCTCGCCGGTGGTCGATCACCAGCAAAACACCTGGGTGTGTCTCTACAACGGCGGACTGCTACGTATCGATCAACGCGGCATCCGCAGCCCCACCCCCTTCTTCCGCACGCGACAGAAATTCGATTCGACTCCGCTGGTCCGCGGCGAAATGCTCTACGTCGGCGCGGAGGACGGCTTCGTCTACGCGATCGACCTAAGCGCCAGCCGCGGGCGCAACCAGTGGGATCCGCTAACCGGTGCCGGCAAGACGGAGTGGTTCATCAACTCCTCCCCTGCCCTGTCGCCGCAACCGGCGCTGATCGTCGCTGGGCGCGATGAGTTTCTCTACGCCTTCGACTTCAGCGGCGCGGTCCTCTGGAAACTCCACCTCCGCGGCCAGATGCTCGGTTCCCCGGTCGTGACGCGCGACGGCGACGTGCTAGTGGGCCTAAGCCTCATCCGCCGCGGCCAGACCGGGCAAGGCAAGCTTCTCTGCATCGACAGCCGCACGCCGCGCGTCCGTTGGGAATACGCGGCCGACGGGGCTGTGGAGTCCACGCCTGTGATCGGCGATGAGGGCCTGATCTACTTCGGCGACAACGCCGGCACGATCCACGCCGTTGAGCCCAGCGGCAAAAAAGCCTGGTCCGCGCCTGTCGGTTCTCCCATCCGCTCCGCCGGCACCCTTCTCAGCCCCGGCCGCCTGGTCTTTGGCACGGACAACGGCACACTCGTGGGCCTGAATTGCACATCAAAAACCGTTGCCGCCGACGGCTGGCCGAAGTACATGGGCACGCTCGGCCAATCGGGCTCGGTACCAGGGTAAAATGGTTTTTTATTGCTTTGAACACCCGATCAACCAGACTATCATTCGCGACCCATGAGCAATGTCATACCGCCTTGTCGAAAAATTTCCGTATTCGCGTTTCGCGGTGATCGTTCGTTAGCCTTTGCGTCGAACTTTCTGAAGGTACTCGACGACGAAAAGAAAGGGTACGGCCCCGGTCCGTCGGCTCAAGATTGTCTGCTTTTCGCCGGCCATGCGGGTGTCTCGACAGACGGAAATAAGACCATCTATGGGTTTCAGCCCGATAGCGCTGGAATCGCCGCCTGGGAATTGATGGACCGATTAAAAAATGGCGACGCGCTGCCGGGCGTGGTAGGAAACGACACGGGCACGTTTGCCACGGCACAAAGCCATGGTTTGACGGTGTTGTCGTTCGATATCGTACTCCCGGACCCGCAGTTCCAAAACTTTGAAGTGCAACTTGACTCGGAACGGAAGAACAGCCAATATTCATATGGGTTCCCCAATGGTGAAGGCGATTGCAATTGCATCACTTGGCTGGAGCGGTTGGCTTTGCCGTTGTTTACCGGACGAATGGATGAATTCGTATCGACCTCGGGTGTAGTGTCGCAACTAAGCCGTCGATTTGGCAAGTGTCTATAGCAAGGCGAAAGCAATGTTTCACTATCCGGCCAGCGTTGTGCAGGACGAAGAGCGGCTCGGTCAACTCGCGATGACATTTCGTGGCACGCGGGATACTACGCAGCGCGAAGAGATTGCCGCAGAATACTCCCGCACCGTCAACAAGTTGATAGCCAGTGGTCAATGGCAGACTATGCCTGGCCCCGAGGACCAGCTATCGGACGACTCAATGCCGCCGGCTTTCTTTGAATACTGGTCGCGATCGACATAGATGCCGGAGTATGCATGCCGATGAATGCGGTCCGCGTACGTACACAAGTCGATTCCGAAACGCTCAACTTGCCAGGGCTAAAACCATTTCTTGGCAAACATGTCGATATCGTGATTCAAGAAGCTCGGTCGGCCTCGTTCGTTCCCGGCAGCGGCGATTGGGAAGCAGCCGAGCGAGCAGCTCAAGAACTTCGCGAGACGGGTTACGATTTCGACGCTTGGCGGGAGCAACGATACTACAACGTATCATAACGGTCTAGTGTACGACTCTCGTCCGAGGCCGTTTAACTCTTGCCAACCGTCAATGGAGAAAGATTGTAATGGCTAATCCGACTATTCTTATTGCATGTCCCTATTGCGGCTGTTCAGGCATGCAGGAACTACCCAATTATTCAGCCGGAGCTTGCTCCAAACAATGCTCGCAGTGTAAGAAAAGCTTCCACATTGACTATGACAAAAGCCAAGTCACGATGGTCACAAAATAGTCCGGCTGATCAGCGCACGAGCGTATCCTTTTCGGACAAAGGTCTCATATGGAGCAGCGGGACTCAGACTTGCTTAAAGGCATGATCGCGGGTGCCTTGGTGAGTGGTACTGCGGGCGACCAAGGATCCCAGTCGGGCACGAATCCAACAACAGCCAAGGGATGCTGGGGATGCCTCGCGATTTTACTCGTACTCGGAATGTTCGGAGCCGTCTTTGAGCATTTTGGATGTGTAGCCTCGGAGAGGAATTTGCGAGAACGAGTTGATGTCGCCGTAACGGGCATATCTTTGCAGCGCGAGAAGAAACTAGCGTGGGTTGACTTTACGCTATCCAACCGATCGAAATGGTCAGTCAGTGTGTCCGTCGAATGCGAGGTCTTCAATACAACCCAACAAGTCGCCGTTGTAACGAATTCAATACTAGTCCGCGATTTGAAGCCACATTCGGAATCCAAACAGCGATTGGCGTTTGACCTGGATGAATTAACGAGAAATGGAATCAGCGATCCGACTGATAAGGACCGCTGCCGCGTTCAGCTTACCATACGTCGAATTTCCAAGGCGGGCGAAGAGGAATCAGTTCGGTAGAATGTTTTATCGAAGCTCATCTTGCACGTTGTACGGCGAGCTTGTAGTTTCCATTCTTGAAGGAGGCGCCCCTATGTCAACTTGTCCCGGAAAGAAGGCTGGCTCCACCTGCAACGCGACCGTTTACCGGTGCAAAAGTTGCGGGAGCGTGGGTTGCTACACCGATGGCTGCACGAATCAAATGTTCAAGAGTGGTACGTGCCAAAAGTGTGGCAAGTCGGGAACCTACGAAGCGATCCGATAGCGACGAATAAAGTCGTGCGCCCGTACGAACGCGTGCGTCGCGAAACCGCTGATTGGAGGTAGTTGTGTCGTTTTTGCTCTACGAGCGGTTCTCAAGCGAAGGGGTGCGCTTCCTGCGGCCGACGGGTGAGGATTTCAGCCTTGCGGGATACAACCTCATTTACTCGGCATGGGTGAGGCGCGGCAGGCCAACCGCTCGAGGCTGGCATGTGACAGCAGGCGAACTGATTGAACTCCAAACGTGCGGGCAGCATGATTGCCGAACCCGCAGCCTTGTGATCGATTTTCATCCGAGCGCCAAATGGCGTATCGGCTTAGTCGAACTTCTGGACATCTATGCGTATACGTATCAGGCAACCGCACCACAGGAGTCCGCTTGGACACCGTTCATGCTCCGGGGGAGATATATTTTTTACACAGAGTACAAGCATGACATTACGGTACAGAAGCAACAGATAATCTCGTTGCTTTCCGAAGCGGTCTCAGATGCCGACGTCATCGAGTTTCTCTACCTCAACGGTACCGATACGGGATGGAACTGGGGTAGCAGTGGACGGGCGAACGCGGTGTTCATCGAGGAGGAAGCTCGAACCTACTTCCGGCAATTCTTTTGAGCAGTGGATTTATCAGATGCAGCTGGCGTAGATCGCAGCGCAGAGAGGCGGCCCCATCCATTGAGCTAATCGTGATCGAGGTAAATATCAGCACGAGAGAAATCAGCGGCTCGTGCTTCACCCGCAGTACTGAGGGCTACGATCTCTGCTTCGAGTTCGTCCCAACGCGGGCGGACGGTAGAACTCGGCGGTGGCACAAGGGAGCGCAGATACTCAGCCACGCTGATTCCTCGGGACTGAGCCTGCTGCTCAAGCATTGCAGCGGTGTATTGATCAATCTGAATCGAAATCATAGTTATCAACCTCATATGCCATTTTAGCACGTCGAGGAGCATTCAGCCAATCCGTCAACATTTTCCTTGCCACCTGCCCCGCTCACTTGGTAGGATCCCGTAAGAGGCCTCCGCTATCCAGGGCATCCGTGGTCCCCCATACGACCATCGGTTGCCCCTTGTCCAGCGGAGTAGTTACACCGATTCCGGTTGGCGAAGTTGCGCAGATTGCCGCCGGCGAACCGTGAGGAACAGAGGATGTACGAGACATTCGATCTCGTGCTGGCAGTCAACCACGCCTGCAATCTGCGCTGCCACTATTGCTACACGGGCGCCAAGCTCAATCGCCCCATGTCGCGGGAGGTGGCCGTCGCGGCAATTCAGCGTGCGGTGGCCTCCCTCCGGCCCGGTGGTCTGCTGGAACTCGGTTTCTTCGGGGGCGAGCCGCTCCTCGAATCTCGTCTCGTCACGGACATGATTGCGTTGGCCCAGGACGAAACGCAGCGCGCCGGCCTCCAACTGCGCTTCGGTTTGACGACCAATGGCACCGTGATCGATCCCGAGGCTTGGCGCGTGCTATGCATGCCAGACCTGAACCTGCACATCAGTCACGACGGACTTCCTGGGATTCACGATCGCCATCGTCGCGGTCCGGATGGGCGCGGCAGCTCTGCCCGGGTGCTGGAAACGATTCAGCGGCTGCTGGACGCGGGGTGCGAACCGCGCGTCGTCATGGTCGTGCGCCCGGACTCTGTGGCCGAGTTTCCCGACGGCATTGCCTGGCTTCGCCAGCAAGGAGTCACACACATTGACCCATCACTCGACCTCTGGGCCACCTGGACTGCCGCCGATGCGCAGTGCTTGGAGAAAGCGCTGGCCCGCGCAGCCGACGTATGGCGCGATGGCCTGCCCGATTTCGGCGTCGGCTGGTTCGACGCCAAGGCCGCGCACTTGCTCGGCTGCGAATCCGAGCCGTCGGCTCGCTGTAGCTACGGCAACGGACAGATCGCCGTCTCCCCCGCCGGCAATTTGTACCCCTGCGAACGAGTCATGGGGGCCGACGCGCCCGATAACATGGCCCGCCTGCCGGGGCATGTGTTGGCTCCCGGCTCCTTCCTGCCGCAGGCTTCTGGCGCAACAGGAACGGCAGAATGCTTCCAATGTGCGATTCAGTCGCAGTGCGCCACCAGTTGCCGTTGCAGCAACTTCATCCGCACGGGTGATGCACGGCGGCCCGACGCCCTGCTCTGCCTGCTGGATCGCGTTTGTTTTCGTGAAACGGCTCGTGTCCTCGACGTTCTGTGCGAAGCTCGCGTGCCTGCCCTGGTTTCTCATGGAGACTGAATATGAATACCGACTCTGATTCCTCGCATGAACCCGACGATGGTCTGTCAGACGCTCCTCATCAAGCATCATCCGCAGACTCTTCGCACAGTGCAGTCCCCCGTGACTTTGATACCACGGGGCCGCCTCAGCCCGTCCCTGGCAAAAGCCGATTTCCCAAGATCGCGATGGCGGTTGTTTCGATCGCCGCGGCCGGGTCGGCTGTTTACGCTCTGCTTGGAGTCTCGGTCTCGTCCTGCCGAGGCGCCACGCGCTCTTCGCGGCTGAAGTGGGAGGAGCGCAAGCAGCAGATCGACGCCGATATCGAAGCGATCCACCAGCAGCCCATCGTGTCGGAGAACTCCGTTGGTCCGCAGCAGCCGAACGGATGAGCAAGCATGAACGGCGCGGTGAATCGATTGATTCATTCCAGGACGCTTCGCTTTCTATGGCGTCTAGTAGTGTACTCCCTCGCCGCCGTCGGGCTCGTGACGCTCATCTACCTCGCCGGTTTCGACTATTCGCGCATGGTCTCCGACTCCATGTCTCCCACGCTCCAGGGTAACCATTGGGACGAAGGCGACCGGGTGCTAAGCGAGCGAGTGAGCTATTGGTTTCGTTCCCCCCGTCGCTGGGAAGTTCTTGCGTTTCGCCATGAAAACGGCAATCGCATCATGAAACGGATCGTCGGACTACCGGGCGAGAGCATCACCATGCGCCGCGACGGCACGATCCTGATCGACGGCCACGAGACGCCCCCTCCTGCCGAGTTGCCGCTCTTGCGCAATCACTATCTCCCCTACGGCAACCTGATGGACGGCAAGCCGGTCTCCTGCGGCCGCGGTTACTACGTACTGGGCGACGAGACCAAAGACGCCGACGACAGCCGCTTCAATCCACCTGTTATACCCGAGCAAATCCTCGGCCGAGCCTGGCTGATTCTCGGCCCCGCCGGCCGCCGAGGATTTGTCAGGTAATGACCGTTGGAGTCCAGGCTTCAGCCTGCTTTGCAAAATGCCGCCTGAAGGCTGTACTCCAACTTTCCGTCCGGGTAAACTATTTTCCATTCACCCCGTCGCCAGGGTATGCGTCGGGACAACATTCCAAAACCATATCTGCGGGGGCCATCTGATGGCGGCACTATTCGCGCCGGCGATTCTCTGGAATCGAGTTCTCCTGGTTTCATTTTCTTGGGCGATCGTCGCCATGCCGTTGGTATTTGCCGATGCGGCTAAGGCGGCCGATGCTCCGCCGACCGACGCAGAGGTCAAGCAGTTGCTGAGCTCGGAACCGTTCAGCTTGGAGACCTGGCCCAAGTGGCGGCCTCGGTTGTTGCAATGGATTGTGCTGAAGAACCACGCCGCCGACCCAGCCTATGAGGCGGCTCGCAAGTTTATGCTCGAGCAGGGGGGCGATCGCGGCACGTTGACCGGGCCGCTGGCGAATGACGCAGTCGCCTGGTACTTGCTCGGCAGCGCCCAACTCTATGGCGCCAAGGACGGGGCCAAAGACGGGGCCGGGGCCAAGCAGAACGCGGCCATGGCCGAGGTGTCGCTGCGGCGCAGTCTCAAGCTCGATCCCAAGTTTTCCCGCTCGCACCGAAACCTGGCTCTGGTCCTGCTGATTCAGGATGACGCCGGAGGCTCTCGCCGTGCGGAGGCCGAACGGGAATTGGCCGAAGCCGCGCGACTCGATCCCGATCTGCCACTCAGTGCAATTCGCGGTCAGGCCGCCATGATGAAAGAAAACTTCGGCGAGGCCGTGACCGAGTTCCGCAAGGCCATGCAGGAGGAGCCGGAGGATGATGGCGTCGCGCTCGGCTTCGCCCAGTGCCTGCTGCAAGGCGCCATGAAAAGCAAAACGAACGACCCCTCGGTGGCTCCCGAAATCGGACGGCTTTGCGACAAGTTTCCCCAGGATGGCCGGCTGGCCTGCCTTCACGCCATCGCGCTGGCCATGAACGACGACGCACGCGCGGCGAGAGCCGAACTGCATCGCGCCCGGGCGCTCGGCGTCGAACCGGAAACCGTTCTGACGAAGGACATCGTTGACAAGATCGAGGAGTTCGGCGCGCCATCCTGGCTTGAGACGGGCCTCTACGGCGGCGTGGTGTTTGCCGCGGTTTACGCCGTGATCATGATCGCCATGGTCCTGCTGGCCCTGCTGCTGGCGCCGTTTACGCGGGGAGCCCACGCTCTGCAATTGGCCGGCGCCGAGCCTACGAAACTGATCCAGTTTGGCCAAGTGGCTCGCTCCACCCGGGAGTCGCTGCTGGCCAAGGCCTATGCGCTGTTGTTGGTCATCGGGCTGGTGTTGTTTTACGTGGCCGTGCCATTTGTCGTCGTCGGCCTGCTCGCCGGGACCGCCGGGCTGCTCTATCTGATCCTGCTGACCGGGCATGTGCCGATCAAACTGTTTGTGATCATCGCCATCCTGGGTTTGGTGATGGCCGGGTCGGTCATCAAGAGTCTGTTCGTGCGGATGAACCGTGAAGGGTTCGGGATACTCAAGACCCGAGCACAGGAGCCGCGGCTCTACGAGATGCTCGACGAAGTGGCCCGACGGGTGGATACTCGGCCCGTGGACGAGGTCTATCTGGCTCCGGGGTCGGACATCGGCGTGCATCAAACGGGGCGAGGGCCGTTCGGGCTGTTCGGCGCGAAGAACCGCGTGTTGACGTTGGGACTCTCCAGCCTCCAGTTTCTCACCGCCGACGAGTTGCGATCCGTGCTGGCACACGAGTATGCACACTTCAGCCACGGCGACACTTTCTTCAGCCGCTTTATCTTCCAGGTGACCGCGTCGATCGAACAGTCGTTGGCCGGCATCGGCGGCGCAGGGGGAAAGCTAAGCTACGTGAACCCATTCTTTTGGTTTATCTATCTCTATTGGCGGGCCTACTCGATGATGGCCGCCGGGTTTTCGCGGTCGCGGGAGTATCTTGCCGACCGCATGGCGGCCAGTCTTTATGGCTCCAACGTGTTCGGCCAGGCGCTGACGATGGTAGCCACGCGCGGCTCATACTCCGAGTCGCTGATGTACAACAACGTGGTGCATTTGCTGGAATCGGACCAGATGTGCGAGAACATCTATGGTGCGTACCGAGATTATGAAGCGGAGAACCCTGAAGACGGCAACCGAGAGAAAGCCTACCGCGAGGCGATTGGCCGCAAGAGTTCGCTGTTCGCCTCGCACCCTACGATTCCTGAACGAGTGGAAGCGGTCAAGGGTTTGCCCACCGCGTCTCGCACCGACGACACTCCGGCCGCATCGCTGTTGGTTGATCCGGTAGCCAGCGAGAAGGAACTGTCCGAGTTCATCGCCGGATATTTTCACCACATGAAGCAGTTGCACGCTGCTGCGGCGGCACAAGACTGAAATTGATACCCTACGTTGCCCGCGACAAACTCATCGCGGCCTTGCGACCGCGATGAGTTTGCCTTGCGTGGGCTTCATTTACCTCCGGCCACGGCGACCGTAGCTCGCATTCTGATACGTGCTTCCGCCCCCATCACCGCCGCCACGGACGAAGAGATGCATATAGCGCCGGCCGTCGCGACCTTTTGCCCAGGCGGCACCGGCGTGTTTGTAGCTCTCATAAGTGCAGCAGGCTCCCCAGCCCAACGACTCCGACCAGGCGGCACAGCCTGCGGCGGAAGCACTCGATCCGGCCGGCACGAACGAAAAATCGTTCGACGTGTGGCCGGCAATGAGTTTGGATGCGCGGAAGTCGGCGCATTTTTCCGCGGCTTTCGACAATCCTTCGTCGCGAACGAACTTCGGCAGCCCTCGTTTCTCGCGGACCGCGTTCACTTCATCCAGCGCGTCGGTAGCGGCATGGAGTTGCGAGACCAGGAGCAGTTGCAGCGAAAGTACGGTGAAGATCAGGGACTTCATAAGTCCTCCTTTGAAGTTAGCGGCGTACGGGGACGGCAGAAACGAGTCGATAGTGCTACGGCACCATGGGTCGATAGTGCGACCGTGCATGGAAATTACCTCCGGGGTTTGCACGAGTTTCGAGTGCTCGGGCACGGCTTGGGGAAGCCTGGCATGACCCAACGTGGGCAGCCCGAGCGGAATCTCTCTCTACGACAATCTCTCTTCCGTGCCGGCCTCAGTCGGGGAGACGTTCGGCCAGCGTGCCGCCGATTGTAGAGTTCATGCAAGTTCGTCGCAAACCACCCCAGAGAGCCGGTCGAGCTTCACAACCGGGAGGGTTGACAAGCGGATATGTTGAGAATTGAAACGCGCAAGCGAGCGCGGATGAGTGTAGTCGGACGACGCCGCGAAAAAAGTTTGCGCTCGAAGCGAAGATTCGACGAAACTACCAGCATTCACCGTGAGGGCGTCTCGAATAAAGTTCATGCTACGATCGGATAGCACTTCGGCGCGGTCCGAGGTTATAATTGCAAATGGGGGCATCGACGCGAATCGTTAACCGAACGGAACAGGCTTGCATATCGAGGCAAGGAGTATCATTACTATGCGTTGGAAAGCATGGCTGGGACTTGGGACGGGTGTGTTGGTGGCCCTGCTGGGGCTCGGCTTCTGGTATTGGCCGGTCCGGGAAAGTCCCCAGTTGTTGGAAGTCAAAAAACTCCAGACGGAAATGCAGCAGAAAATGTTCGCCCCGGCTGCGGACGCAAAAATTCCTTCACCGGAGGAGCGCCGCGCTGGTTTCGAGCAGATGCGTGAGAAAATGGACGCGCTCACGGAAGCGGAACGCAAACAGGCTGCGCAGGCAATGCACGAAGGCTTCAGCCGGCAGATGGGTGAGAAGATGAAAAAATTCTTTGCCCTCTCCTCCGAGGAGCAAACCGCCGCGCTCGACAAGGAAATTGATGAGCAGGAGGCTCGACGAAAAGCGGGGGGCGGATTCCCCTTCGGTCCCCCGCCAGGAGGTCCGCCGCCTGGCGGTTCACCGCCTGGGGGTTCACCACCTGCTGGTCCTCCTGACGCTCGTGCTCCCGCGGGCAATACGAACTCCGGCCCAGGCGCGGCGCCGGGCCGAGGTGGCCCGGGTAACCGTCCCTTCGGACCGCCGGGCAATTGGCAGAACATGACCGCCGAGCAGCGAAGGCAAATGCAGCGCCAAATGCTCG
>JAIOPX010000093.1 GCA_021413705.1 Planctomycetota bacterium | reverse complement strand
TAACACCGAATCCGCCGTCCGAGTTGCTGAATCCATGTCGCTGAGTTGCAAACTCGGACAGTTCGGGCAGCCTTGACCAATGCCGTATCGCGTCACGGACCGCAGTTTCCGGTGAAGGCATCTTCAAAATCGAGTCTCCTTTTATGCCACGCGAGAAGAATGCTAACAATTGTCTTTGTTGCCAGCAGCCGGCGCCGTCCTTTACGACATTGTATCTCGCGAATCGCACTCTTCGCTGCGAAATGTCCTCGGTGTCGAATTAGGGGCTGTTTGAACCGCATCCTCCCGGAACGGAGAAGCGGGTAGAGGGCCTCGACTTCGGTGTCCGGGAAACAGGACACGGTTAGAATTTTTTGGGCAGTCAGCGTCGACATTTCGGGCAGAACTTTTGCGCGCCGTCTGATGCCAGCGCAAGGGGCCTTAGTTGGCGAGTTACCGCTCGTACCACTTGCGGGTGTCAGGAAAGCGCGAAGGATCAATTCCTTCAGGAATTCTTCCGTTCGTTGAATACGTAACAACCCGATAGTCGTCAGGGGCAATATGCTCAAACAAAGGCCCGTCTTGGGCATTGATGTCAAATGCAATCCAGCAATCGTCTCCTTGGTGGTTCGGCGTCCAGCCTTTTGATATTCCGAAGCGGATCGCTTCCGCCACATGGCTTGGCTTCATGATGGCATGCGGGAACACGAACAGGCATGCGCCACGCCCTGACGCGTGCTGAATGACGGCTCGCTCCGAGCGTTCAAACGCAATCATGTAGTGGAATTCTGCGCCATCGACCGTGATGCTGCGTCGCCCATTTTTTGGAAGTGTCATTACAGCTCTGTGTCCCCTCACATAATGGAATGATTCGTGGATTATACCACCCTGCCGGAGCAACAGGACACAGTTAGAACTTTCGGGCATTTAGCGTGACGACGGCCACAACGTGGCTAAACAATATAGCCCGGGGCAGAATGAATTGAGGCGCCCTCGCCGCAATGAGTGCCGCCCTGGGTTTGCGACCGACAAACATTTTCCCTCGGCTGCTGGTGCGGCGACGTCGCCGCACCAGCAGCCGAGGGAAGAGATCGTGTTGTAAACATTACCCAGGCCGGCGCTTATCGCGGCGGGGCCGCGATGCACTCTGGCCTGGGCTATTATGTTGCCGACCCTGCGGGCCTAGGGAGTGGGAGTCGCACGCGTGCCCAGAAGGAGAGGAAGAACCGGTGTCTATCGCCATGCGGCTCAATTGCTCGTTGGTCACGGGCTGGAAGCCCATGCTAGGGGGAGGGAGATACTCCCCTCGCTCGCGCGTCGGGCTAGTGTTGCGGACACGGGCTGGAAGCCCATGCTACTGCAGGCCAGAGGATTCCCCGCATTATCGAGCTATTTGCACGGAGACCCCCCGCTTGCCTGGCAAATCGCTGTTTTTCATCCCATTGACACCACCCGGCAGGGGAACATACGATGATTCGTTTCCCTGAGGGCGCTTCCGGCTCCAGGTTCACGAGGAATTATGCCATGGCCGTACCCAAACGCAGACAATCCAACGCTCGCACCCGGAGCCGCCGGTCGCACCACGCCAAGCACCCCAAACAGTTAACCTACTGTTCCAAGTGCAGCACGGCTTTGCCCACGCACGTCGTGTGCCCCAATTGCGGACATTACATGGGTCGCACGATCGTCGAGACCGAAGAGTGATCGATCGGCAGCAAGGGTCGGCATCGTGAGCAAGACGGTATTTCTCTTTCCCGGCCAAGGGGCACAATCTGTCGGCATGGGCGCGCGGCTCGTCGAGACGCTTCCCGCTGCCCGCGATCTGTTTCAGCAAGCCACCCAAGTGCTGGGTTACGACTTGGCGGCACTCTGTTTCAACGGCCCGGCCGCGGAACTCGACTCCACCATTCGCAGCCAACCGGCGTTGTTCGTCACCAGTCTGGCGGCGCTGGAGTGGATGCGGGCCGAGCGACCCGAGATCGTCAAGACCGTGGCGGCGGCGGCAGGACTGAGCCTGGGCGAATACACGGCGCTCGTCTTTGCCGGTGCGATGGATTTCACTTCGGGATTGAAGCTGGTCGCCGAGCGCGGCGCGGCGATGCAGGAGGCGGCCGATGCGATTCCCAGCGGGATGGTCAGTGTATTGGGGCTGGAAACGTGGGCGGTCGAGTCGCTCTGCGATCAGGCCCGCGGCGAGAATGTGCTTCAGGTAGCCAACTATCTCTGCCCTGGAAATATCGTGGTCTCCGGCGACAAAGAGGCGTGCGTTCGGTTGGCCGAGATGGCCCCGGCGGCAGGCGCGATGAAGACCATTCCGCTGCCCGTGGCGGGCGCCTTCCATACGTCGATCATGGCCCCGGCGGCGGAGCGACTTTCCGCCGCGTTGGCCAGCGTGAAGCTGAAAAAGCCCCGAATACCGGTGATTTCCAATGTCGATGCCAAGCCGCACGACGATCCCGAAGAGATCCGCAAGTTGCTGCTGACCCAGTTGACCGCGCCCGTGCGATGGGAAGAATCGATGCGCTGGTTGATGGCTCAGAGTTTCGATCTGTACTACGAGGTCGGCCCGGGGCGCGTTTTGCGCGGGCTATTGAAACGAATCGATCGCAAGGTGAATTGCGAAGGAGTGGAGGTTTAACCATGAGTAGCGCCCAAACAACAAGCAGCCTGCGCGTCGAGTTGAACGGACAAACGGCCCTGGTCACGGGTGCTTCCCAAGGCTTGGGGATGGCGATGGCGCAGCGACTGGCCGGATCTGGAGCCAAGGTGGCCTGTGTGGCTCGCAATGCCGACAAGCTGGCGGCGGTGGTCGATTCGATCCGCCAAGCCGGTGGCACGGCCGAGGCGCTGACCTGCGACGTGACTGATTCGGCCAGCGTGGATAAAGTGGTCGAGGACGTGCTGACCCGGTGGGAGCGGCTCGACATCCTGGTCAACAACGCCGGCATCACGCGCGACACTCTCATTCCACGCATGAGCGATCAAGAATGGGATGACGTGATCAACACCAATCTCCGCGGGACGTTTTTGTTCACCAGGGCGGCCACGCGGCCGATGATGTCGCAGCGGCATGGCCGGATCATTAACATTTCCAGTGTCTCGGGGCTGGTAGGCAACCCTGGCCAGTGCAATTATTCTGCCTCGAAGGCGGCGCTGATCGGGTTTACGCAGACCGTTGCCCGGGAGCTAGCCAAGCGGAAGATCACGGTCAACGCCGTGGCTCCGGGCTTTATTGAGACAGACATGGCGGCCAAACTGGGGGAGGCGATCCTTGGCGAGGCCAAGAAGCGTATACCTGCCAATAGGTTAGGCACTCCGGCCGAAGTGGCCGATTTGGTGCTGTTTTTGGCCAGCGACGCGGCGGCGTACATTACGGGGCAGGTTTTGGTCGTGGATGGGGGGATGACAGCTTAAATCCCCGATATAGACATTCAGAAGGAAAGTCGGTATACCTTGTTTTTCCCGACGGAGACTACCTAGTCTCATAGGCTTCAGCAAACTGCCTCCGTCGAGATACCAGGCGTGTGTAATTTGGGGGCAGTTTCAGATCAATATCCGTAGTCACTTCGCGGCGCGTAGCTGCGTCGCTCACGGCACCCAGGATTTTTGGAGGATCGGGAAGGTGGCCTCAGTTCAAGAACGAGTCATTGATATCGTAGCCGAGCAACTTGGCGCCGATAAAGAAAAAATCACCATGGAAACCCATTTCGTCAACGATCTGGGTGCCGATTCGCTCGACACGGTCGAGCTGGTGATGGAGTTGGAAGAAGAGTTCGACATCACAATTCCCGACGACGCCGCGGAAAAGATTCAAACCATCGGCGAAGCGGTGAAGCACATCGAGGCTCAAGCAGCCAAATCCTGACGGAAACCGGCCATGAAACGACGAGTCGTCGTCACAGGGCT
>JAIOPX010000092.1 GCA_021413705.1 Planctomycetota bacterium | reverse complement strand
GCCGTGCGAAACGTCGAAACGGTCGATGGCTTGCATCAGGCCGCAGACGGCTTCTTGCAACAGATCCGAATAGCCCAGAGCATGATGACGGAACCGCTTCGCGACGTGAGCCGCGAGACGGATGTTCGCCGACGCGAGGCGATGCTTGCAATGGATGTAGCGGTCGTACGTCCGGCGAAGCTCGGGCTTGCTGCGCTGTTCGACGTCGCAATAATCGCGAATGAACTGCGCCATTGGCCAAGGCTCAAGGGCGGGGCGGTGCGCCCGCAGCTTGGGGAAATGCCGGATCATCAGGCGAACGAGGTCGTTCTTCATTTCCCAGAAGGTCGCGAGAAGCTCGCGTTCTTCTTCGGGAGTGAGCAGGTCGGAGGAAAAAATCGTCGTCGTGGGGTCGAGAGAAATCGAAATCTCGGGCTGCTGCTGTTCGGCCTCGGCACGTTTGCGCTTGGTTTTCATTGATCTACTTCCCTTCAGAAAGAGCTACGTAGCGGTGAACGGGAAGCAATCCTTGCCAGCTTCCGAAGCCTCGATCCTTGAGGCTTCTCCCCGGCTGCTCGTGCGGCTGACGCCGCGACCGGTGAGCTACCCTGACACTTATAAGATCGATGGATTATAAAAGCCGCATCCAGCCAATACAAGTGTTTCTCGCGAAAAAAGTGAAATGTTTCACGAACTCTCGACAAGGTCGTCGGGAGTGCGTCAAACCGCGAAATTTGGCCGGTTTTGAGAGATGGGGAGGGTCGTCGTCGCCTTCAGTGGGGGTCGCCTCTCGAAAATATTTTGCTCTTCGGGGTTTCGTTCACCATCCGAAACGACTTCGAAACCTCATGCCGCCGAGGTCGATTTCTGCCCCAGCTGGTCGGCTGGGTGATTCAGGAGATGCAGAAGAAGCAGGATCTCCTGGTTTTGCTTGCTCAGGTCGCCGAACAGGTCGGCGGGCGCCTGATCGTTGATCCGGCCGATCAAGAAGGCCAGTTCGTCGACCGAGTATCCACGCGCCGCATCGGGCACCGGCTTCGCCAGCTTCATCAGCGACTTGGCCGACGGGACACTTGGTTCGTCCCCGAGCGGCTTCGCGAACACCACCAACTGATGGTGATCCAACTGAAAGCACAGGTCGCAGATCTCGTAATGATCGCGGGCCTGGGCGGCGACGGCGAAGGTCCCGGCGGCAATGCATGCTTCTTCCAGCGGCGGGAAGTGCAGCAAATGCGCGATTTGCCGGGCTTTCTGTCGGGCGACGAGCACGTCGCGTTTCTCGTGGACGCGAAGCGTCCAGAAGGGCTTGCCGTGGGCCATGGCGGTCTTCCTTGACTCGGGCCGGGGGTTGTCCAAAACCAGTTGCTCGTTGACCGGATGGTCCTGTATCGTCGTCTTCATTGGGAAAATCTTACTGGATTCCCCATTTTAAAGGCTAGACGAGTTGGCCGATTTCTGAAAATTTTGCGGACAGCGGTTCCGATTCTTCTTCCTAGCTTAGCGAACCCGCAAAATCGTTGCGAGACCAATGATGAGCGGGTCGACAGAATCCGATCCCACGCTCGTTCTCATTTGCATACTCTCTGAAGGAGAAAGGCACCCATGTCTGAAGAAGCACAACCGGCCGCGGCCCCGCAAGGTCAACAGGTTCAATTCCCGACCGACGCCGCCGCTCTCTCGACGGTTTACACCAATTTCTGCCGGGTGAATGTCACCCCCGAAGAATTGGTCCTCGATTTCGGTCTCAATCCGACTCTCACGCCGACGCCCGCCGAGCCGATCAAGCTCACGCATCGCGTCGTCATGAACTTCTTCACGGCCAAGCGTTTGCTCAACGCCCTTTATGGCGTCGTGACCCAGCACGAAAACGCGTACGGCTCGCTGGAACTTGATTTCCAAAAGCGTCTTCGCGGCGGCGGCCAGCCTCAACAACCGGCGGCTCGTCCCGCGGGTGGGGCGCCCTCTCCGATCCGCCCCGCTCCCGGCCAATAACGTCCGAAGCGCTTTTGAAGGAACGCGACCCTGCCCCGGTCGCGTTCCTTTTTGTTTGCCAGGCAATGTTTTGAGTCTCGGAGATGCAAGTTCTCTGCGGGCCGTGGTGGACGGAACCGCGAGGCTAGGCCAGGGTGTCCGCCGCGAGGCGGAATCTGAAGGGAGCCGACGCCAAAACTCGGACTCGACGAACAGAAACCGGATACAAGGCCGGCCACGCGGGTAACGCGGCAATAGACGCGGACGCCCGATATTCACTCGGCAAGCGTGGCAGGGTAGATCCGGCGAGGCCCGAGGGAAAGACTCAACAACTTAACCTGGGAGATCTCCCGTTCTGCGAAGACAGGTCTGCCAAGACCACGACGCTATTGCGGCGGCGACGTCGCGAGAGGGGACGGGAGAAGTCAGCAGAGGCCGTAGTAGCGGCGAGGTGGGCTCGTCGCAAAGGGCCGAATTCGTTGATGCAAGGAGCAGTCGGAGTCGACTCGATGGACGTGGAGCGGCAGCAAGGCGGCTTCTACCAACCGTTTCTCTTCGAGGAATGGGCGGAGAGTCTGCGCCCCGGCCGGGATGGAGAGGACCGCATCCGATCTGTCCGGTTCGAGGAGCCACAATCGTCCGCGGCGTCGGCGCCAGCACGAGCCTTGACCGTAAACCTGATGGAGGAAGTGGCTGGTCCGAGCAACTTGAACCGAGCTTATTCCCGAGTGGTCTCGAACGCAGGCGCGGCGGGCGTTGACGGCATGACCGTCAAGGAACTGTCGGCCTGGATTCGCAGCCACCGGGAAAGTTTCTTGTCTTCGCTGTTGGAGGGGACGTACGAGCCACAGCCGGTTCGCGGGGTGGAAATCCCGAAGCCGGGCGGCGGAATGCGGCAATTGGGCATTCCGACGGTGGTGGATCGTCTCGTTCAGCAGGCCATCCTGCAGGTGTTGGAGAAATACCTAGATCCGACGTTCTCGCCGTCGAGCTACGGCTTTCGGTCTGGACGCGGAGCCCACGACGCCTTGGCTCAAGCCAGCGCGTATGTGGCCGAGGGGCGGACCGTGGTGGTCGACCTCGATCTGGAGAAGTTCTTGGATCATGCATCTTGATGCCCCTTTCTACCACCCAATCGGGTGATTTTGCCTTCCATAAGTTTCCTGAATTGCCGGAGCGTTTCCAGATTCGCAGGGAACAGATAGCACTTGGAAACGTTGTCTTTTACCGCGACGATG
>JAIOPX010000091.1 GCA_021413705.1 Planctomycetota bacterium | reverse complement strand
GCAATCCGAGACCTTTGAGATACGCTCGGCCACCGCTGCGCAGTTGGCCTCCTTGGACGTTGCGGTCACGGTGGTAAGGCCAACTCAAGGACAGGTACGGCGTGTGGCGAAAGCCGGCCGCTTCCAGATCGGAGAGGTAGGTAACGTCGCGCCCCAGCGGCTGAAGCCAGACTACGTTGGCCAGCGAGGTTTTTAGTTCCAACCCGCTGACTGTTGCCATGGACAGAGTCGTACCTGTGCTGGCCGCCGCCGTGCAATGCAGACGCGAGCCATCGGAGAGGCCAACCATCAGCCGCCGGCCGCTCGGTTTTGCAGTCCGCGTCAAAGTCGGATTAAAGATGATGGCCACGACGTTGCGGACCTCCAACTCCAGGCTGCGGCCTTCTACTTCCAGTTTGAGTTTATCGGCTCCCAACTCGGCAAGATTGCCCGAGAGCCGGTCTCCATTGTCCAGGATGAGTTGGTCGGAATTGCCTCCGGCTTCGACGATCTGTCGCGTCAGCAGATCGGCCTCCAACGACCGCAGCGGTCCATGGAAGATGACTCCGCGGACCGAGCCCAGCGGCAATTCCAAACGGCCCAAGCGCCGCGTGTCGCAGGAGAGCTTTTCTCCCTTGAGCACCAGGGGTTCAAGCTGTTGATCCACGGGCAACACGCTGCCATCCGCGGCCAGGACCACCGGCCCGCCGGCGGCTAGCGCGGCCGGCGATCCCCAGCGAATCCACTGGTCGGCGGCGAGAGTCCGCGGTTTTCCATCGACGCCCAGCATGATCCGGCCATCGGCTTCGACGCGCAGCAGCGTAGCCGGAAAGGATACTCCGTCGCGCGGCACGGCCATCGAGGAGAGGGGCTCGGCAGCTTGCGCGGTAGCACCGAGAATTGCTATAAGGACCGCAGCCATCAGCAGCCGCCACGCGTGGCACTGCTTGACAGACGCCGATTGGACCGCATCCTTCAGCGAATACTGAAAGCGGCGTCTGTCAAGCAGTGGCATCGCACATCCTCATCGTTGAAAGATCGGCAGCATGTTGTTGGGTACCTGCAACACGAGGCAGGCCATGGCGGTGCCATATTCCTGACAGATCGAATCCATCCAGGAACCATTGGGACGCTGCAGCGTCAGCAGCTCGTCGCGAACGGCGGGATACCAGGAGGCCCAAAAGTGGCCGCCGGCGTGCCACATAGCCTGCACGGCATAGTAGTGGCCGTAGAAATAATGGCTTTCGTGGATGCGACCCAGGCGGGGGAGAAAATCGAACAGATACTTCATACCCCGTTTGACCTCGGGCGAATCGTAGACGCCGGCGCTTTGCAGCGCGACCACTCCGGCTGCTGAGCGCGGGAACTGGCTTTGGCCCCCTTGAAGCATGTAGCGGAAGCCGCCGTCGGCATTCTGGCTTTGCTTGACGTATTCGATACACCGCTCGATGGTCTCGTTGGGGACATAGATGCCGGCATTGCGGGCCGCCCGCAGCGCCATGATCTGGCAAACGGTGACCGAAATATCGGCGTCGGAAGGTTGCGGATGATAGCGCCAGCCTCCCTCGCGGTTCTGCGTGTTTATGATCAGCTTGACGGCCTTGATCAGCTTGGTGCGGAGTTCGCGATTTTGCGACATTCCATAGCACTCGCCGAGAAAGAGCGTTGCGAAGCCGTGCCCATACATGGGGCCGTGGCTGGTGGCGCCCGGCTCGACAATGAAGCCGCTTTCCTCGGTGTTATCCAGAATAAAGCGAATCGTGCGAGTGACTTCGCGACCATACGTGCCGCGTCCTGGCGTGCTGCCGCCGGACATGAATGCCAATCCGCAAAGCCCGGCCACGGCCACATTACGGCTGTAACCGCCGGAGCCGAATGCACCGTCCGGCTGCTGCCGCGAAGCGAGAAAAGCTAATCCGGCCTCGATGGCCGCATGGCACTTGGAGGTGACCAGCACGCCACCGGACTTTTCCGGATCGGCGTCCTCCGCCCCCAGCCAACGCGGCAGCGCGAGCGCAGCTGCCGATGCGGTAGCGCCTCGCAACAGAAACTTGCGACGGGATAGGGTCATGGTCGTGAACCTTCTTCTTCCGCCAAACTGCGGAAGTAGCGAATGATCAGCGATTCGTATTCGGGCAAAAACTCATCGCCGGCGCCTTGCCGCATCTGTTCTCGGTCTTTCTCGGGCAGCAAGCCCCACACGCGCTTAAGCAACTCATCCTGCGCGGCCGGGTCGAGCTTCACGGCCTTTTGCTGGTCTTTACGCGCTCGGTCTTCGCTTTCCTTGGCCGCCTGCTTCGACTCCTGCTCCCCTCCACCCCCTGGCTGTTGTCCTTGTTTCTGCTGCTGGGCCTGCTTGCCTTGCGGTTTCACTTGAGAGCGCGACGATTGCTGCTCTTTCTTCGATTGCGAACTCGACTGCTGCTGTTGCATTTTCTTTTTCTGCTGCTTGATCAGTTCGTCGATGTCCTTGACGATCTCGTCCTGGAGTAAGGTTGTCTTATCAGAAAGTTTTTCGCGGTCGATCAGCGTCACGGCCTGCCTCATCTTGGCGCCGATCCGGGTCAATGGATCGGCATTCTGGCCCAGGTCGGCTGCCGCCTTTTCCTGTTTCGGGCCAACCGATGGGTCGTCCTGGGAGTCGAGTTCCTTGAGCAACTCTTCGTCGGTCGATGGCTTGGCGGATCGATTGGATGATTTGGCGCCGTCAGAGGTCGAAGATGGCTTGTCCCCCGCAGCCGGCTCAGTGTCCGCAGCTGGAGTATGTTCGTGGTCGTGCCCATGCTTGGCGGCGGGCTGATCCTCCAAGGTGTCGTCCAGTTGTTTGAGCAATTCGTCATCGAGAGAAGCACCGGCCTTGCTGGGGCGTTTTACGTCTTCGGCCAGCAACGGCACAACGCCGATCATCAGTCCGATGACCATGAGCGTTCGAAAGATAACCATGATGTTTGCTCCGACAGTAGGTCCGCCTTGTCCCGGCGCGCCGGGAACCTTGTTGTGACACTTTTCACAACATACTACGCATGAACTTGTATTAACACTTCATTAAAAGGTCCAGTCCGGCAGACTGGACCTACTCTGTCGCCTCATTGCCATCCCCCGCTTCTTCAGTTCCCTTTTCCATCTCTTTGATTTTCGCCGGATCATCCTTACCCGGCAACTTGTCGGGATCGTCTTCCGGCGCCGGCGCTGCGGGTTCGCGCAATTTGAGCATCAGATCGGCCAGCCGACTTTGCTCCTCGGCCAGCTCCGCCAGTTGACGAACCTCGTCATCCGTCAAAGCGCCTCCTTCGCGTTTCCTTGCATCCAGCGCGTCCGTCTGCTCGCGCACATCCTGTTGCATCAACTTCAGCAGCTTCAACTCTTGCAAGGTGTGAATTCCATCGCCAGCTTGCTGCTGCTGTTGTTGCTCTCCTCCCATAGGCGGCATACCAGCGCCGCCGGGATTTTCCATGTCAGGATCATCGTCCTTGTCCTGTTTCAGGGACTCAAGCACCATCGCCAGCCGTCCCAGAGCCCGTTTTTGCGCCTGCTGAGAGTCGTTGCCCGTGCTCAGCCGGGAAAGCGATTTGGCGGCTCGTGCCATGTCGGCCGCCGCTCTTTCCAAGGCCAATCCAAAACCCTCGGCCGCAGCCAGCTTTCGAGCAGCCTGCGAAACGTCTTGTCCCAGTCCCGCTTGATTGCGAGCCAGTGTTGAGACGCTCACTTCCTGTCCTCGCGTCAGTCGCTGCTGCTGTTTGCGCAGTGTCTCGAGCCGCTTCGTTTCGTCCAACAGGGTTTGCTGGTGTTGCTGCAAACCATCGAGCTGATCCTTGAGCCGAACGAGTTGCTCCTGCACCAGATCGACTTCGGCCTGGCGACGATCCTGAGCCAATTGCTGTTCGGCCTGTTCCAGGTCTTTCTCGGCGGCTGCCGCCTCATCCTCGGCCTGCTGCTGTTCTCCGGCCTCACTTTGCTGGCCGGACTTACCCATCTTGGCCCCAGCGCCAGCCAATTTTTCGGATGCACGGCGGGCATCGAGCCGCTGCAATTGCCGAGCCAGCCGGTTGGCTTCCTTTTGAAGCGCCTGCTGCTCGCGCGCCAGGCGCTGCATCTCCCGCTTGCGCTCTTCGGGGTCGGCCTTCTTCGCGGCGTCTTTCATTTTTTTGCGCAGTTTGGACTGCTCCTTGCGCAGCTCGGCCAGCTTGCTCTCGGCCTCGCGCAGCTTCTTCACCAGCCGAGATAGTTCCTGCTCGCGACGGTTGGAAAGCACATCAAGCATTTCCTGCAAACCCTGGCCTGCTTCGCTCTGCTGACGCAGGGCGTCGGCCACTTGGTTTTGATCGATCTTTGAACCGGCGGACGCCATCTTCTGGGCCAGCCCGCTCTCCCGCGCCTGATCCATGGCGTCCTCGAGCGACTGGGCAGCCAGCGGATCGGTCTGCTCCAACTCAGCCCGCGTTTTCTGCATCCCCTCCATGATTTTGTTGAACTCGCGGGCCAGTTGGGCCTGCTTTTCCCCTTGCTTCTTCAGATCGGCCACTTCCTGGGG
>JAIOPX010000124.1 GCA_021413705.1 Planctomycetota bacterium | reverse complement strand
AATACGGCGCAGTGCAGTAGGGAGACCTGCGGTCGGCTCAATGGCACGGTCGGGAGACCGTGCCATAACATGCGCGTATAGTATCCATCACGCTCCGCGTGATGTCGTGTCCAGAGACTTCTGCGCGATCAGCAAGTCCAGTTCGTGCTTTACTCGCGGCAGGATTTCGTCGTAGGGGAATGCCCCGAGCAACTCCGGCCCGCGCTTGAAATTGACATGATTTGGGCCGCACCACAGGCCCAGGTCGGCGTCGTCCGTTTCGCCGGGGCCGTTGACGCGACAACCCATCACGGCGATCGTCAACCGGTGGTCGGATGCATAGCGCGTGAGTTCTTTCACCTGCTCGGCCAGTTCGACGAACGCTTCGTTCTCGACCCTGGAGCAACTGGGGCAACTGATAATGTTGAGGGTCGAGAGGCCGTAATCGACGACGCTCCGCACCCGACCGGCGGCAATATCTTCCAAAATCTTTCGCCCGGCGACAATCTCCTCCGGCTTGCGATTATTGGGAACCGTGAGCGACACGCGAATCGTGTCTCCCACGCCGCGGCTGATGAGCTGCTCCAGCGCGATACGAGTCTTGATGATCCCATCCGGCGGCAGTCCCGCTTCCGTCACGCCCAGGTGCAAGGGAACGTCGGGGCGCACCTCGGCAAAGCGGCGATTGACCTCGATCACCTTGGCGGGATCGGAATCCTTGAGCGATACGCAGTATTGAGTGAAGCCGAGCCGGTCGAGATGCTCGCAATGCTCCACGGCGCTTTCGACCATCGGCGTGATCGAATCGTCGTGCGAGAACTTGGCCGCTTTGGCCGGATCGACCGAGCCGCAGTTGACGCCGACGCGAATGGCGCAGCCATGCCGGGCCGCCATGTCGGCAATCAGCGCCACTTTATCTTGCCAGGGTTTTTGTTGTTCGTGGTGATACAAGTGCCCAGGATTGTAGCGCACCTTATCAACGTGCGGGGCCACCTGCTCCACCAGCCGGTAGTTTTCCTGGAGATCGACGGACAGGTTGGCGCTGGTTCGCTGCCGCACTTCGGCCAAGGCCGTGGCATCCGCCGTGCTATCGACCGCGATCCGCACCACGTCCGCTCCGGCGGCGGCCAACGCGTTGACCTGCTCCGACGTGGCCGCCACGTCGCGCGTGGAGGTGGCCGTCATGCTCTGCACGGCGATGGGATGGCCATCGCCAATAGTGACGCTGCCAATGCGAACCGCACGGGTAGGATTGCGAACGATCTGCACGCCGAAACTCCGCTGGGATGAAACGAACCGAAATCTGCTGAATGGACCTTATCTATTGTCTCCACCACGGCCTGTAATGACAACGCCGGTCGGCGCTCAAGATATTAACCGTCAGTACACCCGGATCGGCAACCGCCAATCTTGGGTGCCATGCCCACGTTAGAGCAAGGACTATTTAATGTGTCATTTTGGACTGCCGGTCATCACCAGAAGTGGTGTGACGTGGGCATGAATTCAAGGGCGCTCTTGCAATCCCAACCCACATGCCCACGTAATCGACTTCCTTACGATTCTCACTCGCAATAAGCGATAACATTCTATAGCTCACTCAAACGTGGGCATGGCACCCATGCTACCCACGGAGAGTCACAATCGGCCCTGGAGATTCCAGGCCTCAACCCCATAGCGCTGTTCCACCAACTGACGGACGAGCTCTTGCGGCCACTGAGTCAGCGGCTCGCGGGCGTCAAAAGCGTCTACGACGGCGGCCGTCACTTCCTCGCGCGTGGCGGGAATTTTCGTGAGAAATTCCTGGTGCCCTCTTTTGGCACGGTAGTCCGGTTCCCTTGGCGGGATGCGGACATAGCGCGCGACCCATTCCAACGGCATGTCGTAGAGGAGCGTGCCATGATAGAGCAGATGGGTGCGCTGACATCGGAGGCTGTTGCCAGAAACTTTGCGATCGTCCAGCACCAAATCGCTCGTTCCGGCTCGCTTCAGACCGGGGGCGCAGCGCCCCAGCACGGTGGCCAAGGCATCGAGCACATGGCGATGTGCGGAATGGATCGCCCGCAACTCGGGGCGGCGCGCATAACTGAGCACCACGGCATACATCAGGCAGCCTGTGGCGGCAAGGATGGTGCAGCCACCGCTGACGCGCCTCACGACCGGCACTTCATCGCGCCGGCAGGCTTCCAGGTCCACTTCTCTTTGGGCGACTGAGGAACGCCCTAATACCGCCATGGGCCGCATGGGCTCCCAAAGCCGCAGTCGCTCAGACATGGGATCGCCCGCTTCGGAATCCAGCAGCAGGGCTTCGTCCAGCGCGACGTTCTCCGAGGCGGTCGGCAACGTGAGGTTCAGCAGATGCATGTTGAGAATGACTGGGCTGCGCGGGGCGACTTGACCGGATGTTCTACCCGTCTAGACTGACAACTACCCCGTTTCCAAGGACAGCATACCATCCCCTGCCCCACCATGAGCACGCTCGATCAGAAGCCCGACGACCTTTCGCCGCAGCGCAATTTGCCCCCGGTGCAGCCGCCGACGGCGGGGTTTATCGTGCAATTGTTCGTCATTCCCGCGCTGGTGGTGTTGGTCATTGTGCTGGTCTGGCTGTTGTTCAATTGGCTGGCGCACATGGGGGGGAATCCGGCGTCGTATGTCAAAGCCATGAAAGCCAACCGGGCCAATAGTTGGCAGCAGGCCTACAACCTGGCGGAAGAATTACAGCAAAACGAAACCGCCCGCAACGATCCTGAACTGGCCAAGGAAGTGGCCGCGTTTCTCGACGAATTGTTGGCCCAACCTCTGCCTCCGGCGAAGGATCCTGTTCGCCACGAGCGCGATCCGCGCAGTGAAGAAGTCCAGCGCCGCGGTTTCCTCTGGCGCCGCGGTTTCCTCTGCCAGGCTTTGGGGCAATTCCGCACACCCCAGCAGACGCTGCCGGTGCTGCTGAAGGCCGCCGCCCCGCACAAGGACGAGGACGAACTGCGAATCCGGGTGGCCGCGCTCCAGGCACTCGCCTTGCTGGCGGAAAACATGCGGGCCACCCGGCCTATCAACGATCCCCGGGTAATGCAGAGCCTGATTCGGGCCAGCACCGATGAGGCGCCGGTCGTGGCCGACGCCGGCACCTTCGGCCTCGGCGTGCTTGGCGGTCCAGAAGCCGTGAAACGGCTCAAGCAAATTCTCCGCGAGGCCCGGCCGGCCGATGTCCACTACAACGCCGCTTTGGCTCTGGCTCGGCACGGTGACTCTGCGGGATTGGATTTGATCTCCGAGATGATCGATCCTGCGACCAAGCGAAGTCTGACGGAGGAAAGCGAAAAAGCTCGTTCCGCCAAGCAGGCGAGGCTGCAACTCAACGGCCTGCGGGCGGCACATCAATTGGCGGCTGCAAATCCCAAAGCGGATCTGGCGTCGTTGATACCGGTCATCCAGAAGGTGCAAGCCTCCGCTGCGCCAGGGGTCGTCAAGTCGGAAGCCGGCGTTGTGCTGCGCGAATTGCAAGCGCGTACCGAGGAAAAGCAGCCGTAACCTTAGGTCAGGCTATTGCCTGACGGGGTTCGGCATTCGTTGGTATGGCACGGTCTCCTGACCGTGCCATTCCGCCGACCGCAGGTCTCCCCTGCGCTGCGCGCACTCCATCTCCAGGGAGGTGGAGACCTTCGGTCGAGGCGGCGGCATGGTCGGAGACCATGCCACAACCCGGGCATCTTTGCAATTATTCCAAGCGTCAACGCCTCTCAGGCCGTTTCCCGTCAGGCAATAGCCTGACCTACGGGTTAAGCTAGCAAAGATAGCTAAAAAAGGCCGATTTAGCTGTAAGTGCTGGTGGCGTAATATCTTGCGATCACGAATCGACACATTATCGACTTTGGCCGCCAAGAAGTTCAAAAAAATATCCAACTCGCAAAGTATTGACCTATAATGACTTAGGGAACGCATCAACGAATCTATAACATTTTTCGTTTGCCGTGATGCAAATTGTCCGCCAG
>JAIOPX010000123.1 GCA_021413705.1 Planctomycetota bacterium | reverse complement strand
GATCTACTCGGCCTTCCACCACATCACGCAGATGCGCGTGCGGCAAGGGAAGGATCCGTGGAAGAAGCTGCCGCCGATCCTCAAGACGGTGAACATCGGCACGCGGGCGGCCGTGATTTATTCGCCGATCGACATCTCCTGCGGCTGGGACGCCAACGCGAATCCGATCGAGGGCGGGACGTTGTACGACCAGGAAGATGCCCTGAAATTGGGGTCGAACATCGTCACCTATTGCCTGGCCGAGTATCAGTACGGCCGGTTCTTCGATCACCAGAAGGTCTATCACCAGGCCACCGATGCCACGCGGGATCAACTTGTGCTGGGGCAGATCGTCCACAACGGCGAGTGGGACCCCACGCCCCACGGCCTGCCGAATCTCCTGAAGAACATCGACCAGGGGACAACGCTGAACGTGCAGTTCAAGCGCGTGCCGGTGGAGCTGGAGAAGAGCGACATTTTCAGTTTCCCGGTGCTGTACATGACCGGCCTGCGTCAGTTCAAACTGGCAGATGGGGAGATCAAGCGGCTGCGGCAGTACCTGGATCAGGGCGGGGCGATGGTGGTGGACTGCGCGGTGGGCAACAGCGAGTTCGATAAGTCCTTCCGCGAGCTTGTAGCGCAGCTCTATCCCGAGCGGAAGCTCAAGACATTGCCGGCCGACCATGCCATCATGAACCTGGTCTACGACCAGCGCGCGGTCAAGCTGGCCCCGATGGGCAAGCAGCTTGAGCCGAACGTGTCAAGCCCGGTGTTGGAGGCGATCGAGATGGATGGGGCGCTGCCGGTGATCTACTCGCGCCTGAGCTTGAGCGCCGGGTGGGAGCAACTCCCGCGGGCCTACAACCGCGGGTACGCCGATGAGGATGCGGTGAAGCTGGGGGTGAATGTGTTCATGTATCAGGTGTCGCACTGACAATTCAACCCTCTCCCTGGAAGGGAGAGGGTGGCATCACCGCATGGTTATGCGGGGTGAGGGTTGAAACGCTGAATTGGTGACGGGCCTGCCCGTGGCAGCAGCACAATGGCTCCGGGCGCACCCTCGCCCGCACTACGAGACCCCCGGCCAGCCCTCGCGCAGGAACTTTCCGTTCTCGCTGAACTTCACGCCGTCGATCTCGATGTGTCCGCCCTGGCGCAGGTCCACCACCATGTCCCAGTGCAGGCCGGACGAGTTGCTGTTGCCGGTTTCGGGATAGCCGGAGCCGAGGGCGAAGTGCACCGTCCCGCCGATCTTTTCATCGAAGAGCGTGTTGCGCGTGTACCGGGCGATGTCATAATTCGCGCCGATGGCACATTCGCCGAGGAATCGCGAGCCGCCGTCCATATCCAGCATGGAG
>JAIOPX010000122.1 GCA_021413705.1 Planctomycetota bacterium | reverse complement strand
GGGTTATGTCGGCTTTCGGAGCTATCGCTATCAACTTGAGCGCGGCACACCCCCAGCCAAAGCCATGCGCCGAGCCGTGGACCTCAACGTGCAAGGATTGTTCGGTGAGACAGGCATTTTAGGAGGCCTGCCGACCGGCGTGATCTCGAATGCCGATCTGGCCGCCGACTACCTGGGCATGAAGTTCTACTTGAACCTCCGGGAACCGGTGACTCTGCACGGCGAAACTATTCCCCCGATGCTGGTCTATGAAAACGGCCGCCTGGCGTTGAGGGAGGACATTCAACGCGACAGCCAATACTTTGCAATGTTCGTGTCGGACCATTTAGACGAAGTACTCAATCCGAATCTGTTTGAAGCCAATATGCGAGACTCAGTACGCCGTGGAGTGAAGCAAAATAGCCAGGTGATTCTCGATCGCTATGCGGGTGACGATCCCGAAAGGCGTAGTCCGGCGTACTTCGATCAACTCGTGGAGGAGTACTCAACCTATTACGGCGAATACTACGGCCACACTGGGCAGTTTGAGAAGCTGATTACAGTCGGCAACACTTGTTTCGACCCAAAGTAGGGTATGCGTAGCATACCAATTCATGGCTAAGAATCTCGCCGATAGATCACTAACACGGCTAAAGTTAGCTTGTTACGACTCGTTGACCAAGATCTGGTACGCTGCGCGTACCCTACGATGGCGCTTCGCTAGCAAGAATTCCCTGCTACATAGAACGCCGCGCACTCCTGTTCACGACCCCGGACCACGCGTTTGCCCTTCAGCTTTCCCATTTTCGATGTGATGACAGTCCATTGCCCGTGCTCGGGGCCGCCATGGTCCGAGCTTACGTCGCGATAGATCACCACCCAGTCCTTGGTCGTCCCGAGTTCGTGCGCCCTGGCGGTGTTGGAATAGAGGGCGGTGAAGTGGCCGCACTCGCGCTTGGCGCGCAGAATCGGCAGCCATGCCTTATGCTGCGGATTCATTCGCCGCGGCGCGATTCTTGGCAAGCGATCCAATTCGGCCAGCCGGCGGTATTCTTCGTCGATACTGAGCAACTCTGCCACGGGTGGCTGATCAATCTGTCGGGGATGGTTCGGCGGACCTGCGTGATCGCTCGGCCCGCGAAAACGCCCGGCCAGCGCTTCGCGCACGGCCTGGATGCGTTTGCGTCCCATACCCGGCACGCGCGCCAGCCGCCCATCCCAGGCAGCGGCTTCCAACTCGGCCAGCGATTCGATGCGGAGCTGGGCGTGAATTTCCGCCGCCAGTTTGGGGCCGATCTCAGCAACCGTAGTGAAAATCGACGGTGGCGCAGCCGTGCCGCGCAACTGCTCCAGCCGCGTCATGCTCCCTTTTTGGAGAAACTGCTGGATCGCTCGGCCGGTCGAAGGGCCGATCCCGGGCAGCCGCAGCAACCCTGCCTTGCCTTCGTCGTCCAAGATATCGCGCAGCGGCCGTATAATATCTCGCAACGTGGCGGCGGCCTTGCGATAGGCGGCCACCCGAAACGGATTGGCTCCCTGCTCCGTCAGTCGATCGGCCACCTCGTCGAGATGCCGGGCAATGACGTCGTTGCCGATTTCATTGAACAGCAGTTGTTGCGATGCAGCCTTGACCATGGTACAGCCCCCTTAATGGACACGTGTTCATAAGTCCATTATTCGGGGAAAATGGCTGGCGGGCAAGGCTGAGAACCAACTTCTTTTGGGGCGGATTCGCCTTAGCAGTCTCAATGATAATGTGCAAAGTAATATGCCCGTTGCCTCACTCGGTCGAAGGCAGCGTGAACTCCGCGATCTTCCTTAGACCACCCGTAGTACAACCCATCTGTCAGAGTCACTTTCTCTGGGCCGGGAAGGGCTGAAGTCAGAGCATGGTAGGTGCTGATCGTATGCGAACCTTCGATCGGCTCGAGAGAAACATTAGCAGACTTCGCTTCGATGGATCCAATTCCTGATTCGACCCAGCGACGAAATCCGGCTTCGTCGATCGTGAACTCGTACGCAATTGTTCCTCGGTACCCCTGAAAATACGACACGTCCTTGGCTTCTGGCGGCAGGCCAAAGGGAGCTTGGGCGACATCAACGTGTTCTGCGAACCGGGGTGGTATTGCTTTGACAAAAGATGTGACGAGCGCGGCAATCACGGCAACGAGCGTAACGGCTAGGAAAAGCTCTCGCAGAGAAAATCGCATTCCTTGCGGACTTGAGGCGGGTGTTGAGGTTTCCGTGCGCAGCAATCGTGCCCATTGCAAGTTTGCACGGCCAGCGAGGAAAGCGAACATGCTTCCTAAGCCGATCGGCAGGAGATCTCGTAGCCAAAGATGGCGACCACGGAGTCCGAGTTGTGCTCCAAAGGCCACCAAGATGAGACAGCCCAGCCCACCGATCACGAAGAGCGAGATTGCCGATGTGTGTCCAGCTTTGGCATTCCGTCGAAAGGTGCCGCGATACTGCTGAATCCCCAGTGCCAACGGCCAGGGGAGCATGATACAGCCGCCAATCAAGGAGCAAGGATCCCAGGTCACGGCGAATGCCGCCAGTGCCATAGAAACAAACAGAACGCATCCTGCTATGACGGCAGTGGAGCAGGCAACCAGTAAAATTCCTGGCTTTGCTGAGGTCGGCATAGAGCTCTGCAGATGTCGGTGTCCAGCAAAAAGCTCACGGCTCGATCCCCGAGCGGGACTTTTTGCGTTGAAGGCGATTCCACTCCAGGAATTCGTCAAGCTCGTCCGGATCGTCTGCCCAGCCGCCGAACGATTGCTCCAGCCCATTTCCCGTGGGTTCGACCTGAGATTGAGGTCGAACAATCACGGTGACGACCTGCCCTTCAGGCAAGCCAGAACTCAGTACACCCCACTGGATTCGAACCAGTAACCTTCGGTTCCGTAGACCGATGCTCTATCCAATTGAGCTAGGGGTGCGTTTTTCGTGGCTGCCGCGGGTGCGGTGGGCCAAACAGATCATTTTAACGCCCGTTGAGTAGTAGCGGTAGGCCGCTTTTTTCCTGCCGCTGTCACTTTGGAAGGATGCTTATGAAACCAGGCCTGGCTAGGGAGGTCAACAAATGATGCGGACTGGCGAGTATCATAGGGGCCGTTGCCGCAGAGCTTGAGTTCCTCGGACTGTTCCCGCTGTCCCTCCTTCCTCAAAGGCTCACAGCTATGGATTTACGTAGCCTGCTTCACTCGGGGATTGCGGCCATCGCCATGGCCGCCTGTCTCTCAATGGCCCTTCCTGCCCGGGCAGACGCACCCGCCGCCCTATTTCTCCCGCAGAACGGCGACCGCATTGTTCTGCTAGGAGACGGCCTGATCGAGCGTGAGCAGCGCGCGGGTTATTTGGAAACCATGATCACCGCCGCCTGGCCGGATCGCAATATCACGTTTCGCAATCTCGGCTTCTCCGGCGACACGCCCCGTGGGGAAAGCCGCGTTGGGTTTGGTTCCGATGAAAACACCGGCGGCTGGCGCCCCCCGCAACAGCGCGATCCCAACTTCGGCTTCACCAAGCTGATGCAGCAGGTTCGTGACGCCAAGCCCACCTGGGTGTTCGTCGGCTATGGTTCGGCTGCCGCGTTCGAGGATGCCCAGGTCGCCAGCTTCGCCAAAGAGTTCGATCATCTGCTTGACGAACTGACGAAGCTCAAGGTGCGGCTGGTGCTATTAACTCCCACGCCCCAGGAGCGACTCAATCCATCGCAGCCTGATCCGGCTCCTCGCAATGCGCGCCTGGCCAAAGTGGCCGAAATCATTCGCGCCGCTGCAGCCGCCAGGCAGTGCCCAGTCGTTGATAGTTTTGCGGCACTCACAGCTCAAGCAAGACAGAAGGATGCTCCTTTAACCGACAGCGGCATCCATTTGAGTGATAGCGGCTACAACAGAATGGCTATAGCCTTAAAAAAGGATCTTGCTGCCGGCGGCGCAGACGGATGGGAAGTCGAAGCGTCCGTCACCGCTGCGCAGTTGATCGCCAGCTCCCAGCGTTTTGAACATGCCCAGGGCGCCAAGACAGAGTTCGGCCTGTGGCTGGAAGGAACCGCCGCCAGCCTTTCGCTTCAGGGTGATGCCACGGGCGGATTGCTGCGGGTGCGCGACCTGAAGCCGGGCAAGTACGCGCTGACCATCGACGGCCAGCGGATTGGCATGTTGCCGGCTGAGGAACTGGCCCGAGGCTATCGCATCCAGGCCGGTCCCGACTACGACCAAGCCGAAGCCCTTCGCGCGGCCATCATCGAAAAGAACCGCCTTTACTTTCAGCATTTTCGCCCGCAGAACGAAGCCTACATCTTCCTTTTCCGCCGGCACGAGCGGGGCGATCATGCCTCGGAGATCGCCCAACTAGTGCGGCGTGTCGAAGAGAAAGACCAGGAAATTGCCCGCCTCCGCGTCCCGCGTCCGCATCGTTATGAATTGATCCGCGAGAAGGAATACCCGGCGCATTGGGTGCCCAAGGAGGCGGCCAAGCCCGACACCGCGGCCGAACTCAAAGCCTTCACTGTGGCCGATGAATTCGAGATCAATTTGTTCGCGGCGGATCCGCTGGTCGCCAAACCGATCAACATCAATTTCGACGAGCGGGGCCGGATGTTCGTGGCTACCAGCACGATCTATCCGCACCTTTCACCCGGCCAAAAGCCGGACGACAAGATCCTGGTGCTGGAAGACACCGACCAAGATGGCCGGGCCGATCGCTCGACCGTGTTTGCCGATGGCCTGCTGATTCCGCATTCCGTCATCCCTGGCGACGGCGGCGTTTATGTGACTCAATCGACCGAAGTGCTCTTCCTCAAAGACACCGATGGTGACGGCCGGGCCGATGTGCGCCGCACGCTCCTCTCCGGCTTCGGCAATGCCGACGTCCACCACATGATCCACACGACGCGGTGGGGCGTGGACGGGAATCTCTATTTCAATCAGTCGATCTACATCAACAGCAGCATTGAAACGCCGTGGGGCGTGCGGCGGCTTCAGGGGAGCGGCATCTGGTCGCTGCATCCGCAATCGCTCCGACTGGAAACCGTCTGCCGGGGAATGGTCAATCCGTGGGGTCATGCTCAGGATCGCTTTGGCCAATCGTTTGCCACCGATGGAGCCGCCGGCGGTGGCATTTTTCACGTATTTCCTGGCGCTGCCTTTTTGACGAGCAACTCAGTGCGGCAGTTGATTCCTCTCAATCCCGGCCACGTCAAAGCTTGTGGCTTGGAAGTGCTCAGCGGTCGCCACATTCCGCCTGACTGGCGCGACACGCTGATGACGACGGACTTTCTCTCCAACCGCGTCGTGCGTTACCGGCTAAGCGAAAACGGCAGCGGCTATGCTTCGCAACCGATGCCGCAGGTGCTCAAGTCGTCGAATCTTTCGTTCCGACCAGTCGATATCAAAATGGGGCCGGATGGCGCAATCTACGTCGTCGATTGGTACAACCCTGTCATCGACCACGGCGAAGTGGATTTTCATCATCCGCTGCGCGATCATAAGCACGGCCGAATCTGGCGGCTGACGGCCAAGGGGCGTCCGCTGGTGACGCCTCCGGCCCTGGCCGATGCGTCTGTCGAGCAGGTTTTGGCATCGCTCAAGCTGCCGGAAGCATGGAGCCGCGACCAAGCGCGACGCTTGTTGCGCGAGCGAAGCGCTGCCGCTGTCCTGCCGGCTTTGAAGACTTGGCTGGCGGCGCTGGATCCGGCCGATTCGGAGCGCGAGCATCATCGCCTAGAAGCCCTCTGGGTCTGCCAGGGTTTGCGAGCCATGGACACCGATCTACTACGCAGGCTGCTGAAGTCGCCCGATCATCATGCTCGTGCTGCGGCCGTGCGCGTGCTGGGTTCCAGCCACGATTGGCTCGTGTCCGGCGCGACTCCGCAGATGACAGAGGCCGATACTCTCGGGCTGCTGGCGACCGCTATCTCCGACGGTCATTCCCAGGTGAGACTGGAAGCGATCACCGCACTGCGTCAAATGGGCACGCTGCCGGCCGCGAACCTGGCGATGGCAGTTCTTAACAAGCCGCTGGACACGAATTTAGATTATGCCGCCTGGCTGGCGGCCCGCGAGATGCAAAGCGCGTGGCTCCCTGCGCTCCACGCAGGCCAGAGCGTGTTCGGCGGCAACGCCCGGCAGCTTTCGTTTGCCTTGGCCGCAATTGGCAGTCAAGACGCCATGCAGCCGCTGGTCGAACTGGTGGCCAGCGGCAAGCTGGCTCCCGCGGAACGCCTCACTGCTCTGGCCACCATTGCCGAGTTGGGAAGGTCGGATCAAAAGCAGCTCGCGGTTGCGGAAGTTCTCAAGTTGGCAGGGTCCGACGCCGCCGCGACGGAGAGACTGCTCAGCGCGCTGGTGCGCGGTGCTGATCGGAAGAATGCACCTCCGCCCAACGCCGAGGAGCTTGTTTCGTTGCTGGAAAGCGACAATATACCCGTTACCGTCCTGGTGGCGCAATTGTCAGGTCGCTGGAAACTCAAATCGGCCAGCAACGGGCTGTGCCTTCTTGCCGCGCACGCAGATACGGACCCGCGACTGAGGAGCGAGGCCGCTCGCGCAATGGCATTGTTGGGGGATCCACTGAGCCTGAAGCGCCTGACGGGGATTGCCGGTCCCGGTCGGGCTGATGGTGTGCGTCGTGCGGCGGTCATCGCTCTGGCCGGGGCCGATCCGGCCGCGGCCGCTTTGCACGCGGTGGAACTCCTGAGTGCTATGAAAACCACTGATGATCCAGCGCCGCTACTTGACGCTTTCCTTGGCCGGCGCGAGGGACCGTTGCAGCTTGCCAAGGCGCTCAAGGGACAGAAGCTCTCGGCGGCTGTGGCCGGCGCCTGTATTCGTTTAGCGGAATCTTCTGGCCGGCCATTGGAACCACTTCTCACCGAGTTGCGCACGGCCGGCGGGGTGGAGGAGGCGAACGATGCAGAGTTGATGGGCGATAAACCTGCCGAGGCCGTGCGGGCTGCGCTGTTGGCTGATTTTGAAAAGCAGGGAGACGCCGCCCGAGGTGAAATGTTGTTTCGCCGCAGCGAACTATCGTGTCTGCGCTGCCATGCCATCGGCGGGGCGGGAGGGCATGTTGGCCCTGATCTGGCGGGACTCGGCGGCAGTGCACAGCCCGGATACTTGCTGGAATCACTGCTTGAGCCGAGCGCAAAGATCAAGGATGGCTTTCAAACGGTTTCGGTCGTCCGCGATGACGGCACGATTGTCAGCGGCATTGCCGGCCCCAAGGCGGCCGGCGTGTTGCCGCTGCGCGATGCACAAGGTGCGCTGTTGACGATTCCGCTAACGGGCATCGAGGAAATGTCCCCCAGCACCGTGTCGCTCATGCCCCAAGGGCTCGTCCGTTCGCTGCGTCGCCAGGAGATGCTCGATTTGCTGAAGTTCCTCTCGGCTCTGGGGCGCGACCCGCAATTCACGCTTTCGTCTCGCCCCGTAGTGCGCCACTGGGAGGCGATGGAAATCAAACGTCCGCTTCCGGCCAGCACGGCTGCGCAGGACACCGCAGCGCTCGAAAGAGCTGGCGGAGCTTGGACCCCGCGTGTCAGTACGGTCGCCGGCTTTCTACCGCTAAGTGAACTGCCCGTGATCCATGAATCGCCGCGGTTGAGTATTCTACGATTCCACATTGAGGCCACAGTCGCCGGCGAAGTGGAACTTCACTCGTTAGAGCTTAAGGGGGTACAACTCCTGAGCAACGGCAAACTCCGCCCGCTGTCGGACCGTTGTGTGGTTCCCATAGTCGCCGGTCGGCAAGCGATCGACTTGGTCATAGACCAGAGCGCGCGAAGCGAGCCACTGCAATTGGAACTCTGGGAAAAAAGCCAACCGGCCACGGCAGTCCGACTGACGCCGTAGCCAAGCCCCTCTTGGCGGCTTCTTCCCGAGAGACAGCCCCCCAAGATTCGCTCAACCGACTGAGACAGGATCCGACTCGGCATCCGCAGAACAGCATAAGCCCGCTTTGGACTGCTCGGCTTTTTCCATGCGTGCCGCAATGCGGTTGAAGTCGTCGGCGAACTCTTTCCAAAAGTCACCCTGGCGGAAGGTAATGGGATGTACCTTTTCACCTTTGGCCAGTTGATGCATCGCCCGACGCAGGCGGTAGGCCGGGCCGGCAAAGCGATTGCTCATTCGCACGACATCGACCAACACCAACGGCAGCAGGCAGAGCGCGATCACCAGCGCCGGCCCATAGCGGAACCACAAGCCGTCGAACTGCAAGTAAAAGATTCGCGCCGGCCCGGTGACCGTCTGCCACACCAGCAGCACCAGCGTGACGATCAACAGACAGCAGCCCCAATACAGGGCGGCCCGGAGCATCAATGCTCCCTGCACGCCTCGATCGATGAAATGCCGACGACGCTTTTTCAAAAACATGACTTTCTCCCCCGATTGAAATTACTGAAATTACTGTTCCGCGGTGGGGTCGCTATTCGATTCTTCCCCGCCCGCTGGTTTGTTGACGCGCACCAGCAACCGCTGCTGGGTTTGACCATCCTCGAAATGAACGAGAATCGGCGCCGTGTCCTGCGTTAGGTTGTAGATCCCGGTTTCAAACACGGGCCATTTCTGATCGACCACCGTCCAGGTTGCTGACGGCCAACTGGAGATAGATGGTTGGCTCCGGCCCTTTGGCTTCATCCATCGACAGGGCAAACACGCCCAAAGGCATCCACTCCACCTTGTCGGGATCGGCCTTCGGCACGTCCGTGGCGATGTTCTCAGCTTGCTGAGCGTACTCTTGCGAAGTGGCTACTGCTTCGCCATCGTCATAGACCGTATCGCCATCGTAGTAGACGTTGTTACCGTAGTTATACGGAATCGGTTCGCCCCAGCCCCACGCTCCCCAAGCCGCCAGCGCACCCCAGGCGGGAGTTCCCCACCAACGGTCCCATTCGCCACGGAAGACCCAATGGGGATGCGGGTTATTGTGGAAGAAATCGTGAGTGAACAGGTTGTTAAAATCGTTGCGATGATTGCCCACCTGGCGATTGACTTCATTGAAGCGGTCAGTGCGCTGAGTTGCTCGCTCGGCAGGATTGCCGGCCTTGCCAGGCTGTCCCGCCAGCACCCGCGCCGCGGCATCGTTGCGTGCGGGATTTCTTCCTGCTTCACCGCCGACTCCATTGACACCGCGTCCGGCAGCTTCTGGATGAATGACCTGCGGAGCAATCGGCCGTGCTTCGCCGACAACGCCCCTGCCTTCAACGCCCCTGCCTTCAACGCCGCGGCCTTCCAGCGCGCGACCTTGGACGCCCCGGCCTTCGACACCGCCAACCTCGTTCACGCCTCCTCCAAACGCTCCGATTCCGCCACCGAAATCGCCCGCTCGGCCCCTAAAATCGCCAGGGCCGCCGCGGAAATCGCCTCCGCGATCACCGCCGGAAAAGCCTCTCGCTCCTCCGCCGGCGCCTCCTCGGCCTCCGCCACCACCGCCTCCACGGGCCCAGGCGTCGGATGCCATTAAACTAAGAGCGATTACGGCTGCTGCTACGGTGAACTTACGCATGGTGAAGAGATCCTTTTTCAAGTGCATGTGAGTATTATTCATGAGTATCAATTGCCAGATTTATCGAGAAACTCAGTCAGCGTCGGACGTGGTGTCGATCGAACCCGTTCGAGCTACCAGCACCTCCCGGGTGTCGGGCTCGCGCTGCCCGGCTACCACGCGATTGGTGGCCTGCCAGACATAGGCGTTGTCGTTGACGAAGCGATAGGTTTCCGTAGCGGAAAATTTTTCTCCGTTGGCCAGAACGGCCGTTTGCTCCACCACCCAGCGATCGCCGTTCTGCGTCCAGACTCCCTCGCCGTGGCTTCCGTCCGAGTTGGTTACATAGGAGTGCAGCGAATTGCTGGCCGGGTCAAAGGCGATCAATTCCGTTCCCGTCGGTCCGGCTTCTTTGCCCTGGAAGACGCGGGACGTGCGTTGCAGAAAGTTCTTTCCGTCCACCCACTGCACGGTCGTCTCGACGCGGATTTCGTTCTCACCTTCGTACATCCAGGAGCCGACCATCCAGCCCAGCTCCTTGAGCTGGTCGGAGCCGGCGGCAGCTGCCTCGGTCAGATCGTCGGTGGCACGGCTCATCAGCCACTGGCCATCGCGCTTTACGTTGACCACGGCAAACACGCTCTCTTGCGGCGGCATGTCGTCGCGCGTCACACGGGCGATGCCGCGCTGCAAGGCAATCGTGGGAGACACGACGCGGATGGCGTCGGAGGTAATCGTGAGTATTCCTTGCTTCTTCGTCGCAAACAACGCGGTCAGTTGCTTCTCCAACTCAGGGCGACCTTTCCACTCAGCACCCGTGGCCAGGTTGACGAACACGGCGTCCGAAGCGAAGAGTTCGCCTATCGCAGCGGCATCACCCCGATTGAATGCGTCCACATATTTGGCGACATTCTCCCGGATCGTCTGCTCATCGTTGGCAGTCGTCGAGGCGGGCTCAGCTCCGGCAAAGGAAGGTGTCAGAAGCAGGAGGGCCAACAAGCTCAGTGAAAGCGTTTTCATGGTGAACTCATTCCTTCGGAAGTCAGGTGCGAATGGGTGGTTGTTAGCGTGATCAACACCCCGCGAAGTGCGCGCCTGCGGCGCAGCGCTAGCACGGGCCGGCACTGGAACCATAGCTTGCAAAAATGCCCCAGTTGGGAGGGGAGATGTCCGCAAAAGCGTGCAAATCGGTACGCTGCGCGTACCCTGCGGGCGCAACACCTTTCTCTCGCCCCCCTGTGTCGGTGGTGACGATATTGCCGCTAGAGACATGCTGCGCGCCGGCGGTGCTAGCTGCCAGCGTAGACGACGCAACTGGGAAGCCATGGATGGCGTTCCCGTAGCGCTCTCGTAGCATGGGCTTCCAGCCCGTGCAGTGCGCTTCCATGCATAGTTAAGGGCACGGGCTTGAAAGCCCATGCTACGACGGGAACACCGCAAGAAGGATCGAGCGGATCGATGAGTTCGGACAGGCTACTGCGACGCCTGCTGTGTGGAATGGCACTCTTGGCGTTCATCGCCGCAGGCGGGTGTACGCCCTGGCGCGATTACTTCGCCAATGGTTTCAAAGTAGGGCCGGAGTATCGCCGGCCCGCCGCGCCGGTGGCCAAAGACTGGATCGATCGGACCGACATTGTCGCTAGTAAATCGCCCGAGTCCATCTGCACCTGGTGGCGGGTGCTGAACGATCCGACGCTCGACTCTCTGGTGACTAACGCCTATCAACAAAACCTGACGCTCCGCGAAGCCGGCTTCCGCGTGCTGCAAGCCAGAGCCGCCCGGGCGATTGCCGCCGGCTTTCTGTTTCCGCAACAACAGGATATCGCGGGGGATTATCAGCGCATTGGCATCAGTTCCCTGCAAGCCAATAGTCAGTTCCTACCGCAACGGTTCTACGACCAGTGGGATCTAGGTTTCAATCTGGCGTGGGAACTGGACTTCTGGGGCCGCTTTCGCAGAGCCCTCGAATCGGCCGACGCCGATCTTGATGCGTCGGTCGAGAACTACGATCAGGTGCTGGTGACACTCATCGGCGACGTGGCCGCTACCTACGTTGAAATCCGCACGCTGCAGCAGCAGATTTTCCTGGTGCAAACCAACGTCGGCTTGCAACGCGAGACTTACAACATTGCCAATGCCCGGTTCAAAGGGGGCCAGGTCAGCTCGCTGGACGTGGACCAGGCCGTGAGCAATTTAGCCCAAACGGAAGCCTTAGTGCCTCAACTTGGCATCCGGCTGCGGCAGGCGACGAATCGCCTCTGCATCTTGATGGGGATGCCGCCGGAGGAATTGCTGCGGCAAATGCCAAGAGCGCCCATTCCCGTCGCCCCACCTGACATTGCGATCGGCATCCCCGCCGATCTCTTGACACAGCGCCCGGATGTCCGTCGTACGGAACGCCTGGCGGCCGCGCAGTGCGCTTTAGTTGGCGTGGCCACGTCCGAACTCTATCCGCATATCGGCGTCTCCGGCACGCTGGGCTACACGGCGCAGAACTTCTCGGATCTCCTCAAGGGTCAAGCATTGCAGGGTGCGGTCGGCCCCTATTTTCAGTGGAACGTGTTGCACTATGGACGATTGCTCAATGAGATTCGCCGACAGGACGCTTTGCTCGCCGAGTTGATCGTTTCGTATCAGAACACAGTGCTGAAGGCGAATGCCGAGGCAGAAGATGGGCTAGCAAGATATCTCGGCGCCCAACAGGCTACGCGATTCCTGGCGGTCAGCGTCAACGCCTCACAAAAAGCCACCGATGTTGCTTTGGTGCAATACAAGGCAGGCATGATCGACTTCAATCGCGTTGCACTGATCGAACAGAACCTGGTCGATCAGCAAAACCAACTGGCGGAGTCGCAGGGTTCGATTGCTCAAGGGCTGGTGCAAGTCTATCGTTCGCTCGGAGGAGGCTGGCAACTGCGGCTCAATCCGTCCCAAGGGACAGCTCCGGGTGCAGCACCGGCTGCTGTTCCAACTCCCGCCGGCAGACAGTTTGAGACGGTACCCGCTCCCGTGCCGCTTCCTCCAGCGCCCGCCGTTCCTGCGCCAAATCCGCTGCTGGATCCCAAGAACGTGCTGCCTAAAAGGCTCGATCCAGAAGCTGCGCCGGGACCAGTCCTCAATCCGCAAGGTGCTTCTTTGCAGCAACGCCCACAGCCAGGAGTGGCGCCGGTTAATTTTAGCGCCGCGCCCGTTGCCAGAGCGCCTGCCGACGCCAGGCGGCCGGCAAGTGCCAACGCCTCGCCTTATTCCTACTGGCCGGATGCTAAGCGATTTCGGTAATTGTTTCAATTTCAATTTGCTTGTCGCAACTGACGTTTATTCACCGTCCGTCAATAGAACCAACAGTCGCTCGACAACTTGAGAAACCACTTCCTTCGGAACTGCGCCGATAAGTGATGCCTTCCGAATTCGCCAGTCCAAGCTCTTCACCTGATCGGCTCCCACAACACCTGTAATGCCGACACCGGCAGGTAGGATGACTTCAAAGGGATAGCCCTTTACCTGGTTCGTGATCGGGCACAACAGCGCCAAGCCCACACGTCCGTTGTAGGAAGCGGGCGACAAGACGAGTGCAGGCCGCCGCCCCGCTTGCTCGTGGCCGGCCTGGGGATCGAGAGTGATCCAAACCGCGTCGCCTCGATCCGGTATGTATGTGCCTTTGCGAGTCACCACGCCTCCTTGCCGACCGCCAGCCCGGTGTTCCACTCTCCCGGCGCGTTCTTCTTGGTGACACCGCGCAGCAACTCCGCGAGTGTCGGCCGTTTCGGGTCGGCGGACTGAACCACCAGCTTGCCTTTGACGATGGAAAGTTCAACCGTCGCATTCGTACTGAAACCGGCCTCTACGGCAAAGGACTTCGGAATGCGCAGTGCCAAACTGTTGCCCCATTTTTGCACACGGGTTTTCATGTCATTCTCCAAGCAGGCCCAAAGTATCTACAATGAAGATACAACAACGGGCCGTGCAGGTCAATGGCAGAGGGGCAGCATGAGCAATAACGGAGATGAGGCGTGATTGCAAACCGAAAGGGACATTCTCTAACGGACTTACGCCTCTCGCTCGACTTCAACTGGGGCCGCCTTCCCCCGTTCGCTCAGCCGCATCATCACATAGAAGAACACGGGCGTGAGGAAGATACCAAAGGCCGCCACGCCGATCATGCCAGTGAACACGGCAGTCCCCAACGATTGACGCATTTCAGCTCCGGCCCCTTCGCTGATCACCAGGGGCAACACACCCAGGATGAATGCGAGCGACGTCATGATGATCGGGCGCAAACGTAAGCGCGAGGCTTCCACCGTGGCCTCCATCAGCGGCTTCCCTTCGTCGTGCAATTGCTTGGCAAACTCGACGATTAGGATCGCGTTCTTGGCCGCCATGCCCACCAGCACCAGGAAGCCGATCTGCACAAAAATGTCGATCGGCAGCCGGGCAACCAACATGCCCACCGTAGCGCAGAGCAAGCACATCGGCACTACCAGGATCACAGAGAAGGGAAGTCGCCAGCTTTCGTACTTGGCCGCCAGTACTAGGAATACTAGCGCCGAGCCAAGCAAGAAAATGAAGATCGTATAGTTTCCTTCGAGCGTCTGCATATAGATGATTTCGGTCCATTCGGTGGTGGCGCCATACTTTTCGGCAAGTTGGTCCATAATAGTGATGATGTCACCTGTACTGGTTCCGGGAGCGGGATTTCCCACGACCGGGGCGGAATTATACAGTTTGTATCGCATCACCATCGACGGCCCGCCGACGCTCTCGGCTTGCATGACGGACGCCAACGGCACCATCTGGCCGAACTTGTTGCGGACCTTCAATTGCTTCAGGTCAGAGCTCTGGGTGCGATATTGCGGCTCCGCCAGCAAATTGACCTGCCAGGTGCGGCCGAACTCGTTGAACAGGTTGACATAATAGCCCCCCATGTAGACCTGCAACGTGTTGAACACACTCTGCACATCGACGCCAAACGATTCGCACTTGCTGCGATCGATGTCCAAGTAGATTTGGGGGGTGTCCGAGCGGAACATGGTGAACACGCCGACCAGCTTGGGATTCTTTTGGGCCTGCTCGACAATGGCGTCGGTTTGCTTCTGCAACAACGTCATGTCCGAGTAGCCGCGCTGTTCGATCTGCAACTTAAAGCCGCCAGCGGTGCCAAGCCCTTGAATCGGCGGGGCGCGGAACACTTGGATTTCGGCTCCTTCGATTTCCGCCGCAAACCGGGCTCGCAGTTTTTCAGCAATCACTTCGTCGTATTTCTCATGGCTCTTACGCTTGTCAAACGGCTCCAGAATCACAAAGCAGGAGCCAAAGTACGGGGCGTTGGCGTTGAGCAAGAACGACTGCCCGGCTACGGCCATCGTATGGGCCACGCCCGGGATTCCCCCGACGCGCTTGCCGTCCTTGTCTTTGACGGGCAGCGCAATATCGCGAACCTTCTGCATGATCTCCAGCGTCCGCTGCACCGAGGCTGAGTCGGGCAATTGCACGTTGACCAGCAGATAGCCCTGGTCCTGAAGCGGAATAAATCCTTTGGGGGCTCTGTTCATGGAAACCGCGGTCAACACCAGCAGACCGCCGTAAATGACCAGCACCATCGTGCTGACGCGCGCCGCCCGACCCACGGCTCGGCCGTAGTGGCCGGTAAGCCATTCAAAGCCTGTGTTGAAGCCGCGGAAGATTCGCCCCAGAAACTGATTGACCGGGTGAATAATGACGCGCCCCAATAGGCCGCCAAGGATGGCTCCCGGGATGAACAGAGCGGCGTAGATCATGTACAGATAGACTTGCTCCATGACATTGGAACTGTCTTCTGGTCCTGGTTCGACGATCCCAAACCTGGCGGCTACCGAGTCGCCTGCCAGCCAGATGGCAAACACCCCGCCGAGGATGCCAAAGATCCACCACGGCAACGCCTCGCGGTGCGGGTGACCATGCTCGTCCAGCTTTTCCGTGCTAAATATAGCCACCGCACGGGACGGAGTGAGCGTCATGGCGTTGATGGCCGAGATAATCATCGCCGCCGAGATAACCAAGGCGAATTGCCGGAAGAATTGCCCAGTAATACCAGGGAAGAACACGCTCGGCAGAAACACACTGCACAACACCAGCGTAATCGCCACGATCGGCCCGGTGATTTCGCTCATGGCCTTGATCGTGGCGCTCTTGGGATCGAGGCCGTACGACATCTGCCGCTCCACGTTTTCCAACACGACAATCGCGTCGTCCACCACGATGCCGATCGCCAGCACCATGCCAAACAAGGTGAGGTTGTTGAGGCTGAAGCCCAGCAGGGCCATGACGGCGAATGTGCCGATCAGAGAGACCGGCACATCGATCATCGGCAGGATCATCGCTTTCCAGTCTTGCAGGAAGAACAACACGACGATCGCTACCAAAATCACGGCCTCGTAAAGCGTTTTGAACACTTCATGGACCGATTGTTTGATAAACGGCGTCGTGTCGTAGACGATCCGATACTCCACTCCTTCGGGAAATTTCTTCTTGAGCAACTCCATCTTCTTTTTAATCTCGTTCGCCACGTTGAGCGCATTGGAACCCGGCAACTGAAACACGGCCAGGCCGACCGAGGGGGCGCCGTCCAGTTTGCACACCTGGTCGTACTGTTGGGCTCCTAAGTCCACGCGAGCGATATCGCGCAACCGGACGATCTGGGCCGACGTGCGTCCTTCGCTCTGATCCCCTTGATTGGTCTTAACGATGATGGCTCCGAACTGCTCCTTCGTCATCAGGCGTCCCAGCGTGTTCATCGTCAATTGAAACTGCTGGCCCGCGGGCACTGGCTGCTGGCCGATCGTGCCGGCAGCCACTTGCACGTTCTGGTTTTTCACCGCGGTCACCACTTCATCGGTGGTGATGTTGCGGGTGGCCATCTTCTGCGGATCGAGCCAGGCTCGCATGCTGTAGTCGCGCTCGCCAAGATAGGTGATATCACCGACGCCGTCGATCCGCAGCAACTCGTCCTTGATCTGAATCGTCGCGTAATTCGAGAGATAGATATCGTCGTAGCGGTTGTCAGGCGAAATCAGATTGATCGCCAGCAAAATGCTCGGCGATTTCTTCTGCGTGTTGACACCTTGCAGCTTCACCTGCTCGGGCAATTGCGGCTGGGCCAGGGCAACTCGGTTTTGCACCAGCACCTGGGCCATGTTCAAATCCGTTCCCAATTGGAACGTGATGGTCAGGTTGTAGGCTCCGTCGTTGGTGCATTGGGACGACATGTAGAGCATCCGCTCCACGCCGTTGACTTGCTGTTCGATCGGAGCGGCCACGCTGTCGGCCACCACCTGGGCATTGGCGCCCGGATATGACGCGCTCACTTGCACAGTGGGAGGGGTAATATCCGGATACTGCGCAATGGGCAGCGTGAAGGCCGCGGCACCGCCGATCAGCAGAATGACGATCGACACCACCCAGGCGAAGATCGGACGTTCGATGAAGAAACGAGCCAGCATCCGCGTGCTTTCCTACTGAGGCTTTGCTGGGGCAGGGGGGAGTGGCACTTCAGCCTCGTGGTGACGCTTGATTTCCTTCTCGTCCATTGCGGGCGGCGTCCCCCGGGCAGAGCCCGGGGCTATGGAAGGGTTTTCAGCCGGTGGTTTTGCTTTGGGCTTTTCGGTTTTCGCCGAAGATGCTTCTTCAGGAGGCGTTAACGGCACCAACTTGGGATTGACCGATTTGCCCCGCGGCGCGAATTGCAACCCGTCGATAATGACTTTGTCTTCGGCGGTGATGCTCGGCACCGAGCCAACCTTTTGCTCGGGCCCCATGGTGGCCGGCTGCAAGCCTTCCTCGGTTTTCACCATCGGTAGGGGAAATACGACTTGTAAGCCGCCGGGTTCTTCTGGACCAACTTTGACGGGGCGATATTCCACCACGTTTTTCCGATCGCCGCGGTCGGTGACGACCAGCAAATACTTTTTGCCCTGGTCGGTCCCCAGCGCCGCCTGGGGAACCAACAGCGCCGGAAACTTGGGACCCAGTGAAATGCGGACTCGGACGAATTGATCGGGCTCCAATAACCGCGGGCCGCTGGCCGAAATCTTCGGATTGGCAAACTTGCCCCGGATCTGGATCGTTCCGGTCGTGGCGTCGAGTTCATTGCTGACGTAGTTCAAGTAGCCGCGATGGGGAAACTCATCCTTTTCATCGGAGAGTCCAATGTCGATCGGCAGCGCGCCCTCTTCTTCAGGCGACTTGATGGTCCCTGCTTGAATGAGGCGTTTGATTCGCATCATGGTTTGATCATCCACGTCGAAGTAGACGTAAATGGGATCTTCCGAAACGACGGTTGCCAGCAGCGTCTCGTTTTGCTTGATGATGTTCCCCTTGGTTTTCAAATTGCGACTAGCGCGACCATCAATGGGCGAAGTGATATCGGTAAACTTCAGGTTGATCAGGGCGGCTTCCGCGTTCGCCTCCTGGGCAGCGACCTCAGCTCGCGCTTCGCCCTCCGAAGCGGCATATTTGTCGATGTCTTGCTGACTGATTGCCCCTGGCGTTTTTGCAACTTCCAACGCTCGCTTGTAGTCGGCGATCGCCAGCGTCAACCGAGCCTTGGCCAGATTCACCTGCCCGACGGCTTGGTCGTAGGCTGCCTGATAGGTGCGGGGATCGATCTTGAACAGCCGCTGCCCCTTCTTGACCTCCGCCTTGACCTGCGTGCCGTCAACAAAGTCGATGCTCCACAGAGCTCCCGTCACCTGGGCTTGGACATCGACAGACTCGACAGCGCCCGTGCGGCCGATGAAATACTCCCAGTCGTTGACCTCGCGCACCAAGGGCTGCGCGACTTTGACTTCACGCAAGATCTCCGACTTGTGCTCCCTTTCGGAGCAGCCTGCCAGAGCAAACAATGCGATGCACAACCCGGGCAGACCCAGGCGGATGAGGCAACGAAGCGACATGGCAACGACCGCAATGGTGAACTTGGGAAACATTTCACAACTCCGACAAATATAGGACCGGATATGTCCCACGCAGCCCTGGCGGGTTCCGAGGCGGTACAATCGCTATGGCCGGCATAAGGCGAATTGCAGCCGCCACCCTCTCCCTCTAAAATGGCCCCACCAGCAGTCTGCCGGCGGCCCCCTCAGGCAGACCATGTCTGATTCACCAGACATAAGGACTCGTTGCGATGAAACACACACGAACCTGGGTCATGTTCTGCGCCGCCGTGCTTGGCTGCGGCGCAGCCACGAAAGGAGAGGCGATGGAACCGACGTTTGCAGACGATGTGGCACTGATGAAAAAGCACTTCGAGGTGATTGTGCTCAAGGAGGGAGATGCTCGCGTGGCCGTGGCGCCCGCGCTTCAAGGCCGAGTCATGACCAGTTCCGCCGCCAGAGATAACGGTCCTGGTTTCGGCTGGATCAATCGCGAGTTCATCGCGGCCGGCAAGATTGTGCCGCAGATCAACGTCAATGGTGGTGAAGACCGATTCTGGCTCGGGCCGGAAGGGGGCCAGTTTTCCATCTTCTTTCCGAAGGGAATGCCTTTCGAATTCAAGCACTGGCAGACGCCGGCTCTGATCGATACGGTGGCGTTCGATGTCCTGCCTGGGCAGGCGGCCAACACGGCGCGGTTTCACAAAGTCGCAACCATCTCAAATTACTCTGGCACCGAATTCAAAATTGGAATCGACCGCGTCGTGAACTTGCTGTCGCCCCCTAGCGTCACGGAATTTTTGGGGACGGAAGTGCCCGCCGGAGTCAAGTCGGTGGCCTACCAGACGCAAAATACGTTGAAGAACAATTCCGACAAACCGTGGAGCAAGGACACTGGCCTGCTCTCCATCTGGATTCTCGGCATGTACAAGCCAGGGCCGCAAACCACGGTAGTGATTCCATTTAAACCCGGCAGCGATGCCGAGTTGGGAACCAAAGTGATCGACGATTATTTTGGAAAGGTTCCCGCCGATCGACTGGTCGTGCGCGAGAACGTGCTGTTTTTCAATGGCGATGGGAAGCATCGCGGAAAGATCGGCCTGACCCCGCAGCGGGCGCTCCCTGTGATGGGAAGTTACGACGCCGCGGCAGGTGTTCTGACGATCGTGCAGTACACAAAACCGGAAGGGGTCAAGGACTACGTCAATTCCAAATGGGAAATTCAAAAGCATCCCTTTGCGGGGGACGTGGTCAACAGCTACAACGACGGCCCTCCTGCCCCTGGCGCGAAGCCACTCGGTCCGTTTTACGAACTTGAATCCTCGTCCTCTACACGCGAGCTTCAGCCGGGCGAGTCCTTGCAACACGTCCATCGCACGATCCATTTGCAGGGGTCGGACGCTGCTTTGGATCCCGTAGCACGCAAGGTGCTGGGTGTGTCGATTGCTGACATTAAGGCGGCTTTACCGAAGTAGAATTAGGACAACTGATGAACAAGAATCGCCACTCTTGGCTTGCGATGCGCTGTGTGCCGTCCCAGTGTGCCGGAATATTTTGGAGCGAGAAGGCACTGCTTGTCAGACGCCGGTCAAACTCCCACATCAGCTTGAAAACGGCGCTGGCGACTGCAAAGCAGTGGCACTATCTCTTATTTACCTTTTTCTTTTTTCTTCTCACATCCGTCGTTTCCGCCGAGCCCATCAAGGTGGCTTGCGTCGGCGATAGCATCACCTTCGGCCATCCGGGCCCACGGGAGAAATCCTATCCGGCAGTGCTGGGCACGCTGCTTGGCCAGCGCTACGAAGTTCGCAATTTCGGCCAGAATGCCGCCACACTTTCGCGAGCCGGCAATCTTCCCTATTGGAAGTTCAAAGCCTTTGAAGAAGCCACCGCCTACCAACCGAACATCGTGATCATCGCCCTGGGGGCCAACGACTCGAAGGTCGAAGCCTGGATGGCCGCCGAGCCTTTTTCGAAAGACCTCAAAGATATGGTGACGCATTTTCGGCAGTTGCCTAGCAAGCCGCTGGTGTTGCTCGGCATCCCGATTCCCGTAGCGCCCGAGCGGACCAAGGGGATCACCGCCAAGAAAGTGCGCGAGCGAATTACGCCGATAATCCAGCAGGTGGCCAGGGAAATCGACGCGCCGACTATCGACTTCTATACGCCGTTGGCTGGCAAGTTTGAGTTGTTGCCGGACACGATCCACCCCAACGAGCAAGGCTATCGAATCATGGCGGAGACGGCCGCCGCGGCCATCAAAAGGTGCGAGCCGGCCGACGATCTTGTGCCGCGCCGACGACGTGTTCGCTGGCGGCGTTAAGTAGGTGGGTGCTTGCACCCACGCGGTACTTCACCCGTATCGTACAAACGTGGGTGCAAGCACCCACCCTACATTTACTTCGGTGGCGTCGCCGGGACAATTTCGATCGTCACCAGCACATGACTCGGCTCGGCCGCCAGCGTCAGCGGCACGCGCAGTGTCTTCGTTTCGTTGAGTTTGCTCAAGTCGATCGGCTCGGTGAAGACCCGGGTCGTGGCTTCCGCCTGACTCTTCCACAACCGCACTCGGGCCGTATTGGGCACCACCTTGATCGAACCTAGTTGCAAACCCGCGGGTGGACGATTGATCGGCCTCGCTTCCACCGGGAGAGTGACATTGGCCACGGATCGCAGTTGAACGGTAACCACCTTGGGGTCGATCTGCTCCACCTTGATGTTCGCCGGCACCCGAACGTCCTCATCGTCGATGCCCAGCGTGTGGACGCCATCCGGCAGGTCGGTCAGGTCGATCGGAACTTTCACCGAGCGGATGTTGAACAAGTTAAAGGCATGCTCCAGCCCGCTGAACGTCACCACAGCCTGGCGTGGAGCGTTCTCGTCGATCACTAGCCCTTCCCGGGCATTGCGATACTCGATGTCCAGCGTTTCCTTTTTCTGGACCGTACCCGAGCCGTAAACCGTCAGCAACCAAGCAAGGCATGCCAGGAGCAACGAGATTCCCTTGATGGCCGCATTCTCGCGGAACAACCTGCCGAATGCCGATTGCGTAGGTTGGGGAAATGTTTCGAGATTGAACTGATCGAGCAACTGCTGCAACTGCGTGGCCGAACGGAGTTCGGTCAAACTCCCGTGCCGCGCGACGCTAATCGTGCCTCGCTCCTCGGAAACGACGATCACCAGCGCGTCGGATCGCTCCGAAAGCCCCAACGCTGCGCTGTGACGGGTGCCGCGCTGCCCCACCTCTCGCAAGTTGTGAGAGAGCGGCAGATGGACGCCAAACCGGCGGAGCCGGTCGTTCTCCAGAATCACAGCTCCGTCGTGCCCCATCGAATGGGGGTCGAAAATGCTGTCCAAAAGCGGCTTGCTGATCTGCCCATCGACGACGACGCCCCCCTCGATATGGCGATCCAGCGGATCCAGGCCCCGCAGGACCAGCAGCGCCCCAATCCGCTTCGTCGCCAACTCGGCGACTACCTCCACCACGATGTCGAGGTGTTTTGAACGGCTGTCGGGAATCAGCCGGCTCCGCAGCGCCCCAAGCGTTGCAATCCGCTCAAACAGCCGCCGCAGGTCTTCCTGGAATACGACGACCAGTGCAATCAACAACACGGCAAAGGCGGCGTGAAACAACTGCGCTGTCATATAGAGATCGAACGCCCTGGCGGCGAAATAGACGACTGCCAGCAGCGCAATGCCGACCAGAATTCTCCGCGAGGCGGCCCGCTTGAACCAGGTCAGCACGGCATAGATGAACAGGGCCACGAAGGCAATGTCCACAATATCCGCAAAGCGAACCAGTTTCAGGACATACCAGAATTGCTGCCACATCAGTGAAGTTCGGCCCCAGGAATTGCACGGAAACGGCGCGGCTATGGTTGCCTTATTACCATCGGCCGCGGAGACGCCCATTCTAAGGAGAATGCAACTTACCAGCCAGACTCGCAGACCGTGGACTGCGGCCGACCGTTGCAGATGTACACCCCATGGACACCAGCCGCTAGCGGGGTACAATCTACTTCGTGGGGTGGAGCAGCCCGGTAGCTCGCGAGGCTCATAACCTCGAGGTCGCAGGTTCAAATCCTGTCCCCACAATTTTGCCGGAGGCAAAATAGAGCAGGAGAGGGTGGAAAGTGGAGAGTAGATAGCTCCGCTTTGTGCCCTCTCCTGCGGTCTCCTCTCTACTCTCTCCTTTCATGCTGGGGCGGGTTTGGTGGCTTTCGCTTTTGAAAAGCTGCTCGTATACCAAATAGCGGTGGATTTCGCGGATGAAATTTGCACTCGTACGGAGAATTTTCCTCGCGGGTATGGCTTTCTCGTCGATCAATTGAACCGAGCTTCCCTATCGATCGCAACTAATATCGCTGAAGGGAATGGTCGGTTCACTAAACCTGATCGGCGTCACTTCTTTTGCATCTCACGCGGTTCCGTCCAAGAATGCGTCCCGCTGCTCGAACTGGCTATGCGCCGCGGGCTCATGTTGTCAGCAGATCATGATGCTATCAAGCTGCGACTCGAAGAAATTGCTCGAATGCTCAGCGGCCTTATCAAGGGAACTTAAAGTATTTTGAATGGGTGTTCACGCCTCCATGAAGAACCTCGAAGAACTTCGCTCCGCCCGATATGTTCAAGCATTTCGTCCATATTCAACCAGGATGAAAGATGGGCGAATTTTACCTGTCGCACGAATTGCCCTCATGCTGGCGAGTGTGGGGCTTTTCGGATTTTTCGCCGCGCCGCTTCGATCCGCAGAACCGCCGCCGAAGTCTGATGGACCAGCACAATCCGGGCCGGTCGCTTTGTCTCCCGCTAAAATCGATGCGAAACGGCCCAGCGCGATTCTGCTGAAGAACGTAAAGATTTTCGACGGAAAGTCAGAAAGTCTCACCGCGAGCACGTCCCTCCTCGTCGTCGGCAACAAGATCGAGAAGATCGGCGGCGATATCACGGCCTTGGACAAGGCCTTCGTCATCGACGCCGGCGGGCGCACGCTCATGCCGGGCCTGATCGACGCTCACTGGCACGCGATGCTTGTGCGGCCCACGCCCGCAGAGGCGCTCACCTGGGATCTCGGCTACGCAAACCTGGTGGCCGGTGCAGAGGCGACGGACACGCTCCTGCGCGGTTTCACCACCGTTCGCGACGTGGGGGGGCCGGTGTTTGGGCTGAAGCGCGCTATTGACGATGGTGTTGTCGCCGGTCCCCGCATCTATCCGTCCGGCGCCATTATCACCGTTACGAGTGGTCATGGCGACTTCCGCCAGCCATTCGAACTGCCTCGAACCGTCGGCGGTGCGCGGTCGCGGATGGAACAGCTCGGCGCCAGCATGGTCGCCGATAGCCCGGATGAAGTCCGACTGCGCGTGCGCGAGCAATTGATGCTGGGGGCAACGCAGATCAAGTTGACGGCGGGTGGCGGGGTGTCGTCTCCCTTCAGTCCGCTTGACGCAACAACCTTCACCGAACCCGAGTTGCGGGCCGCCGTTGAAGCCGCGGAGAACTGGGGTACCTACGTCACTGTCCATGCCTACACGCCCGCCTCCATCCAACGATCGATCGCCGCCGGCGTGAAGTGCATTGAGCACGGCCACTTGATGGACGAAGCGACCGCCAAGTTGATCGCCGAGCGAGGCGTCTGGCTGAGCATTCAGCCGTTGCCAGACGAGCTGGCCAACGCATTCCCGCCTGGCTCACCACAGCGGGCCAAAGCGGCCGAGGTGTTCGCCCACACGGATATCGCCTATAGGATCGCGCGAAAGCACAAGCTCAAAACGGCGTGGGGCACCGACATCATATTTTCCCCAGGGCTGGCGCGCCGGCAGGGGGAACTGTTGGTCAAACTAGAGAGCTGGTACACCCCCGCCGAAGCGCTCACCATGGCGACCGCAACGAACGCCCAGCTCCTCGCCATGTCCGGCAATCGCAATCCCTATCCCGGCAAGTTGGGTGTCGTGGAAGAAGGCGCTCTGGCGGATCTGCTGTTGGTCGATGGCAATCCACTGGAGAACCTCGAACTGATTGCGGACCCCGCCAAGAACTTCGTCCTCATCATGAAGGACGGTAAGATCTATAAGAACCTGATTCGCTGAATGTTGACGAATTATATGGATCATCTAATGCTCGTCTGAAGCGCGCTCCTATCTCCCAAGGGGCCTTGCCCGAGCATTCCTCGAACTTGTTTCGATTGCTAGGTCGGCTTATATTCAAGGTTGGCAAGGGCCACGAAGCCGAAGCAAAGTTAATGCCCGGAGACGTATACTACTATGGAAATGCATTTTTCGCTTGAATATTGGCGGGACAACGAATGGTTCGTGGGGCGCCTCAAGGGCGTCCCAGGAATCTTCAGTCAGGGGAAAACCTTGTCCGAACTCGAAGAAAATATTCGGGATGCATACCACCTCATGATGGAAGATGAGGAATCTCCCCCTGCAGGATCTCAGATTAAAGAAATGACAGTTGACGGATGAAGCGCCGGGAGTTCGTTGCCGAATTAGAGCAAGCAGGTTGCGTACTCCATCGGCATGGAGCACGGCACGACATTTATCGCAACCCTGCCAATGGGCAAAAAGCACCCGTTCCAAGACATTCTGAGATAGGCGAGTCGCTCTGTCGGCTTATTCGCAGGCAATTGGGACTGACAGGCCAATAAGCCTAGCCTGCTTCACTCCGAGAGGAAAATGATGCCTGAACCAAGGGGTATTGTGGCATTTGTGGATATCGACGACACGCTAATTCGATCATTCGGATCGAAGCGGATTCCGATGACCGAGATGGTCAGGCATGTGCAGGAACTTCACCGCGATGGTGTTCTACTTTATGCCTGGAGCAGTGGCGGGGGCGAATATGCACGAGCTTCAGCCCAAGAACTCGGTGTAGAAAGTTGCTTCAAGGCATTCCTGCCAAAACCCAACGTCATTATCGACGATCAACCGCTAGAAGAATGGCGCCGGTTGATTCATGTTCGTCCCGCAGCGGCGACATCCAAGTCAGTTGCTGAGTACGTATCGGAAGTGTTTGGAGATGCTCAATCATCGGCCCAGAGAGATAATAATAGTTGACGACCAACCTAATACCATGAAAGACACTCGCAAAGCGATTGCTGAGTTTTGGCGATGGTTTCAATTACACCGCGGCAATTTTGACGCGATTACCGGCGCAGCGGCCCCATTTTGGGACACTGCCCTTGGCGAGTTGCAGCGCCTCGACAAGCGACTCCGGTTCGAACTTTCCGAGCCAATGGGCAACACTCGGGAATTTATTTTTACCGTCGAAGGTCACAAGGAGGCATTTCCGCTCGTGGACAATATCGTTGTCAATGCGCCAACGATTCCAGGTTGGCACTTTATCGCCCTCAAGCCACCCATGGGTTTCGACTTCAAGACAACCTACGAGGGAATCAACTTCGATCCGCACTCCATGTGGTTTCTTCCACTTGAGAGCGAGTCAAATGCGCAAGACTTGGGGCTTCGTGTCGGTGTTCCAAACTTCAACGCTGCCATCATGCGCCAAGCTCGAAATGCTGTACTGATTATTCTCGACACCGCATTGGGCGAGCGTGCCGCGGCACTCGACATCCAGTATCTTGAGGTAGCCCACCTACCTGACTCACCCGATTCATCAGGCTACATCGAACTTTGTGAACTCCCGAGCTAC
>JAIOPX010000223.1 GCA_021413705.1 Planctomycetota bacterium | reverse complement strand
CGCCGCCTGCAAGAAACTGCTGCTGGAAAAAGGTTGGCAGCCCTACGGCACTGCTGGCGACGTGCAATTCTTCAAGCAAAACGCCGTGCGGCTGACAGCGAATGTGGCCGCCGCTCCGGCTCAAGGTGGCAAGACCATGATTAGTTACAACAGCGAGCAAATGTCGGCCGATCTGCCCGCCCCTGCTGACGCCATCCGAGTGCAATATGCGGACGTCACCAGGCAGCTTTCGCTGGATATGAAAGCTCCCATGGACGAAGTGGCCAAGTATTACCGTGGCGAGCTGGCCAAGACAGGCTGGGATGCGACTACGGAAAATCTCATCAAGATGGGGTTCAAGCACATCATGATCTTCCGCAACCCGGCCAAGGACTTGCTGGAGTTGGAAGTGCGCACTGTCGAAGACTTCAGCCGTGTCACACTGAAATTCCAAACGGCCGCCGAAGTGGAAGCGATGGAAAAGCGGATCAAGGAAAAGATAGAGCAGCAGAAAGCGAAGACACAGCCGGCCGAAAAGTCTTGAGACAGCTAACGAGGGTAGATGCGGATGGCAAGGATGCAAGTCTTGATCTGGTTCTTAATCTTCGCCTGTGCGGCCAGTTTTGCTTCGGCCGCCGAACCTGCCTCCCCTCCCCTGCACCATGCACCGGCTGCGACCAGCGGTCAGCGCCTGCAAGCGGCGGATGAGTTTCCGGCCGAGTTAGTTCGTTTCGCACCCTATGCACACAATCCCGTCTTCGCCGCCGCCGGCCCTGGCCATTGGGATGTGAAGATCCGCGAGCGGGGATGGATCATGTGCGACGGCGAGCGCTGGCATCTTTGGTACACCGGCTACGATGGCACGCGCGAAGGGATCAAGCTGTTGGGGCACGCCACCAGCGCCGACGGCTTTTCGTGGAAGCGCGACGCGGCCAATCCGCTCGACCCGAAACAGTGGATCGAAGACATGATGGTTGTGCGGCACGATGGCCGCTGGATCATGTTCGCCGAAGGGCGCGACGATCAGGCGCAGTGGCTCATTTCGGCCGATGGCGTGCATTGGACGCGGCAAGGAACACTCGACATCCGGCAGACGGACGGTCGGCCCATTCCACCCGGCCCGTTTGGCACGCCGACCGCATGGCGCGAAGAGGACGGCACATGGTATCTCATGTACGAGCGCGGCGACCGGGGCGTATGGTTGGCGAAGTCGGCGGACTTGAAGGTCTGGACCAACGTGCAGGACGAGCCGGTGCTAAGCCCAGGGCCGGAGGAGTACGACCGGGAAATGATCGCCGTGAACCAGGTTGTGCGCCGCGATGGTCGCTACTTCGCCTACTATCACGGCAGTGGCGATCGCGCGGCGCCGCGTCAGTGGACTACCAACATCGCGGTTTCAACCGACCGAGTGCATTGGAAGAAGTACGCGGCCAACCCCATCGTACCCGGCAACCGCTCCAGCGGCATTGTGGTGCCGCTAGAGGCGGGCGGATTCAGACTCTACACGATGCACGACAAAGTCGAGGCGTTTGTGCCGGGTAAGTGAGCCGTTTAGCGGCGGGGCATCGCCCCGCGTTTTTGAGGCTCCGGAAAGCTTCAGAACGTCACGCATAGTGTAAAACGTCGAGCGTTGCTCGTCCGCTAAACGCTACGGAGTCACCGCACGGAAAAAGTTCCGCACCGGCTGCCATGGATAGTACACCTTCGTTCGCACCACGGCGGGTCGGCCGTAAGCGACTACCGGGCTGTAAGTAACCACAGGGCTATAGGTGGTCACAACAGGGCTGTAAGTTCGGACTACCGGAGGGTAAGTCACGACCGGAGGACTATAGGTGACAACCGGCGGTGTCACGCATGGACAGGCAGGCCCGGCGGGCAATGCGGGAGCCTGCAATGCCGGAGCCGGGGCCAGCACGGGTGGGGCTTCGGCCACGGGTGCATAAGCCGGAATTGGAGCCAGCGGTGCTACAGCCTGCGGCACTGGCTCGATGACTTGAGCGCTCGCTTCGATCGAGCTGGTTGCGACCAAACCAGCCGCCACCGCGCCCACCACAAAAAACTTGCAACAGACAGATCGACAGATTTTCGTTTGCATCTTGCTATCTCTCCCTTCAGCGTGAAAAAACACAACGCATCAGCACACGCACCGTACACGATTTATTCTGTGCGTGCAGATAGAGAGAAGCAAGTAGCGCGCCGCAGGTCGGCAGAAATTTTGCCGACCAACGACAGCTATGCTAGCGGTTAAGCGATGCTGGCAAGCAGTGAGCTTTGCGAAAGATATTACGGCGCTTTGCGAAAGATATTACAGCGCTTTGCGAAAGATGTTACAGCACGTTGCCGTCTTGCCCGGTAGCGTCGTACCCGTGGTCCGATTCTTCCTCAAAGTCGTCGTCGAAGTCGTCATCGAAATCGGCGTTCACTTCGGCTGGATCGAACTCGGCATCCAAAGCCAACTCAATGTCAGCTTCCGGTTCGACAGGTGTCTCGACCAGCAAGTCATCCAGTTCTTCATCAATCATCACGGCACCCCTGCTAGGTGATGGGAACTCCGAGGCTTCAAGCACTCATTGTATCTCTTTCGCGTGATGGCGGACACCTGCCACGCCGTCACTGCGCGCGGAATCTGCATTTCTGTTGGCAAAGTGACGAACGGCGCGAACCTTTGACGCTTACAATCGGTCGAAGGACGGCGGGTGCCAGGCGGAAGCCAAAAACGCCTAACACCCATTAAATGCGGGGTTTAGATGCTATCGTCTTGACGCGGCCGCAGTACCGAGATAAGATTTGAACTGTTGAGCGCCGAACTGCGGTACCTAACATTTTACCAAGGCTAACCAACGTGAATTCTTTGCGACTGCTATCGCTACTCCTTATCAACCTGCCGGAAGGCAGGCCTTAGGGACAGTACGGACAGTTGCACCAACCATGCACACCGAACCCCGAGGCCAGCCGGCCCCGGGGTTTTTTTGTTGTTCTGACTTTCTTGGCCCCCGACTCCTGACCCCTGCCCTCCGACCCCTAGCCCCCAGCCCCTAACCATGTCCAATCGCACCATTCGCATCTTCGACACCACGCTCCGCGATGGCGAGCAATCGCCGGGAGCCAGCATGAACCTGACCGAGAAAGTGGAAATCGCCCGGGCGCTGGCCGACCTGGGCGTGGACATCATCGAAGCCGGCTTTCCGATCGCCTCACCCGGCGATTTTGAATCGGTGCGTGACGTGGCCAGCAACGTTCGCGGCGTGACGATCTGCGGCCTGGCCCGCTGCAACGACGCCGATATCGACCGGGCCTGGGAAGCGCTCAAATGCGCCGAGCATCCGCGGATCCATGTGTTCCTGGCCACCAGCGCCATCCACCGCGAGTTCAAACTCAAGATGGACAAAGACGAAATCGTCCAGCGCGCCGTGGCAGGAGTGCGCCGCGCGGCTGGATACTGTGACGACGTGGAATTCTCCCCCGAGGACGCCGCCCGGACCGAGCCCGATTTTCTCTGCCGCGTGGTCGAAGCGGCCATCGCCGCGGGAGCCACGACCGTCAATATTCCCGACACCGTCGGCTACGCCACACCCACGCACATGGGTAGCGTGATCCGCAATCTGGTGCAGCGTGTGCCCAACATCGACAAAGCGATCATCAGCGTCCACTGCCACAATGACCTGGGCTTGGCCGTGGCCAACAGCCTGGCCGCTGTTGAAAACGGCGCCGGCCAAGTGGAATGCACGATCAACGGCATCGGCGAGCGGGCCGGGAACTGTTCGCTCGAAGAAGTGGTCATGGCGCTGCGAACCCGGCAGGACTATTACCACGCGGACACCAAGGTGGTCAGCCAGCGATTGGTTCCCACGAGCCGGCTGGTCTCCAACATCACGGGTCTCGCTGTGCAGCGGAACAAAGCCATCGTGGGACGCAACGCTTTTGCCCACGAAGCGGGCATCCACCAGGACGGGATGCTCAAGGAACCGCGGACCTACGAGATCATGCGTCCCGAAGACGTCGGCTTTCAACACACCGATTTGGTGCTGGGCAAACACAGCGGCCGGGCCGCCCTGGGCGACCGTGCCCGCAAGCTGGGCTACCGGCTCACTGCCGAGCAGTTGCAGGAAGTGTTTGAAAACTTCAAGCGGCTGGCGGACAAGAAGAAGGAAATCTACGACAGCGATATCGCCGCGTTGGTGGACCAGCAGATCCGCGTGGAGACCGATGCCTGGTCGTTCGTGTCCTATGACATGTCCACGCGCACCGGTGACACTCCGCGCGTCAAGTTGACGCTCCGCCACGAGGCGGGCGAAAAGCCGCAGGAGGTGACCAAGGAAGTTGCCGCCGGCGATGGCCCGGTCGATGCCATTTTTCTGGCGATTGAGGCGATCACCGGCTATGAAGTCCACTGCCGCGACTTCAGCGTCCACAGCGTCTCGGTGGGTAAGGACGCGCAAGGAGAAGTGACGGTGGAGATCGAGTATCGAAACCGCCGCTTCCGAGGCCGTGGCGTTTCGACCGACAGTGTCGAAGCCAGCGCGCTGGCATTCCTCAATGCGATCAACCGGATACCTTCGGGGGATGCGATTGCACAGGACAAGCTGCAGCCGTATTCGTAATCCGCGCGTATGCTGCCTGTGAGCCGTTTGGCGCTAGCCACCGGTCAGTGGCGTGCGAGCCAAAGTAGCACGAGCCAAAGTAGCATTAGGCTTCTCGCCCGTGTCCCACATAAAAGTGAGCGGCATGGCGCTAGCCACCGGCGCGTAGCGGTTCAATTGACCATCGCTGCGGAGGGGGCGCGAGGGATACCTATTCAAAGGATGGATGGCCCTCTGGTCCCGGCGATTCCGGGGTTCCTATCGGTTCCCGGGTGATGAAGGGATAAAGATCCCTAGTCGCCCGTGTTTCCCAATTTTGGTGGCTGGCACCTTTCCCTCTCCGGTTCGCTAATCCTTCCTTCCCAATTGGTTGCAAATGATCAAGTAGACATCTTGGAAAAAATCGGTACTTCCATCATCGATCCTCTTCTGTACGGATGACCTTGGAAACGCCATGGTTTCGCGCATGTCGTGACGAACGCCAATTTCTGTGCCATATTCATCAGTGACACAAACCCAGCGAAAAGCATGGTGATCAACAAGGTATTCCCCAAACGCTGCTCCAAGAGCATTCGCAATTGTGTCGGCTGATTCTTTCTCCTCGTCGTCGTTGACCCATCGCGAAAAGATCATATCCAATTCTGGCGGCGTCAATGCACCACCGCTTCCATACTGTAGGCCGAGTTTGGAAGCTCCTTCCAGGCTTTGCCTAAGCCAGTCGTTCTCTTCGTTTCCAAAAGGCATGACCTCTTGGCATGAAGGTGAAACTTGTTCTTCCGTATATTCGACTTTCCGATCTTCTGCGTCGATAAATCCATGCGTTTTGGTTACTATGAGCGACGCTACGATGTGAGGGATCAAATCGATCGTATTCTGCACAACTTGGCGATCATTTTTGGCAACGAGAATTGTTGCGGAAAACACGACAATGGTGTTCTTGGTGCCGACATTCCAATATTTTATCAACAAGGCCTGCCCATCCTGTTCAGAAAGTTCTTCATATGCATGGACGCCCTTCTCTTCGTACTCATAGTACTGGCCTCCGGTTTTCTCTGCACTTGATCGCACGAAGTCTTTTGCTGCGCCTTCATTGTTCTCATCTTTTCGCGCAAACGAAATACTTGAAACACGCAGAGAGATCGCGTCGTCGTCTTTGGGATAGGTTAAAAGCGTAGAATCTTCTTCGAGTTCTACGACAAAGTCGCTCGGGAAGGCAACGCTTCCTATGTCTCCCGGCAGCCCCACGGTTTGAAATTCAGTTTCTTTTCTCTTTTTGCGGAAGAGTGACCACATAGGATTTCTCAATCTGTCGGGGGCAGAACGGGGACACACAGCTTTGGGTTATTGTAGGCGAGAAGCGCGGAGATCATCAATGGATTTGCCGTTGGGAGACTGTTCGGAACAATCAGGCCGGCGCAGCGGATCGCTTTGAGGCGCCGTGGCTGAATTCGTTCGCCTCGGCGCGCAGCATGTCCGCATAGTCCAGTGACTTGGGCTCTGGATAAGGGGACATTCTGGTTTTCTGCAATGTTTTTCTTCCTCGCGTTTGTGTTAACTAACCTGCCGGGTGCCCTGGCATTTCTTGGCGGCAAAGTTGGAACAGCCCCAGAATCGCGATCCAGCTTCTACGCCTCGCTTGGCGGTACGCATTACCATGGAAGCACCGCACCGTGGACAGGTCGGCGTTTGACATGTGTTTGATTGCTCCGCCGGCTGGCGCTGCCGAGTTGCCGGTGCATCGGGAACTTCGGCCGCACTCATTCGCCTTCGGGCAAGCTTCTTGAACTCCGCGATACCCCAGACCATGAGGATGATCGCGGTAATCGGCAACGACATGAACCTGCTGAGGTTGCGGAAGATGCCATTAGGCAGCTTGCTCATCTGGGCCGCCAGGTCGTTGCCCACCCGGTCGGCCAGGAACCACGGAATCAGGAAAAAGAAAATGCCGAACACGATGGCGGCGATCAGCGGGCCCACCCAGATTGGGCCCAGGGAACACAGCTCGAACACGTCCGACAAAAAACCTTCGGCGGGGGACTCTCTGCGGCGGCGGCCCATGCTTGCCCTCTCGATCAAAAAACCCAACTCGAACCAGCCCAAGCTCGAACGAACCCAGAAGAGAACGCCGATTGTAGTGCGTTCCCACCCAGCCAGGTAGTGCCGGAGATCTCCCCGCTCGCATGGGCAAAATCCAGAAAGCCCCTCTCCCCCAACCCCTCTCCCCGCGGCGGGGCGAGGGGAGCAAAAGGGCGAAAGCGCGGGGCGAGGGGAGCGAGAGGGGGTGCATCAGGGCTTGGTTGTGAGCTCTCGGCGCGGCGCGTTGTTCGTTTTTGCGCTCAACTGGTGTCGAGCATACAGAGACGCTTGGCGATTTTCCCAAGGATCTTGCCGAGAGGCTTTTATCGTGTTCTGTCATGGTGCCGAATGCGTGCTGTCGTGCTCAATTGTTGACGCGCAATTTCCTATTCCCCCTTTCCTCCAATTCCACAAATGTCTCCCCTCGCCCCGCCGCGGGGAGAGGGGTCGGGGGTGAGGGGAATACGCTTGAACCGTGGCCATCGATCCGCCATACTCATCGTGCTGACCACGTTTGTAGAATCTCATTGCAAAACTTCAACACACAGGGGGCAGTCATGTCTGGCACACCCGATCCTTATCTCTCGCCCGAAGCATCCGGATCTGCGCCAAGCGGCACCAGCGGCAAGGCGATCGCCAGCCTGGTGCTGGGTATCGGCTCTTTATTCTGCTCGATACTCTTCGCCATACCGGCGTTGATCCTCGGGCTCATGGGGCTGGGGGACATCAACCGCAGCCAGGGTAGGCTCAGCGGGCGCGGCATGGCTACCACCGGGATCGTGCTTTCTATCGCCTTGCCGGCGATGCAGTTCATCATTTTGATTCTCATCGCCCTGCTGCTGCCCGCCATCCAAGCGGCGCGCGAGGCGGCGCGGCGAGCGTCATCTTCCGTCAAACTGAAGAACGTGGTTATCGCCGCCCATAGCTATCATGACAATTTTCAAAAGTTACCGGTGGCGGCAGATTCATCCCAAGGTGCGCCCGTCAGTTGGCGAACCAAGCTGTTGCCCTATGTCGAACAGGGTTATCTGTATGATCAGTATGATTTCCACCAGCCATGGGACAGCGCCAAGAACCGTGCCATCAGCGACAAGAAAATTCCGGTCTATCAAAGCCCCAATGCTCGGGTTCCTGACTCGAACCAAACCAACTATCTGGCCGTCGTTGGCCCCGGAACGGTGTTCGAGGGAAACCAGCCGATCAGTTTCAATTCCGTGAAAGCACCCACTCAGACTATCTTTTACGTGGAGGCGAACCACGACCGCGCCGTTCCCTGGGCCGAACCGAAGGATCTCGACTACGACCCGGCTAACCCGAGAGCTGGCTTGGGAGACGTGAGGCCAGGGTTGTTCATCGCCGCGTTCGGAGGAGGTGAAGTCCGTTCGATCAACAACGACATCGACCCCGACGTGCTGCGAGCCATGATGAGCCGCGACTCGTCAGACGATGGCGGCATCGAACGCGAACTCGGTCAGCCAAATAGACGCGGCCGCTAGCGCGACATAGTATCCATCACGCTCCGCGTGATGCGGCCCCTCACGCGGAGCGTGAGGAGTACTGTCACGCCACAAACGCCAGGTAATAGAACACCCAGCCGGTCAGCGACGTCATCGTCATGCCGAAAGCGGCTAAGCGGCCCCATAGTTTATGACGGTTACTATATGGCGCAGGACGCGGAGGGTTGGGAAAGTGTCGCAATCCCTGGATGATCACAAACACCCAGAGAGCAAATGTTGGCACCGCGAACGACAGATGGACCAAGAGGCTCTTCCCCACCGTGCTGCCCCACTTGGCGGCGGCCGGCGTGGCAGACGAGTAGTCTTGTACGAAGTGGGGACTGGCCGCGGCCCGCAGTTCCCACTCGGTTAGCCGCATGTCCACTTCGAAGGCAGTCACGGTCACCAGCAGCACAAGTCCCAATATGAGTTGGATTCGCTTGTGCAAGACATATTGCTGCCGATAGCGAACCAGGTAGATACTCCAGGCCATTACGGCCAGGACGGCGAACATCGCTACAAAGACAACGTCGAGCATGATCGACGCCCGGGTGCCGAGGAAGCCGTTGATGCCAGGGTAGGCCGTGGGGTCAATAGCGTTTATCATCTGGTGATGGTCTTTCCTAATCCTAATCGTAATCTTAATCGTAATCCCTCTTCACCTTTCTTCCAGTGGCCAGTCCAATGGCGGGGCGTACAATACCCGGGCAGATTGAGATTAGGATTACGATTAAGATTACGATTATGACTGCGTTACCATTAGTTCAAAATTTCACGCTGGCTGGCTTGCTGTTTTTTGCCCTGCTTCTGGTTCAGGCGCGGACGGCAGCCTCTGAAGCCCTCTATGACGGCCACACTGTCCCCCATTGGCAAGCAGCGCTTAAGGATTCGGACCCTAAAGTGCGTCGCCGGGCAGCTTATGCGTTGGGATACCTTGGTCCGGCTGCCGCGCCGGCAGTGCCGGCTCTGAGCGATGCCCTGGGGGATCGGCAACTGGAAGTAGCCTGGTATGCGGCTGATGCACTTGGTCATATCGGTCCCGCCGCTGCTCCGGCGGTTGAAGGGCTCGTGAAAGTCATCGAAGAATCGCCCGGCGACACTGTGCTGCGCCGCAATGCCGTGATTGCGCTGGGACGGATTGGTCCCGGCGCGAAGGGCGCGCTATCCGTACTTGAGAAGACGCTGAAGTCCGAGGATGCTGAAACGCGCGTGGCAACGGCTGAGGCGTTGGGGAAAATCTCGCGACACGAATCTTCCCAGAAAGTCCTGATTGCGGAACTGAAGCCTGCCGGCGGACCTGGCCCGCTGGCGGCCGCGCTGGCACTTCGCGGCTCCAAGTCCGCGGATGTGGCCAATGCGCTGATCGCCGTGCTCGATAGTCCGGACGCCGATCTCCGCCGAGCGGCAACAGAAACACTGAGCCTATGTGGCGTTTCGGCAATCGTGCCGTTGATCTCCGCGGTCGAAGACAAGGCGCAATCACGCACCAGCCAGACCCGCGTAGCGGCAGTCGATGCCTTAGGCCGGATCGCCAGCAGTGGGCGAAAAGAATCAGAAGCGGCACTCCCCCACAGCCCTGGCCAAAGCGAATTGCTCCTGCTGATACAACAGCGGCTGGTGCCGGCACTGATCGCAAGGCTGGCGGATCCGGACGACGGCGTTCAAGCATCGTCCGCACGCGCGGTAGCCAAGGCCGGTCTCACGGCAGTGCCAGAATTGGTGGCTGCTCTGCTCAAGGATGATGCGCGTGGAAATGCAGGCGCGCAAATGGCTCTCGGCCAGATTCAACCCTACTTGCCCCCCGGGTCAGCTTCCGCCGATTTCGTGGATCAAAAAAAACTTGTGCCTCAATTGATTGAAACGCTGCGGCATCGCGACCCAGCCGTGCGAGTTGCCGGATTTCGCCTATTTGCAGAACTGGGCATCGGTAAGTCGGGCGCAGCAGCGTCCGATGCGCTTCGGGCCGGACTAACCGATCCGAATGCCGATATTCGTCGCCACGCAGCGGCGGCACTGGCGCGGCTGGAACAACCTTAACCTTCATCAACCATGTTTATTTCAAGATTAGAGTGTCACAAGTGCCAATATGCGTCTGACGAATTTTCGGAAGGAGTTTACATTCACGACGACTCGTATTCGTTTGTGTTTCAGCGATCCGACACCAAGGCGATCATAGTTAAAGAAATACCAGCAAGTGTGCTCACGGAGAGGTTGATAGATGTTGATGCACCGGATGCTGATCAGCAGATTCAGGCGAACTTTGCCGATTCCAACGAGCATTTCCTTAGGCTGCCGCTGCTAGATTCCGGGGTTTCTGTTGATGCGGTCTGTCCTCAGTGTGGCGCATTGCAGCTAGTTAAAGTTGTAATTGGATGGCAATGAGCAATCTACTCGTGGGTAAACCTCTCTGTGCCGCTTCAATTCTGTCGAAAAGCGGATTAAGATGAAGTGTTACTCCAACCATTTCTGGCAGGCTTTCAGGCAACCATGAGCACCGACGTGATTCAGGCCGACAGGCTCCAGGCGTTTCAAAGCGATTTTACCCGCCTGTGCGACGAGATCGGCCGCGTCGTGGTTGGCCAACGCGCAGCTATCGAAGGGGCCGTGTTGGCTTTGTTGGCTGGAGGGCACGCTCTGGTCGAAGGCCCGCCGGGTGTTGGCAAAACATTGCTGGCCCGCACGTTGGCCGATGCCACGGAACTGACGTTTCGCCGCATTCAATTTACGCCCGATCTGATGGGAGCCGACGTCATTGGCACGTATGTCGTCATGGAATCGGCAGGACGGCGGAAGTTTGAGTTTCAACAAGGGCCAGTATTCGCCAACATCGTGCTGGCGGATGAAATCAATCGTGCCACGCCCAAGACTCAGGCGGCGCTGTTAGAGGCGTTGCAGGAGTTCGCCGTCACGGTGGCCAGCGAGACCTATGATCTGCCGCAGCCGTTTTTTGTGATCGCCACTCAAGGGCCCGACGACGGCGACGGCACGTTTCCGCTGCCGGAGAAGCAACTCGACCGGTTCCTGGCCCGGCTGGAAATGCGCCGGCCGGCGGCGACTGAATTGGAAGCCGTTGTCGATCGCATGACCGATGCCACCGAGCCGGCTGCCCGGCCGGTGCTCACCGCCACGCGGGTCGTGGAGATGACGCAGCTCGTTCGCCAGGTGCGGCTCGATCCACAGGCCCGGCAGTACGCTGTGCGACTAGTGACCGCTTCCGACCCGCTCGATCCCACGGCTCCGCCGCTGGTCAAGCAATATGTCCGCCAGGGTGCGAGTCCGCGCGGTGCATTGGCGTTGGTGCTGTTGGCCAAAGCCCGGGCGGCGGCGGCCGGTCGCGATCGGGCCACTTCGGAGGATATTCGTACACAGGCTTCGGCGGCGCTGGTCCATCGCCTGGCGCTGAACTTTGACGGGCACGCCGATCGCATCGCCACGGACAAGGTCGTTGCCGAGCTTGTTGAGCGGATCGCGCCATGACAATGCCAACCTGCGAGTTTTTGGAGCGCTGCGAAGGATTTCGCAAGACCGCCCAACGGGCATGGGGCCACAGCCTGCTGGGCGTGCACCGCGACCGTGGCCCCGTGCTGGCCGCCACGCACTCCAGCGGACAGGCCGACTACGCCACCGGCGACGACTATCGGTACGTCGATTGGAACCGGGCCGCAAGGCTTGACGAATTGGTTTCCCGTCAGCATCGGGGCGTCGAGACGGGTGTGGTCGAACTCGTGCTCGATCGAAGCGCTAGCATGGCCGTCGGCACGCCGACAAAGTTCGCATTCACCCAGCAATTGGCCACTGCACTGGGTTACTTTGCACTAGCGGCCGGGCGGAGTGTGCGGGTTGAAGTTCCAGAGAAGAAAAATGCTGGCGCGACATTTCACGGTCGTCGCAATGCAGCGGCCCTGCTTCGCGCAGTGGAAGCTCTGACGCCAGTTAGTGATTCGGCAGCATTCAAATCGGAACTGACTCAAGTAGCGCGTCGCTTGCGCCGCGGCGATATGGCCGTCGTGCTGAGTGATCTACTCGATCCCGAGGGGTTGATTCCTCTCATCGCGTCATTTGCCCGGCCGGCCGAGCAATTGTTGATCGTTCAGGTACTTGCCGCGGAGGATCTCGATCCCCAATGGCTGCAACAGGTTCGGTTGTGCGATGTTGAAAGCGGCAGCGCATTGGCCATGGAGCTTGAAGAGGAAGATCTGGCAACCTATCGCGAGGCGGCGGCGGAGTTTTGTCGTGGATTGCGCCGCGATTGTCTGGCCCGAGGCATTGCCTTGGTTCAACTCCGCACCGACGCCGGGTTCGACCGATCGCTGGAACATTTGATCCAGGTCACCGCAACGCACGCCGCCAGGCGGAATTGAAAGGACGCTATGGGTTTAACGCAGCCTTGGCAATTGATCTGGCTGGTGCTGGCCGCCATGGTGCTGCTGTTGTACTTCGTCGGCCGCCGGCGCGCAATCAATGTGTCGTCACATCTACTATGGCAGCGGACTCTGGCGAACCAAGGCGCCTGGCGACGTTGGCAACGAGTGCTCTCCGCGGCCCTGGTTGCCCTCTTGCTGGTCGCGCTAGCGGTCGTATTGGCCGAACCGTATTGGCAAAGCGATCGCAACGCAGCCCGCACGATTGTGCTGGTTCTGGGGAATGGCGGAGCGGTCGCCAAAGATGCGAATGTGGCATCGAAAGAATCGGCCCTACAACATGTAGACAACCTGAGACTGTACGAGCGAATGGCCATCTTGGCAGCCGATGGTCCGCCGCACGTCCTATGCCCATTGACCGACGACAGGGTGAAGCTACGGGAAGCGATTGAAACGGTGGCCTTGAAGGAATCACCTGGTTCTATTGCCGCCGCTACGGACTTGGCAAAGTGGATGCTCGCGGATCAACAGAACCCAAAGATTATTGTTTGGCCCGAACAGAGTAGTGCCGGCGACAGTCTGTTCACGGCAGCTTCAGGCAAGTCGGTCGATCCACCCGGCACTTGGCTGTTGGTGGCGGCACTCGCACTGTGCGGGGGAGAATGGCTGTTGTTCTCGCGACGCTTTACGGTGTGAGTTTTCATGCACGCAATCATTGCACAATTTGAACTGGCCGCCCCGCAGCGACTGATCGCGCTGGCGATCGTGGCAGTCGTGCTGCTGGCTGGCTGGTTTTCGGTGTCGCGCCATAGCGGCGGCAGGCGTTGTGCAATGACGTTGTGCCGTGCGCTGGCCGTGGCTGCTCTCGTGTTGGCCTGGGCAGGACTGGCATGGCGAGGCCCGACCACGCGGACGTTTGTAGTATGGGCCGACGACCGTAGCGACAGCGTCAGCAATTCTTCACGGGCGGATGCTACTCCCCTGCCCTGCAATGCCCTGTTGTCGTTTGCCGGCCAGACGAGTTCGGCAGCCGAGGCTCTGGCAACCACGAAGCAAGCGGTTGCCGCAGACCAGGAAAATTCCCAGAAGATTGCACCGCTGGCGAGTGATCCGGCTTTAGCGGTCCTTCGCGCAGCGGCCTTGGTGCCGGATGCCTATGTCGGACATGTTGTGCTGGAAAGCGACGGCCGCGCCACGCGAGACGGGCTGGTGGCCGTCGCCAAGGCGCAAGGAATGCCAGTCCATACCGTAGTTAAGCCGTCTTTTCCTGAACCCGAGGTCTGCATCGCGGAGGTCAAGGCTCCGCAGAGTATTCGGCCGCTAACGCAGTTTGACGTCGATGTAGTCATCACCTCGAACCAGGACGACACTTGCCGATTGGAATTTCAAAGCGGCGAAGGGCCGCCGGAGAAACGTGAGGTCCGTATCGTTTTCGGGACGAATCACTTCTCCTTCACCTCCATGCTCGACAACACTCAGCCGTCTTTGCGTTTGAAGGCCGTCCTTACGGGTTGCCAAGACACATATGCGGCCAACAACACTCGGCGAGCTATGGTGATTGCCGCAGCCAAGCCTCGGGTGATGTTAGTGGCAGACGCGGCCAGCGCCGCGAACGCCTTGCAGGCGGCTCTGGAGCCCTTGGGCTTTGAGGTGATCTCAACTCCCGCAACTCGGTTGCCTGCGAACATCGAGGCGCTGGCGCGCTACGACGCAATTCTGTTCTCCGACATCGCGCCTCAAAGCGTTCCACGTCTACAGCAAGAGGCCATCGAGCAATTTGTGCGCAGTGGCGGCGGGCTACTGGTTTGTGGCAGCGAAAAGATGCTTGCCTCGCGCCCGCTGGCCGGTAGCTGGCTCGAAGGCTTGTTGCCTTTGACGGCGGCCCAGGCTCGCGAGCAGCGCAAGCCGACGCTGGCTTTGGTTTTGATTATCGATCGTTCCAAGTCGATGCTCGATGAGGGGCGCCTGGACATGGCCAAAGAGGCCGCGCGGCGGACCGTAGGGCTCGACGTCATTACGCCGGTCGATCAGGTGGGCGTATTGGCCTTTGGTGATGAATCGCAATGGATCAGCCCGCTGGCACCGAGCGGAAACAAGCAGAGCCTGCTTGCGGCCATCGACACGCTCCAAGCCGAGGGGGCCACCAACATGGCACCCGCCATGCAGCGGGCGAGATTGGCGCTGCTGGAAACGATAGCCGATCGCCGGCATGTGATCCTGCTTAGCGACGGGGTTTCCACGCCTGGTGACTTTGATCAAATCGCCCGGGCCATGGCGGCGGCCGGCATTACCGTCTCAACCGTCTCGGTAAGCCAGGGCGCCGATCAAACGATCTTGCGCGACATCGCTCGCACGGCCGGAGGGCGGCATTATCATTGCGACGACCCGCGCCAGGTGCCGCGAATCCTGGAGGAAGAAACGCGCAGCACGGCGCAGCCGGCCGCCGCCGCGTCCGTTCGGCCGCTGGTCTATCGCGCACTCCCTGATTTGAACGTGGCAACCGCTCCGCCGCTTAAGGGCTACGTGCCGACGAATCCGAAACCAGGCGCGGAACTGATTCTGATTTCACCCAGCGGCGATCCGCTGTTGGCTTGGACCCGCCAAGGCCGCGGCGCCGTGGTGGCGATGGCGGCCGACATGGTGGGACCGCAGGGGGCCGAGTGGCGAAGTTGGAAAGGTTTTGGCCCTTTCCTCGGTCGTTTGGTTCATCACGTTCTGCCCGTGCGCGAGCCGGCATATCGCATCGCAACCGAGCGGCGTTTCGGCCAGCTTTGTGTGACGGCTGAAGCGACGAGTCCAGCCAAAACCAAACCGAATCCAGCAGGCACCCTATTAACCTTTCGATTTCAAGGCGATGATGGAAAGTATGGCCCGCCGACTGAAAAAATGATGAGTGAACCAGCGCCAGGGCGGTATGAAGCCACGCTGGATTCCACAGCCACCGGTATTTATGGGCTGAAGATCCGCTCTGGCGATGGAATCGAAACCCACCTCGAGCAGAGACTTGCCGTGACCGTCGATTATCCAGACGAACTGAAGTTGGGGCCGCCCGATGAGACGCTCCTCAAGGAAGTAGCTTCTGTCACTGGGGGCAGCATGTTGACCGATCCTCGCCAGGGTGTACCCAGCGACGGCCGGACCGTGGAGCGACTCATCCGCTTGTGGCCGACGCTGGTGATTGCGGCGATCCTTTTATTGACTGTGGAGATATTTATCCGACGAGGGAAGCAGGCCGAGACAATGCTTCGCGCACCTGAAGGTACTCCTCGCTGGTGTGACCGACCAATGGGTGTTCCGTAGTCGAACTCAAGAGCGCGTTTCAAACTTGGCGCCGGTGCAGCACTTTCCCCGTGCTAATAATCAGCCGGTGGCTGATGTTGATTGACCACAGCCAGGGGTGGCAATTGCACCGCTTGGCTGAGTTCCGCCGCCCGGCGTGTAATCGCAACGAGGAGTCCTTCTTGGCAGGCGGACAAATTCTTGGCCAGACTCTTGCTGCCGTTGCCGGAGATCGTCAACGATGCGCTGAAGATCGTGGTCGAAACGTGCGGCAAGTTGATGCCGAATCGCCCGAATTTCATCTGTAATCGAATTACTCATAACTCTTATTTCCCAGTGAGTTCCTCGGGAGTGCAAATGATCGGTGGCTCAAACCCGGCGCTGCGGCACACCGACTCAATGCGACTTCGCATGGCCGCATTGGCAATGTGCTTATAGTTCCAAGTCACCAGGTATTGTATGCCGTTGACGGCCGAGATCGCGATATGAAGGGCATCTCGCGGCTCCGATGGCGGCACGGCGCCACTTGTCATCAAAGAGTTCGCCAATACAAGAACCTCTTCATTGACTTCAAGCAAGGATAGTGAATCGATAGCGTCGAGACGCTCCTTTGCAGCGATTGGATCTCCCGCCCCACATTCGTCACGGACGATTTCTGAAATGAGGATTCTATAGTGCCGAGTTGCATCAGCCCACCAATCTCGCGTAATTTGTTGACGAACGGCAATGGCAGCGTCAGGGTGCTTTCGCCCCACAAGATGCCCAATCACGGTTGTTTCGATGTATACGGTATCCGCCACTTGGCCGCTTCCCAATATCAGAGACGATACTGCCGGTCAGGCAGCGGTTGACTTTCGATAAAGTACTAACAGGAAACAGAACCTACCTCATAATTATACACATCATTCGTTCGTTTGAGTGATTGCATAAAAATCGGGCGAGGTGGGATCCCGGCGTGGGGCACTTTATCCGATCCGCTCGATCGGAGCTATGCAAGAGAGCCTCACGGGCATCTACCGTTTGAGAGCGCGGCGTGCAATGATGGGGGGTTTGGGAACCACTCGACCACTGCCCCTGCCCTCCATGTCCTGGCCCCTGGTAAGCGACTTCAGCCGGATGATCAAGACGCCCAAGGTGGCGCTGCGCGATCCGGCATTGCGGACATGCCGCATCGAACTCGACGGCCTGGGCCAGCCGCGCGCTCGAAGCGGCAATTTTGCCACGGTGTTTCGCGCCTACCGCGAAGATGGCAGCGAACTGGCGCTGCGAGTTTTCAATCGCGGCGTCGATGCGCGGCGGGAAGCCTATCTGGCCCGCAGCCGCTATGTCGAGCAGCGGCAGATCAGTTCACTGGTGCCGTTCAGCTTCGACGAAAAAGGG
>JAIOPX010000121.1 GCA_021413705.1 Planctomycetota bacterium | reverse complement strand
GAAGCGGGCCTCGTCGTTCCCCCATTGCAACACGGTGTATGCCTGGGCGGTCGTCCAGGCCGACGAAACGGTTGATAGCTTGCGCCGCACGAGTTGCACTACGGCCCGAACGCGATGGGTGGCGCGTCGAGTCGAATCCGCAGGGTCAACCGCGTAGCCGGTGGAGAGCAAAGTCACTCGGTAGGGATATTCGTTGTACTCGGCGCTACCGGAGGTCAACGACGAATCGCCCGTCGTATACGTGACACTGTAGGACTCATAGGGACTAATGTTCCCGGAGACCGTCGAGGTCACGCCTGCCCAATTGGCCGCACTCATTTTCTGCATGGCCACGCTGATGCCCGTAACTGCCACATGTCGGGCATCCACTTGCCGGGCAGAATTGCTATTGAGGTCCAGTGCCGTGGTCTGCATGCGGAGCATCGAATAGCTCACGGCCAGGGAAATCGCGATGATCACCATCACGAGAACAACGGCCATGCCCCGGCGGCGCACACTGCCTCGGGCCACCCTACGACGGCATGAATTGGTTGCAGCAGGGAATGGTGGAGCGGTTTTCATTTCGTCAACTGGTAGTACAGCGTGGCCGAGCCAAAAAAAGGAATGGCAGCAGAATTGGCAGTGGCCGTTGTGGTCGTAGCAGACACAAGCTGCAATTCGGTCCTGCACCACGATTGACGCAGCCCTGTCTGAGATCCATAAATATCCTGGACCCAAGGAAGATCGGTCCAAGCCACGGTGCCGCTCTTATAGTTCGTCCAATCGGATTGCTTGGGGCGCACCATCACCCCAAACCGGACAGCTCCACGAAGTTGACTGCTGCTATTGCCGCCACTTGAGGTCACGCTTCCGGCGTCGGCAATCCGCAGCATGTCTGTCAAAATCGTTTTCGTTGCCGCCGAACTCGTTTTGATGGAGTTGATGTTGCTGAGCCACGCTGAAGCATCGGACAGCGCGGGCGTGCTTCGCATATCGGTCGGGGCTTTAATCTCCACCAAACGATAGGGAGCAGCCGGATCGGGACAAAAGATCACCAACTCACTGTAGAGCGGCGGCCCTGCCGCGTTGACCGGATTTCCTGTAGGGCTCCATACGACCAGGGTGTCGGGATACCAATAGCTTCCCACCTGGGTGCTGATCACCGTCATGCCGGGAAAGTCGGCCGTGGCGTAGGCGTCTTCAATGGTGCTGCGAATCCGCGCCAAAGCTACCCGAGCATGTTGAGCGGCTGTCCCTTGTCCCTCGGCATAGCCGCGGGTGCTGCGAACCGCTGTGGCCAAAGCTGCCATGGCGAGCGCCACCATCGACATCAGGGCAATAGAGAGCAGCAATTCCGGCAGCGTCACACCACGCCGGGAGGACTGTCCCAATTTGGGGGAACCAAAAATGGTACTGTCCCCTCGGGCGCAAGCTCGCAGCGGGCGAGCGTTAGTTTGGAGCTGGCACATAGGCTACCACTCTCCGTACGGTGTCCAAAAGTTCTCGGCCCCGAGTTCCATCGTCGCGGTAGATCCGAACTTCGACGGCCCTCAGGTTGCTTGTGCTGCTGCCGGTGAGTCGCACCGAAGGATTGGCTTCGCTCACGTAGTAGACATTGACTTCCTGCCGCCAACCCGAGAAATAGTTGGATGGCAATCGAAAATTAGGATGCCGCTGGCCACCAGCGTCATTTCCCAGCCCCAGCGTGATGCCATACTCATCTTTGGGCGGTTGCGAGACGACCCCTTCAAAATCGTCCACATCGTCATATCGCTCGCGGCCTGTCCCCTGCATTTCATAGGTGTTTGGACCAAGCCCTACTTGATAGGCTCCGGCTCCAACCGATGCATATCGGCACCCCAGGGCTTCGTCGATCAACTGCGCTGCCATTCCGGTGGCCATGCCGCGGTCCATCACATTGCGAGTCGTTTGCGCGGAACTTGCCAATCCCAGCAGAATGGCGCCCCCGGCAATGCTGGTCAACGTGATCGCCATCAGCGATTCGGCCAATGAAAATGCGCCTCGGCGCAAGCGCCGTCGTCCATCACTCTGACTGAATCTTGGTGTAACCATGTAAGGTATTCCCGTATGGAAACCCTACGTTTGACACGGGTGAGGTCAAATCCGTCCGCACACGCTGGACCGACCCGAGGCGTTAGAATGCCTACAACCAGTCCAACCCGCAATCGAGCTGGATGGCCGAATGGGTCAAAGCCCCGACGCTGATCCGTTCCACGCCGGTGGCCGCTATCTCGGCGATCGTCAAGAGAGTTATGCCGCCGGATGCTTCGAGCTGCACATCAGGCGCGACAGCGTCTCTTCGGACCACGGCCTCGCGAAGCTGTTGGGGCGGCATATTGTCCAAGAGCACGATATTGGGCCGAGTCGGCAATACCTCATTCAATTGTTCGAGCGTGTCCACCTCGACTTCGATCAGCATGGACCGTTTTCGATCCTCCGGCAGATGATTCTCCAAATACGCGCGAACGCGGCGCACAGCTTCCGCCGGTGAGAGTGGTTGCCTGGACAATGCATCGCCACATGCCGCCAGGTGATTGTCCTTAATCAAAATTGCGTCAAACAAGCCCGTCCGGTGATTGTAGCCGCCACCACATTTTACGGCGTATTTTTCCAGCCGCCGCCAGCCAGGGGTTGTCTTGCGAGTGTCGTAAATCCTCGCAGCAGTCCCCGAAACAGCGTCCACATATTGCCGAGTGAGCGTAGCCACCCCGGATAGTCGTCCCAGCAAATTCAGCAGCAAGCGCTCGCAGACGAGCAGGTCGCGGCATGAACCGGTGACTTCAGCTAATATGGCTCCCGCGTTGATCGAATCACCGTCGGAGCGCCGGGGTGTCCACGTCAAGCGGGCGTTCATTTCCTGAATCACCACCTCACAAGCCCGCAATCCAGCCACCACCCCGCAAACACGCGGCACGACCGCCGCCGACCCCGGAGTGTCGGCGGCAATCAAGGAAATCGTGGTCCAGTCGTGCCACCGGTCGAGATCTTCCCGCACGGCCAACCGCACCAAGTGGCGGCAATCATCTTCCACGCTGGCCGACCACTCGAGTTGCTGAAAATCTCGATCCATGGAGTTTCGACTCGCGAATTTTGGGCTGCCGGCTGGGCGAATCCAGCGCGAGCGTCCATAATAGAGTCTGTTGAGCGAACGAGCAACGCTCGTCGTGTTGCGCTAAAAGGCCCAAGAACGCCCCGGCCCGATAAACGCGAGGCGGTTCTCCGCCGCTCGACAGGAGTCAGTATGACCGGACCGCCACGCAATTTCTGGAACCGAATGGAGCAGCTCGCCCTGGCGGGGTTGTTGATGTGTGCAATCTTTGCTCTCGCGGGCTATTGGATCTCTCGTGGCGCGATCCAAGGACGATTGATTGAAATTGAAGACAGTTCGCCCCTCTCGGCCAGATATCAGGTGGACGTGAACGCGGCCCAATGGCCTGAATTAGCGCAATTACCCGGCATGGGTGAAACCATGGCACGGAGGATTGTCGATGAACGTGTCGCTCGCGGCGCTTTTGCCGATCACGAAGACCTGCGACGCAGAGTGCAGGGTGTTGGACCACGAACCTTGGAGCGAATCCGGCCGTATCTAACCCCGATGCCGGACGTGCGGAATGTGGCTGGTGGCGAAGTCCGCTCCGGCACCTCGGGAGGCTAGGACTACGGCTCGCCGCGGGAGTACGCGATGCGCAAGAAATTGTTCCGATGGATCTTCGTATTGGCCGCAGGCAGTTTGCTCTTCGGCGACTTCAAAATGGGCCACACGGCGGAAGATTTCGCCACCGCCCAAGCACGCCTGCTCTCATGGACGGGGACTCGAACTGCCGCCGGAAACAACGGCGATTTTTATGACAATCGAGACGGCCAACATTCGCCGTTGAAGATCGACGCTTTCCCAGGGCTGCAACAAGTTCCCTATACCAAAGAAGAGTTGCGGCCTCGCGGTTGGGGGCTTCAAACTCGGATTCTTCCTGGAGTGACGTTTGGCAATTCATCCACTTCAGGTCCGGTCGGGCAATACGGCAGCCACATTCGCGGCGCCTACAGCTCGCCCCACCTGGTCTCGCTTCTCTATCAGCAATACACCAAGAATAATCTCTATATCTATCCCGAGCACCAGGATCATGATCCCGGCCACAATGGCCAGACCGGCCATGGCGATTTGATGCCGCTGAACACTCCCTATCTTATCGGCACGCAAGGCTCGTCCGGTTCCGACCACCCCGCGATGCTCGCGGTCGGATTAACACTCGGCTCATTTCAGCCGGCAACCAAAAAGCGGTTAATCGAAACCGGATTGCTGATGCCGACTGTGCAGATGCTGTTTCGCACTTGTCAGGCGGGTATCGCATCGAAGGAAGATTACCTCAGTGGCAAGGCACATCCTAGTGTCTTTGACGGCCCGAAGGTGCAATATGTCCGGCTAGCCGAGATGGCACACGCCTTGTCGGAGCGTGACATTCCGTCGATGGTGCAGCTCAAAGTGCTTGAAGAGGAATCGCCGCGGCCCGGGGTGGACTATTTTGAGCCAGGCGGTCGCAATGAAAAACTCTGCGATACGCCGGCGGCGATCGGCCGCATATTTCGGGGCCGGCAGCAGGAGCGAAAGCTCGTGGTCAGTGCCGAGGACAGTTACGATCTCAATGGGCGGCTGCGGACATTTCATTGGGTGGTTCTCCGCGGAGATCACGCTCGCATTAAAATTGAGTACCGAGACCAGCGAAAGAGCATTGCGGAGATCACTGTACCCTACCATGCCAGGGCTCCCATACCTTCGCAGCCGACGATGGAATCGAACCGAGTCGATATTGGCGTGTTTGTCCACAACGGACGCAATTTTTCGGCCCCGGCTTTCCTGTGCTTCTATTCCCTGGACAACGAACGGCGGCGCTACGATGATCAAGGGCGGATTTTGGAGATCGACTACACGACTGGCAATTTCGTGGACAGGCGATTGACCATCGACAAGCCATGGCGCGATGTCTATCAGTATCAGGGCGGGCAATCGACGGGCTGGACGCGCCACTATGCCGATGGCCGAACCGAGCAATATACTGAGGATGGTCGGCTCTTGCGTCCCGCAACCAATGGCGGGCCTGTGGCCGTTGATTATCGACCCGCCCAGGGCGGAAAGCCGGGAACCCAGGTTTTGCGGGCCGTCCCTCGATCGTGAGCATTCATGTCGTTCGATCTCGTCAGTCCGTTTCAACCCGCCGGCGATCAGCCCCAGGCGATCGCTACGCTCCTCGACGGGCTCCGCTCGGGACGCCGTGAGCAGGTGCTGATGGGCGTAACCGGATCGGGCAAGACGTTCACGATGGCTAACGTCATCGCCCAGATGCAGCGACCCGCGCTGGTCATGTCGCATAACAAGACGCTGGCCGCCCAGCTCTACTCGGAATTCAAGGAGTTTTTCCCGCATAACGCCGTTCACTACTTCGTCAGCTACTACGACTATTATCAGCCGGAAGCTTACATTCCGCAGCGCGATATCTACATCGAAAAAGACGCTTCGATCAATCAGCAGATCGACCGCCTGCGCCTGGCCACGACGAGCGCTTTGGTAAGCCGGCGCGATGTGATCGTGGTGGCCAGCGTATCATCGATCTACGGCCTCGGTTCACCCGAGGACTACAAGGAGATGATGGTCCACCTCAGCCGCGGGCAAACGGTAGATCGCGATCAGATTCTCTCCAAAGTGGTTGATATTCAGTATGAACGGAATGACATCGAGTTCGATCGCGGTAAGTTTCGCGTGCGAGGTGACAGCGTCGAACTGTGGCCCTCCTATGAGGAGTTCGCTTTCCGGATGGAGTTCTGGGGGGACGAGATCGAGCAGCTTTCGATCATCAATCCCACCAGTGGCGAGGTCATCTCCCACGAACAAGAATTGTATATTTATCCCTGCAAGCACTTTGTGTTGCCGGAACATCGCGTGAAAGAGGCCGTCGCCGAGATCAAGCGTGAGTTGGACGCCCGTTTGGAACAGTTGCGCAACGAAGGCAAGTTGCTTGAAGCTCAGCGGCTGAGCGCCCGCACGCGGTTCGACATAGAAATGCTGGTAGAAGTGGGCTATTGTCCTGGCATCGAGAACTACAGCCGCCCTCTCTCTGGGCGAGCGGCGCACACAGCCCCGGACACCCTGTTCAATTTCTTTCCCAAAGATTACTTGCTGTTCGTCGATGAATCGCACGCTACCGTGCCGCAGATCCGGGGGATGTTTGCCGGAGATCACAATCGAAAGCTGACGCTGGTGGAGCATGGATTTCGGCTCCCCAGCGCCATGGACAATCGGCCGCTGAAGTTCGAGGAGTGGCAGCAGCGAGCAGGAGAGACGATTTTTGTTTCGGCTACTCCGGGGCCGTACGAACTGGAACGAACCGGCGGTGAGGTCGTCGAGCAGGTTATTCGCCCTACAGGTCTGCTGGATCCTGAGATCGAAGTCAGCCCGGCACGCGGACAGGTGCCTCATCTGCTGGAGCAGATCCGACAGCGGGCGGCAGCAGGAGAACGTGTGCTGGTAACAGCGCTGACCAAGCGGCTGGCGGAGGATCTTTCCGCATATTTCCAGCAACAAGGGGTCAATTGCAAGTGGCTCCACAGCGATTTAGACGCCTTTGAGCGAGTGCAACTGTTGCGAGAATTGCGAGAGGGACTATTCGACGCCCTGGTGGGAGTCAACCTGCTGCGAGAGGGGCTCGATCTGCCCGAAGTTTCGATGGTGGCCATCCTCGATGCTGACAAAGAAGGTTTTTTGAGGAGTGAAACATCGTTGATGCAGACGATTGGCCGCGCGGCACGCAATGTCAATGCCAAGGTCATGCTCTATGCCGATCAGGTGACCGATTCCATGCAGCGGGCGATGGACGAAACCAATCGACGGCGATTGTTGCAGCAGCAATATAATCAAGAACACGGAATAACGCCGGAGACGATTCGAAAAGAGGTTCGCTCCGGCATCGAGGCAGCCGCCGACGCTCATGCCAAAGCGAACGCTGCCGTGGGGCGTACGAGCGAGGCGCAGTACATCACGGAAGAGTACGTTGCCGAGTTGGAAGCCGAAATGCTCGCGGCTGCCGACGAACTGGATTTCGAGCGGGCGGCGGCCTTGCGGGATCGGATCGGCCAGCTTCGAGACTCGTTGGGCAAGCGGCTGGATGAAGTGGAGATTCGCTCCTCTACGCGGGCCGAACGTGGCCGGAACCGCGGCAATAGATCTTCCAAGCATGTCCCCCGGCCGAAGCGAGGGTAAGCCACAACTTCAAAAAAGAAGAGGGAAGCCGCCAAAATGGCGACTTCCCTCTGATTTATAATTCTTCAACTCAACGAGAAGGCTCGTATTACTTTTCTTACTTCTTCTCTTCCTTCACGGGCTCCTTCGGAGCTTCCGGCGTCTTCTCATCCTTCTTTTCCGACGCTGCAGGAGCTGCGGGAGCCGCAGGAGGCGTCGGCGGGGTCGCCGGCTTGGGGGGCTCGCATCCTACCACGCACAGCGCGGCAAGCATCGTAAACACCGCTGCAATTTTCTTCATATCTTTGATCTCCACAACAAGTACAAAAAAACTTCAGGTTTATGCGGGCTCAGAACCGGTCTGGCCGCTACGACGTATTCGATCCGCCCCTGTCTTTCTTGCCGCGCTGGCGAGAATCTTCTGCAAGTCGTTGAAATGCCTCTGAGGTAAAAGGCCGCTGTACGCTTGCAAAGGACCGATTCGGACCGCACCGCCAAGCCGACTTCGGCAGTTTGACGGAGCCGGCATGATAGCACCTCCGCCGTGGGGGGGCCAGAACCCGGACCGCCGAATTCTGGCTGTCCCCTTCGTAAATCCGGCGAACTAGGAAGAATCTACCGGCCAGCGGGGCAAACTGGGGCTTTTCACCAGGACACCAGCCAGAACATTGCGAAAAATCGGCCTAAATTACGGATAGCCTCCCCGCCGAATCCCAATTGATAGGCAGAGTGCGCTATGTGAGGGACGGCTTCCAGAACGCTGTCAGATACACCCGGATTGCCGTGAGGCAGGAGAGTTGCATGAAGACCCGTTTACTTATTGTGGCATCGTTGGTCCTCGTGAGCGCCAGTACGGCCCTAGCTCAACCACCAGCTTTGCCGCAGGCGTCCCCTCCCGCCACACCCGCGCCCCGCACGAGCGACGTCTCTCTGAGCGATGTCAAAGCGACTCCGGAGATGTGGTTCTATCTGCAAGAGCGGCAGCGCTATGACTCTCCCAAACTCGCCGTGCGCCGCAATGCTGAAATGGACGCCACGCAACGCAACCAGCGATTGGCCGCCCAAAAATGGCTGGGGCAGTCGCCAGAGCGTCCGAACGTCTACTCCACTATTTTTGGCGGCCACTACCCTGGCACGTTCCCTTACGGGAATGCCGATCGCTGGAACTCCTACTTCACGTTGGGATCATCGTCCCCAAGACAATCGAGTCGCTGAACCTCGATCTCGACTACCCGCGGTATGCCGGCAAATTGGTGAGCTCACGTCGCAACCGTTCCAGTTCCGACTGAAAACGTGGATCGTAGATCGATCCATACCTCTCGGCAAAATCAGCAGCCGAGAGCGATGAAAACCCCTCCGGCAACGTAGGCAAGAAGTGGTCCACGGAGAATCTCTGCACCACCATGGGTAGGGACATCTTCCCGTTCCCTAACGCCGAAGCAAACCGGATTCCAGCCAATTCTGCCGTGAGTTCCGCGAAACTGAAATGCCCGCCAGTACGGAGTTGATGGACTTGGCGAGCCAAAATCGCCGCCTCGGTCGCAGAATCGCCTCCCATCCGCGCCAAAGCAGCGGCCGTGACAAATCGCTTCAGCACAATTTCCTGTCCATGTGCTGTCGGTCGTCCAGCAAGTACAGGCGACTGCTGATTTCCAGCCTGCACATGGAGGGCCGCCGACGGTTCCCCCAAGCCAACGGCCAGTCCCAACAGAAACGAGTCCACCATGGATTCCGACGGGAGCCGCATGGCAACTGCGGCCGCCGTGCGTATATAGCGATTGGCCCGCTGATCGGACGTTTCCAAAGGAGTTGCTCCCGGCGGTTTGCTATCCGCTGCCGCAATCCCCTCAACTACCACAGCCGCTCCCCGCGCCGCAGTGCTAAAATCCGTCTCGCTGAGCAATCGTAAATACTGGGCCGCCGCCGGATCCTTGGGATCGGCCTCAGCCAGCACGCGATACACGTCAGCTAGTGCCGACCGCGTGGGAGAATCGATCTGATAGAGCGCACGAACCTTTCGATCGCGCCATTGCTGGGCAATCAGATTGATGGCCAACGCATTGACAGGGTCAAACAGGATACGGAAACGACGCAGATTGACTTGATCGTCGCCAAGCGTCGGACGCATCACCGAATCCGGCTCTGGACTGTGCGCGGCCCCCAGATAGTGCCCTAACTCATGAACGAGAACCTCCACTCGCTCGCGCTCGCTTATTCGCGGCCCATATTCGCGCAGCAAGATATAGGGATGCAGTGGCGCTCGTGTGGCCCCCAGCTTTTGCCGTCCCAATCGAACGGGGTACTGACTGGTAAATCCGATAGCCAACGCAGCGGGGGCAGGCCGAACCGCACGTTCAAATTCCTTGAGCGTCAATTCAAAGTCTGTTACCTTGTTGTCCGATTGCCAAATATCGGCGTCGATAACTTTCAACTGCACGCCGGCGCTGGTTTTGAGTATCTCATTGGCCGCCTCGATCCGCTTTCGTAGCCGCGGCTCCCAAACTTCGCGCCGCGTGACTTCGTTGTCGTCCACATAGATCTTGATCGGAATGGTGGATAACTCCGAGAGTTTGTCTCGATCAACGGCCCCAGGTTGCGATCGGTCGGCCTGCCGGGGCGCATCCATTGCACGCAAGTCGATTCTCGTCAGATCGACGCGTTCGCCGCCGGCAATAGCGAAGCAATAAATGCCCGGTGGAGTGAGGCCATAGCGACGAGTTTCCGCCCCAGACTGAAATTCCAAAGGTACAGTGCCCGTCACCGGCAAAGCCACAAAGTCCAACGGCGCAAGTTTCCGCACGATCGGCTCGCCGCCAGTGCCTGCGACTGTGAACTCAACGACCTCGGGACTGCGATTAGCCAGGATGACGACGGGAGCCAGGCTACCCGGCGCTGCAGCATCCACCGATTGAGCGCTCAGGATGAGCACGATCAGCAGCCAACAGCCGCAAAGTGTCACACGAATCGTGTTCGGGGACAAAAACGCTGGGTAATTCCACGGGGATTGTCGGACTGGGGGGTGCCAGACTGGTGTCATGGGGTTGGCTTGACTCCTACTCACACCAGTCCCTTGCGAACTGCCCAGACCGCGGCCTGAGTCCGGTCGGTGACACCAATCTTTCGCAAGATGTGCTGCACATGTTCTTTGACTGTTTCGTAACTGATGTTTAGCGCCTGAGCGATTTCCTTGTTGGTCAGTCCGAACGCCAATTGGTTCAGTACATCGCTTTCGCGCTGGGTCAACGGCACTTCGACGTCGGCCGCCAACCGTGGCGTGGCCAAAGCACCTGTGACTCGTCGGAGCTCATCGCGCGTCCAGATGTTCTGCCCTGCCGCCGCGAATTCAATGGCCTCGATAAGCTTCTCGCGGCTGATTCCCTTGAGCAGATAGCCGCTGGCCCCCAAGGCTACGCTACGTGCCACATAGGTTGGATTGTCGTAATTGGAAAACATCAACACAGGCAGATCAGGCTTTTCCAACTTGATGCGCCCCAGAGCACTGATGCCATCCCCATCGGGCATGCGTATGTCCATCAGAACGACATCAAATTTTTGCTTGGAGGCTGCTTTCACAGCTGCCTCACCACTGACGGCCTCGCCGATGACCTTGATTTCCGTTTCGGCCAACATGCTTTTCAGACCGCTGCGCACGACCTCGTGATCGTCCACAATCAATAACTTGATCAACATGCAGGGCTCCGTCTCTCGTGAGACCTTTGAGGGAAAGACCTGGCGTGATTCATACCGTGACCTACCGGCCCCCCCCGGCCCTTTGCCGGTGGGCAACCGAACGCTCTAGGTTAGCGTGATGCAATTGACGCAAGCATTTGTCGGCGAACGGCCGCGACGAGAGCAGGAACGCAAAGTCCACCCCTTTCCTGCATCTTGTATAATAACGCTTTTGGAGTGGTCTGCAACCGCCAAACGTGGTATGCGAGAGAACGCAGGTTTCGGGCTGGCAAGGGCCGAATACCGTGTCCCCTAGGAATGTGGGAGAAGGGGATCATACCTGGGGTGCCTACTTTACGGTCAAATTGCTCGGTACCCCCGAAACCGGCCAAAGGGATTCCTTCGGGGCAATTGTTACCCTGCTTCTAACCGGTTAGAATCGAAAACAGCAGCTTCGCAAATGAGACTCATTCTCATTCGCCTTGATGATCCAAGCAACGGAAAAGCATATTCATGGTGGATCTTATTCCCCTTTGCCATCTCCAGGGCGGCGCCTCAGCCGAGGTGGCAGATTTGGTTGGTGAGGCGGAACAGATTCATCGCCTGGAAGAGATGGGCTTTCGCCGTGGCGCCGTGGTCGAGATGGTCTCGGCCGGTTCACCTTGCATCGTCAAAGTTCTCGGCAGCAAGTTCTGCTTCCGCGATGCCCAGTTGCTCAGCGTGCTGGTTCGCCCTGGGGCAACGCAATGACTCTGTTGGCCGAACTGAGCCTGGGTTCACGGGCCCGCGTGACTAAAGTTATTGGCGTTGACGATGTCAGCGTGCGATTGATGGAAATGGGGCTCACGCCAGGAGCGGAATTATTGTTGGTGGGAACCGCGCCGTTGGGGGATCCTTTGGAGTTGGAACTTCGAGGCTACCGCTTGAGCATTCGCCGCAGCGAGGCCGCCCGCGTGGAAATCGAATCGGTCTGACCGATTTCTCTGGCAATCAAGGCTTCGCTGCCCAATCCAATGTCCACCATCAACTCCCAACGCACGATCTCGATTGCTCTTATCGGCAATCCCAACACGGGCAAATCAACGCTTTTCAATGCGCTTTGCGGAACACGTCAGCGCGTCGGGAACTATCCTGGCGTAACGGTCGAAATGAAGTCGGGCCGACTGCAAGTCGGCTCGCAAAACTTCACTCTATTGGATTTGCCCGGCACTTACAGCCTGGCGCCCCGTTCGCCCGACGAAATGATCACGATCGATGTCCTGCTGGGCCGTCGGAGTGACGTGCCGCAGCCCGACGTTGTTCTCTGCATCGTAGATGCCGCCAATCTGCAGCGCAATCTGTACCTCGTCAGCCAGGTTCTCGAGTTGGGCAGGCCAACTGTTGTCGTCCTGAACATGATGGACATGGTCGCGACACGGCAAATGACCGTGGACGCCGCACGGCTCGCTCAGCAACTAGGCGTTCCCGTCGTCCCGTTGCAAGCCAACAAACGGATCGGCATTGATCAACTGCGTGAGGCCATTGTCACAGCCGGCGAAGCAACGCCCTTTCTCTCCGAAAGCCCATTTCCGCTAGCTTTTCAACAAGCCGTAATGGAATTGGAGACAGAACTTTCGGCTGCTGGCCAGCCTCTGCCACGATATCTTGTTGAGAGGCTTCTCTTAGACACGAGCGGCTATCTGGCCGAGAGCCACCTTGATGGCGCAGCGGACCGGATTGTGCCGGCCATAGGCGCCCTACGCCAGCGGCTTGCTGGCCAAGAATGCCCCGTGCCGGCGATTGAGGCCATTTCACGCTACCAGTGGGTCGGCCGGGTGCTTGATGGCGTCGCAACGCATCCTGCTACCCGACCAATCACCCTGAGCGATAGCGCCGATCGCTTTCTGACCCACCGCTTCGCGGGGAGCATCGCATTCCTGATATTGATGGCGGCAGTGTTTCAGACCGTTTTCTTCATCGGAAAACTCTCGGGGGGCTGGAACGAAGCCGCTGTCGATGGCGCAGGGCAGTTGGTGCGAGGTTTACTCAACTGGATCGGCCTGGCCGGCGGAGCCATCGAATCGCTTGCCGTCAGCGGCATCGTGGGCGGGGTCGGCAATGTCCTGGTGTTTCTGCCGCAAATACTCGCGCTGTTTTTGTTCATCGCCGTCCTGGAAGACAGCGGCTACATGGCCCGCGCGGCCTACTTGATGGACAAGCTCATGTCGCGTCTGGGCTTAAGCGGCAAATCTTTCATCCCGCTACTTTCCTCGTTTGCCTGCGCCATACCCGGCATTATGGCAGCGCGGGTCATCGAGAACCGCCGAGACCGTTTGATTACTATCTTGGTCGCTCCCTTGATGAGCTGCAGTGCGCGACTGCCGGTGTATTTTCTCCTTGCAGCGGCCATTCTTCCGAACCGTTCCTTTCTCTTCGGATTGTTGAGCCTGCAAATGTTGTTCATCATGGCGATGTACCTGCTGGGTATGGTTGTCGCCGCCGGTGTAGCTCTGCTATTGCGCCGCACATTGCTGAAAGGGGCTACGCCGCCGTTTGTGATGGAGCTTCCGGCCTACAAGATGCCTTCACTTCGGATCGTGCTGTGGCGTGCTGGAGAGCGAGGATGGGACTTCGTTCGCCGCGCCGGCACGCTGATCTTTGCCACGTCGATCCTCGTCTGGGCAGCAGGCTATTATCCTCGCGCAAGCGACACCACGAACCACCCGTTGCGTGCGGAGATTGCCGCCTTGACCAAACAGATCGAGCCTCTGCAAGAGCAATCTGCGGCTGGCAAACTGTCCGATGCCCAGAAGGCGAAACTGACGGCCTTGGAATCCAAACAGGGAGACCTGCAAAACCAGGTTGCCGGAGATCAGATGCGACAAAGCTACCTGGGGCGTGCGGGTCGATTCATTGAACCGGTCGTTCGCCCCCTGGGTTGGGATTGGCGAATCGGCAGCGCGGCCGTCGCATCGTTCCCGGCTCGTGAAGTGCTGGTGAGTACATTGGGAGTGATCTACAATCTCGGGGAGGGCCAGGATGAGGAATCACTTTCCCTGCGCGAACAACTTCAAAAAGCCAAGTGGGACGGCACCGAACAGCCCGTGTACACCGTTCCCGTCGCGCTGTCGCTAATGGTGTTTTTCGCGTTGTGCGCCCAATGCGCATCGACGCTCGTTGTCATTAAACGGGAGACCCAAAGCTGGCGCTGGCCTCTATTCACGTTCGTGTATATGACGGGACTGGCATATGTCGGCGCGTTGATTGTCTACCAGGTTGGAACGCGGTTCATGTCATGAGTGGAATTTGGCAAAACCTGATCGTGATTTCGATTGTGGCCGCCAGCGCTCTTTATCTAGGGTTGCGTATGTACCGCACCTTGGCTCGCCGCAAAGCATCGGGCTGTGGTGGCTGCGGAACCTGTTCACAAGCCCCTGCTGCAGAATCGCCCCAAATCGTGCCGCTTGAGATGCGTCGGGATCCGGCCGCGAAGTGATTTTTTCGCGCTTTCGATGTGAAAAGAGGGAAGCGGCTTTGCAATCCAGAGGGAAGATTTGTCATGCCAGATCAGCAATCGGGCAACCCATACGTGGCACCTACTCTTGTTAACGAATTGAGCCCGCCCGCCGCAGGTCATTCGACTGGTGAAACCGAGGTCGCTGACACCTTCGCCAAGAACAACATCGTGGGGCTGATCCTCACAATGCTGGGCAGTATCGCACTGGAACTTAGCAGGAAGGAATTCTCCAAGCTATTCGCAAACTTCAAACTCGAAATTCCTTTTCTGACTCGACTGCTCATGACTAATTGGTTTGTCTATGGGGTTATTTTGCTATTTGTGGCCCTGTTTATGATCGGAATCATTAGCCGGCCCCGAAAGCGATCCGCACTTATTGGCACGCTCGGACTCATCGGGCTTTTTCTAGCCACCGTGTTCGTTGTGATCGGGTTGTTTCTGCCGTTTATTACCCTGGTGGATCACCTTACGTGATGGCATGAACTACACACTTTGGTGACTGTGCCATATCAGAACATACGAGAAACGGCATTTGTATTACGGTCCAACACATTTGCCTGAGATATAGCCTGGCATTGAGCGTCAAAACACTGTCAGAGCCAGCGAGTGGCACTCAAGAACGGCGCAAGGCAAGAATGACGCTGGTTCGCATTCTGCCGCGTTGTCGGCATGGCGAGTGATTGGTAGAATCGCCCTCTTTGACCTTCCTGCAACGCTCCACGGCTTGGTGTCTTGATGAGTTCCACGCATTCCCGGCAGCCTCGCAATATGATTGTGGCCCAAAGCGGCGGGCCAAGTGCGGTGATCAACAACACGCTTCGGGGGATCGTCGAGGCGGCGCGGGAACTCAGCGGGATCGGGACCGTGTATGGGGCGAGGCATGGGATCGAGGGGGTTCTGAAGGAGGAATTGCTCGATCTGTCGGCACAGCCGGCCGAGGAGATTTCACTGTTGCGCTGCTCGCCGGCGGCAGGGTCGATTGGCACATGCCGCTATAAGCTACGCGAGAAGCAGCAGGAGGATTTCACCCGGGTACTCGACGTTTTGCGGGCGCACGACATCGGCTATTTCCTCTACATTGGCGGCAACGACTCGATGGACACGGCCGACAAGATCGCTCGGCTCGCGCAAAAGAGTGGGCTCGATCTGGTGGCCGTCGGCGTGCCTAAGACGATTGACAACGACGTTGGCGATAGCGAGTTTAAGCTCATCGACCACACGCCTGGTTACGGTTCCACAGCCAAATACTGGATGCACATGGTGCAGAACGCCAACGAGGAGAACGCGGGCAGTTCGCCCGCCGATCCGGTGCTGGTGCTGCAGGCCATGGGCCGCAAGATCGGGTTCATCCCGGCCGCCGCCCGACTGGCCGATCCGAGCCGTGAAATGCCGCTGCAAATTTATTTGGCCGAGCGGCACTGCACGTTAGACGAAGTGGCGGACAATGTGAACGATCAACTCAAGCGCGACGGACGGTGCGTGGTGGTCATCAGCGAAGGATTCAACGTGGGCGCTCTGGGAGAACGGAAGGACGGCTTTGGGCATGTGGAGTTCGGGGCGAGTGAAACGACCGTCGCCCAGGTGGTGGTGAATCACCTGAACCGCGTGGGACTGGCCGCCAAAGGTTCAGCTCGGGGAAATGTTCCGGGTACCGATCAGCGGCACGCGATCGCGATGGCTTCGACGGTCGATCTGGAGGAGGCGTATCAAGTAGGCCGGCACGCGGCATCTCTGGCGGCGGCGGGCAAATCCGGCCAAATGGCGACGATTCTGCGACGCGAGGGGACAGCCTACAGCGTCTATTACGATTCGGTATCGCTGACAGACGTGGCCAACAGTGAGCGGCATTTTCCCGCCGGTTGGATCGCAGCGAGTGGATATGACGTGACCGACGATTTCGTGCGCTACTGTCGGCCGCTGGTGGGGGACGACATGGTCAGCCTGTCGCTGATCGACGGGCGGCAACGAATGGCCCAGCTTGAGCCTATTTTTGCAGAGCAGAAGTTGCCAACATATATCCCTCAGGCAGAACGGGAAGGACGAAAGGATTGAACCACAGAGGCACAGAGGACACAGAGAAGCCGACGGGAGGATGGGAACGCTCATTACCGTAGCGAAGCTGAGCGTTTATTTGTGTTTCACCTCTCTTTCCGTTTCTTCTTTCTTCTCTGTGCCCTCCGTGACTCTGTGGTAAAACATTGAAATGTACGAACTCGAACGAAAGCATGATTATTTTGTCGGCATCGATTCCGATGGCTGCGCGTTTGACACGATGGAACTGAAGCACAAGGAGTGCTTCATTCCGAACATTATCAACCACTATGAATTGCAGGGCGTTAGCAAATATGCTCGGCAGGCGGCGGAGTTCGTCAATCTCTATTCCAAGAGCCGGGGCATTAATCGGTTTCCGGCGCTAATTGAAACGCTGGAACTGCTGCGGCGGCGGCCGGAGGTTCGCGGGCGCGGAGCTCGAATCGAGATTCCAAAGCAACTGGCCGATTGGATTGCCCGCGAGACAAAACTGGGGAATCCAGCACTCAAGGCTGCGGTTGAATCAAGCGGCGATGCGGAGTTGGCGCAGGCCTTGCGATGGTCGGAACAGGTCAATCGTGATATTGCGGCCATGGTTCGTGGCGTGGCTCCGTTTCCATTTGTGCGCGACGTGCTTGAAAGCTTGCAAGGGCGGGCAGACGTGCTGGTCGTATCGGCCACGCCTCAGGCAGCTCTGACGGCCGAGTGGGAAGAACACGGCCTGCGCCCGTTTGTGAAGACAATCTGCGGGCAGGAAAGCGGCTCGAAAAAAGAAATCCTGGCCAATGCGAAAAAATATCCGCCGCACCATGTACTGATGGTGGGGGACGCGCCGGGTGATCAACAGGCGGCGACGGCGAACGATTGCTTGTTCTTTCCGATCGAGCCTGATGCTGAAGAAAGTTCGTGGCAACGGCTATTTGAAGAAGGAATCAGCCGGTTTTTTGCCGGCACGTTTGCAGGAGGTTATCAGGGGCAATTGCTGGATCGCTTCGATCGCTGCCTACCTCATTCGCCCCCCTGGCTGGTGGAACCGGCATAGCACAACGGAAGCGGGAATCGTAAGTTGATATAGCAAATCAAGGCGTAGCCGAAGTCATGAGGCTTCGATGTTCGATACGGGAGAATGAATATGGCAGCGACTGCGGACATTGCGATGATTGGCCTGGCCGTGATGGGGGAGAACCTGGCCTTGAACATGGAGAGCCACGGCTACACGGTGGCCGTGTTCAACCGAACCACCGAAAAAGTGGACGAACTGTTGGCTGGCCGCGGCAAGGGAAAGAAATTGATCGGCTGCCACACCGTGCAGCAGTTGGTCGATAGCCTTAAGAAGCCCCGCAAAATCATGATGATGATCAAGGCGGGGCCGGCCGTGGATCAAGTCATCAATGAGTTGCTGCCGCTGCTCACTCCCGGCGATGTGCTGATCGACGGTGGCAATAGCTACTACCTCGACACCGAGCGCAGGACCGTGGAAGTGGAGGGGAAGGGCTTTCTCTACATAGGGACAGGTGTCTCCGGCGGCGAAGAAGGTGCATTGAAGGGGCCGAGCCTCATGCCCGGCGGCAGTGAAAAGGCCTGGCCGCTGGTGAAGTCGATCTTCCAAGATATTTCCGCCAAGGTCGGACCTAACAACGATATTCCCTGCTGCGATTGGGTTGGCCCCCGCGGCGCGGGCCATTATGTGAAAATGGTTCACAACGGCATCGAGTATGGCGATATGCAGTTGATCTGCGAAGCCTATCTGATGCTCAAAGAAGCTCTGGGCATGTCCAATGACGATCTCTACAACGTGTTCGACACCTGGAACCGTGGCGAACTGGAAAGCTATCTGATCGAGATCACGCGCGATATTTTCAGCGTCAAGGATCCGGACACAGGCAACTATCTGGTCGATATGGTGCTCGACGAAGCCGGCGCCAAGGGAACCGGAAAATGGATGAGCCAGCTGGCGCTCGATCTGGGAGTGCCCAGCACCCTGGTGACAGAAGCGGTGTATGCCAGGGCATTATCGGCCAACAAGGAGGCACGAGTTCGAGCGAGCAAGGTACTTCCTGGCCCCAAGGGTGGAAAGGTTGCGGGCGACAAGGCCGCATTTGTCGAAGCGATTCGCCATGCACTCTATGCGTCGAAGGTTTGCAGCTATGCCCAGGGTTTTGTGCAACTTCGGGCGGCAGCAGCGCAGCACGAGTGGCCGCTGGACTATGGCCGCAATGCCCAACTGTGGCGGGGCGGTTGCATCATCCGCGCCCGGTTCCTCGACCGCATCAAAGAGGCGTTTGACCGCAATCCGCAATTGGAAAATCTACTGATGGATGCGTTCTTCACCGATGTGGTGAAAGCGGCCCAAGACGCATGGCGGCAGGTGGTGGCCGAGGCGGCGAAGCTAGGATTACCCGTGCCGGCGTTCAGTTCGGCCTTGGCGTATTACGATGGCTATCGGCGTGAACGGCTGCCGGCCAATTTGTTGCAGGCGCAGCGTGATTACTTCGGTGCGCATACGTATAAGCGCATTGATAAACCAGGTGTGTTTCACAGCGATTGGCTTGATATGCGAAAGACGCCAAAGTAGGTCAGGCTATTGCCTGACGTAGTGCAAGTCTGAAGCCAGTGTGAATCCATAGTTGTTAGGGAATCGTCAGGCAATAGCCTGACCTACAAAAAATGCCTCACGAATATCTTCAAAAACTGTTCGGGCTCGACGACCAAGTTGCCGTGGTGATCGGCGGCACCGGTGTGTTGGGGGGAACACTGTGCGAGGGCTTGGCGCTGGCCGGGGCTAGTGTGGTCGTGGCCGGGCGGGATGTGGAGCGGGGCGAGCAGAAGGTGCAGTTCGTCCGCGACTTGGGAAGCCAGTCGGTTTTCCTGCCGGTCGATTCCACATCGCGCGGCAGCGTGCAGGCCCTCTTGGAAGCCGTGCTGGCGGAGTTTGGCCAGGTAGACATGCTCATCAACGCGGCAGGCGTCAACTCGGCCGAGCCGTATTTTGAGATCACCGATGAAGCATTCGATCTAGTTCTGGCGACCAATCTTAAATCAACGCACCTGGGCTGTCAGATTTTCGGCCGCCACATGGCCGTGCAGCCGGAGGGGGGATCGATCCTGAATCTCGGTAGCGTGTCGGCCCATGTTCCGCTTTCTCGCGTGTTTGCTTATTCGGCGTCCAAGGCGGCGGTAGTCAATCTTTCGCAAAACATCGCTCGCGAATTGGCGACCAGTGGCGTCCGCGTGAACGTGCTTTGTCCCGGCTTTTTTCCGGCGGAGCAGAATCGCAAGGTACTCACGCCCCAGCGGATCGAATCGATCATGAAGCGCACGCCCATGGGGCGGTTTGGCGAGCCGGAGGAATTGATCGGAGCGGCCTTATTGCTTCTGTCGCGCAAGGCAGGGACGTTTATCACCGGCTCGGTTGTCTACGTTGACGGCGGATTTACTGCGGCAAGCATTTGACCTAAGGACAGGATGTCATGACACCCACGTTCGTAATCTTCGGCGCCTCCGGCGATTTGACCAGCCGGAAGTTGATTCCGGCTCTGTACAGCCTGTTTCGCAAGGGACGGATGCCGGACGGGCTGCGGGTCATCGGCTTTTCGCGCACGGAGTTTTCGCACGATCAGTGGCGGACAGCCTTGGCGGAGTCTACTCAGAAGTTTCTTAAAACAGAGTTCGACAACGCTTCGTGGGCCAAGTTTGCGGCGGGAGTGTTCTATCACGCTGGCGATATCGAGCAGCCGGCGGACTTCGCCGCGCTCGAAAAGGCGATGCCTACTTACGGCGAGAAGCCGGGCGATGCGCGGATCTATTATCTGGCCACGGCCCCGCGGTTCTATGAGCCGGCGATCGAGCACCTGGGCTCGGCCAACATGGCGGCCGAAACCAACGGCGAACGACGGATCATCATCGAAAAACCGTTTGGCACCGATCTCGAGAGCGCCAAGAAGCTCAATGTAGCCGTCCACAGGGTGTTCAACGAAGAGCAGGTTTATCGTATCGACCACTACCTGGGCAAGGAGACGGTGCAAAACCTGTTGGTGCTACGATTCGCGAACACAATTTTCGAACCGATCTGGAACCGCAACTATATCGACCATGTGCAGATCACCGTGGCGGAAGAAGTGACGGTCGGCCGGCGCGGTGGATACTATGAAACTGCCGGCATCCTGCGCGACATGTTCCAGAATCACCTGTTGCAGTTGATGATGGTTACCGCCATGGAAGTGCCTGTCCGCTTTCAGGCAGACTTGGTGCGCGATGAGAAGGTGAAGGTATTGCAGGCGGTGCGAACGCTGACGCCCGCGCAGATTGCCGAGACCACGCTTCGCGGACAATACCGGGGCTATCTCCAGGAGCCGGGCGTGGCCCCCAACAGCCGCACGGCCACGTTTGGCGCGGTGAAACTGTACATCGACAACTGGCGCTGGCAGGGTGTCCCGTTCTATCTGCGAAGTGGCAAGGCGATGTCGTGCCGCACGACTCAGATTGTGGTGCAATTCCGCGAACCGCCCCACATGATGTTCAGCAATTGCAAAGGGGATCAGGTCGATTCCAACCGGCTGGTTGTGCAGGTGCAGCCTGCGGAAGGGCTCCAGCTTCACTTCCAAACCAAGGTGCCCGATGCCGGGATGCATCTCACGACCAGCGATCTCGAGTTTCGCTTCTCCAAACAGTTTGGGCCGATTCCCGACGCCTATCAACCGCTGTTGCTCGACGCTCTGGAAGGGGATGCCAGCCTGTTCGCGCGGCACGACGAGGTGGAAGCGGCTTGGAGCATTATTGACCCGATCATTCAGGACTGGGCGAACAGCGATCGGCCTCCGCTCTATGTCTATGAGCCAGCTATGTGGGGGCCGGAAGAGTCGGTCGCCTGGATGCAGGCACAGAAGCGGCAGTGGTTTGATACTTGCCCAGTGTTGGGGCCACATTCATAGCGGAAAGGGTTGCGAGGGCAAAATCTGTCGCATCTCGTGAAGGGGCAGTTTCGGCGATGAGACAACTCGCTGGACCGTCTGCAATCGTGTGGGTATACTCGACAGCGCATTGGTGGGGGCCGGTGCTTTATCGATCATCACGTTTCGACCAAAGTCGATCCACTCTTCGCGGGCAGCACAAGTGGATTTCCTGCCGTTGATGGGGCAAGATGATCGGTGTACTGGGAGGCAGTAAAGTGATGGGTGTGAATGATGCTTCCGCAGTGGCCGAGGATGGGCGCGGCATTCTCCATCATCGCCGGTTTGCGTTTTCGCTCGTCGAATTGCTGGTTGTCATTGCGGTGATTGTCATCCTGGTAGCACTGCTGCTTCCGGCGGTAGGCATGGCGCGGGCTAAGGCTCGTCAGGCCAAATGCAGCAGCAATCTCAGCCAGATCTATAAGGCCTGGACGCAGGCCAACTCCAAGCTGCCACAGCCGGTACAGGCCGCCTCGTGGTCGCAGAAGATCACCCCCTATGTCGAGCAGGAGGTGAAGGTTTTCATCTGTCCTGACAACACGGATTCGACCGCTTCCAGCAGCTATGGCATGAACAACCGGGCCTGGAAAATGGCCGACCAGGACAACGCACGAGTGGTATTGCTCGATTACAAGGTTCAGGAAACCAAAGTCGTCGGCCAGACGATCGGCCAGTTGAACACTTCTTGGCCGGCCGAGGTTGCGGGCCGACACTTTCAGCAAGTAAACATTGCCTTCGGCGATAGTCATGTGGAGGCCAAAAGCCCCGAGGCCATCGATCCCCGCTATTGCGAGAATTTTGTGAAATACTGGCGCCCGGCGCGCGACAGCACGACACAATTGGTGGGCTGTGCGCCTCTGGGGACGGCGCCCGGCTCAACAGGAAGCATCGGCGGGATCACGACCGGGGTAACCACCGGCGTCAGCAGCGGTTCTCTGACGAGCAGCAGTACGACAGCGGGCTCGACGACAAGTGTAGCCACCAGCTCGACGACCGGCTCCACTACAGCCGTTTCGAGCACAACGAGTAGTGGTACTACAACTGGCGGCACAACGACGGGAGCCAGCACCTCCACGGGTTCCACGACGACTACGACCACGACCACCGGCGGAAGCACGACGGGTGGCACGACCACGGGGGGTTCCATGACCGATCATGCAACCTGCGTTCACGTTGCAGCGCCGGGCTGCGATCCGAACAAGCCCCAATGGGTTCGCGTCCAGGAAGTGTTGGTGGGAGGAAACGGCGGCACCCAGAAACTTGTCATTCCGGAGGTTCAAGTGAAAAACGACGCTGGCGTTAATATTGCTCTGCTGGGCACCGCCGCTCAATCGTCCACGCTCACAGGCAGTTGGGGTGGGCAGCCTGTACGAGCCATCAACAACAATCTCAACCAGGGCAATGCCGGCGGATCGATGGACCTGGCACACACCACGGACCAGAACGTCATCACCGGAGCGCCGCCCTGTTGGGAAGTGCAGTTGAATCCATCCCTCAATTCGCTGAGCGATTTGTCTGAGATACGATACTACAATGTCGGTCCGTACGAATCGTGGTACACGGGTGGAGCCCGCGTCGAAGTGCTGGGTGAGTGTGGGAATGTACTTTATACGGCGACAATCCGTTGCTCCGATGGCCACATTCCCACCATGTCGCCCAAGGACCACTGTTTGAGTGCCGGCGTATTTAGTTTCGTTGGATTTCCTTGACAGGAACACTATGCATCTACGTGAGATTGCTTTTCTGAGAGGAACTTCACCCGTCAACCTCAATGGATCAAGGTTCCTCAGGTCTGCAATGGTGATGGTTTTTGCCATCATCTTGACGATGGTCGGTTGCACTTGCTCCTCACCGACTGATACCCATCAGGTTCAGGAAGGAGACAAAGGAGCCAATACGGGAGGGAAGGCGACAGACTCAGACACCCAGGCCTCCCAGCGAAGTATTTCGAATGGGGGACAAGCGGGAATTGCTGGCGGAAGCGCCCCAGGCGGTGATGCCTCATCAAATCCTCTTGGGCCGGCGCATTCTCAAGCGGGACTGCCACCCGAGACGAGTTATCCCAAGCCCATCGTCGGCCAGGCAATCCGACTCGACAAGCCGGTGCAACAACCGCAGCCAGGATATCTCATCATCCCCGACGACAAACCGGCCGATCTCTACATGATTGGTTTTCCTGGCGACGACGAAGTCAAAGCCTTCATCATGGCGGGAACAAACCTTTCCGATACAGGCTTAGCTCAAGTGCCGAAATTCGCAGCCTTACACACTCTCGATGCCAGCGGCACACGGGTGACGGATCGGGGCTTGCGAAGCCTGGAGAGAGCCCAGGTGCTGCAAACTCTGAATCTCCGAAACACGGCTGTCACCGACGGCGGCGTACGATCTTTGATGCAAATCCGCACTTTGAAGAGCGTCGAACTGACGGGAACGAAGGTCACGCCTCAAGGAATCGAAGAGCTGCACAAGGCACGGCCCGATATCCAGATCGTCTATTGAGCTTTGCGGGTAATCACGCACTCTGGCGCAGCACTTTGAAATTCTTCCACACCGTGATCACTCACCTTCGTGTAGGACAAGTCGAGCCGGCGAAGTTGAGTTAACTTCGACAGAGTTTTAAGACCTGCATCCGTAACCTGGGTGTCCGAAAGTTCCAATTCCGACAGGTTCGTCAAACGACGCAGGTGGGTAAGCCGGGCATCGTTAGCCTTCATATGAGGAAGGGCCAAAATCTGAAGCTGGCCGAGATTGCCGACATACGCCATACCATCTTCGGTCGTAAAATCCGTCCCGTGGAGCAGCAGCGAGTTGAGTCGTGGGAGTGCCGCCAACCTTCGCAGCACGTCATCCGTGGCGTTATAGACTTCCAAGCCGATGACGTTGGCGAAAAAGTCGATCCCCAGGCCATCGACCAGCCAATCCGGCACAAACCGTGGATTGGGTTTGCCGCGGTTGTCGCTGGGGACATCGTAGGTCACATAGGTGAAATGCCCGCGCAGAGACTCCATTGCTCTGCGCTGCTGAACTGCCGGTCGAACCCAGAAAGCGAAGATTGCCGCCACCAGAAAGGTTGCGAGGAACAGTGATCGAATGCTGAACTGAAACCAGCGGCGGCGCGGTTTCGCACGGGATAGAGGAGCCGATTCATCAGAACGTGGTGGATTTCGAGCCATAGCAGTAGTATCGCGTCGCGGAGGCCGGCAGGCAACTTTGGGGCGCTCGTCGTTGGAGTCCAGGCTTTAACCTGTTTTCCTCAAGCACTTTCTTCATCCGTCGTGCCGCAGCACGAACAGTTGCTTGTAAAAATACGCTCCGGCGGCCGGGGGCCAAGCCAAGGCGGTGAGGCGCTCCGTCAACTCCGTGCTGACGAAGCCGTCCACGGCGGACTGCACTTCCACAGGTGCAACGCCGCTTTTGGCGGCTCCCGCCCCTACCTCCGCGCTGGCCATCACAAAAATACTGCGTAGCGAGAAATCTCGCGGCGTCTCCCAGCGGGATACTTCGTCCCGTAAGGCAGTCAGCAACAACGTGTAAAACGACCCACCGGAGTGCAGGGCAGGGGGGACGGTCCCCCGCAGTCCCGCCCGACCGGCGAAGAGTTGCCATCCTGCCAACACAGTAGCTGCCGGTTTGCGGCGCGGGGCGCCAAGCTCGGCCCCTAAGGCCGCTAACACGGGCGAAGCGGCCAGCACATGCCATTCCGCCACGGCGGATTTGAGGGCAGCCTCCTGCGTGGCGCCCACTCCCAGCGTCCCGATGCGAAATCGATCTCCTTCATCTCCATCCAACCGGATCTGAACCTCCAGAGGAGCGATCGTCTGCTCACCCTGGCGGGTAAAACCGTCGAATACGATCGACAGACCCAGGCGATGGCCCTTAATGACCAGATCGCCATCATCTTCGGAATAGAGCATCCCCGCCTGCTTGAGATGGCCGCGAACGGCAGCCAGGGCGATTTGGTAAACGTCGTCGATCATGGGCAATAGGGTATCCCGTGGTGGATCGACAAGCAAGAACGTCATTCCAAAAGGAAATATTTCGGTAAATGTTTGCAGTCCAGATTCAAAAGGGGTACATTGAAATAGGATTACGACGTTCCGCGGTGGTCTGGCCTCGCGAGCGATCGAGGGTGGCTGCCGCAAACGTTCGCTTTGCCGCACCCGAGTGTTGGGTTCGGCCGTCAATCGTGGCGGTTTCGTACTGACACTATGGTGGGTTCGTTGTCTTGGCCTGGTTCGGCCAGTGGCCGGTTCAGGCCGTGTGAATCACGTAGGTCAGGCTATTGCCTGACGTTGTGAGCGTAGAGTGTTCACGAATCGCACTACTTGTTGCTCGATGTAAACGAAATTCGTCAGGCAATAGCCTGACCTACAGTCAGTAATAGGTCACCCAGCACCGCGACCAGCGGTCGCGGCTTGATGGAGGGAATCCATGAGCCAGGCTCCTGTTGATGTCTCCTTGAAGCGCCCTGTTGCGCTGCCACGAATTCCGCTGCCTGTGGAATACGCTCCTGAGCCGAAGGTTGATTACCCTGGCATTCCGACGACGTGCGACGGCGCCGAAGCTGTCGTGCATGTCGAGATTAACATCTCTCAGGGGACCGGCGCCTACCCGATCACCAGTTCAACCACGATGGGAGGCGGGTTCAATGCGGCAGTTCAAAACGGTCGGCCCAATTTGTGGGGCGATCAACTCATCTTCATGGAGCCGGAGAGTGAGCATTCGGCCGCTTCGTTCTGCGAAGGATTTGCCCTGGCCGGCGGGCGCGTGACCAATTTCACGTCCGGGCAGGGCCTCGTGCTGATGAAAGAGGTGTTGTACACGATTTCCGGCAAGCGGTTGCCGGTGGTGTTCAACATCGGAGCCCGGGCACTGACCAGCCAGTCGCTCAATGTGCATGCGGGACACGATGACTTGATGTCGGTGGCCGACTGCGGGTGGGGAATGCTTTTTGGTCGTAACGCTCAGGAGGCGGCCGATCTTTGTTTGATCTGCCGCCGGGCGGCCGAGGCTTCGCGAACGCCATTCTTCAACGTGCAGGACGGTTTTCTCACGACGCACACGGTAGAATCGGCCCGGCTGCCGGAGCCGGAGTTCATGCGCGAGTTTATCGGCCCGCCTAGCGAAAAACTAGTCAACCTGATGAACCCGGAAAGTCCCTTAATGTCCGGCGTGGTGCAAAACCAAGACTCCTACATGAAGGGCAAAATTGCCCAGCGGTGGTACTACGACCGTGTCGCCCCGGCCGTGGCGGAAGCGTTCGAAGAGTTCGCCCGGAAGACGGGGCGAAAATACGACTTTCTCACTAAGTACCGTACTGAGGATGCCGAATATCTACTGATCGGCATGGGCAGTTACATGGAAACAGCCCAGGTGACGGTCGATTACCTGCGCGAGAAGCGAGGTATCAAAGCGGGCTGCGTGACGCTCTATTGCTTCCGGCCGTTCCCCGCCCGGGAGATCGTGGAAGCGCTGAAGTATTGCAAGGCACTGAGCGTCATCGAACGGATGGACGATCCGCTCTCGACGACCGGAAACCATCTGACTCGCGAGATCAAGGCCGCTTTCTGCGATGCCGCTACCGGGCAGATGGGGCAGGAGTCGTTGAAGCGGATTCCTCGCATCTATCACGGGTCGGCGGGGCTAGGGAGCCGCGACGTTCGCTCCGGCGACATCATCGCGATCTTCGATAATATGATCGACGACGGGCAGGACTTTTTCTGCGTGGGGATCGATCATCCATTGGCGCTCAAACGTACTGAAGATCCCGACCTACGGCCCCCCGGCGGGTTTTCGATGCGTGGGCACAGCGTCGGCGGCTTCGGCTCGGTCACTACGAACAAAGTGATCGCCACCATCGGCGGCCAGGTCTTTGGCAAGGACGTACAGGCGTATCCCAAGTACGGCTCGGAAAAGAAGGGACTGCCGACGACTTACTATTTGACGATTGCCAATGAGCATATTCTGACGCACAGCGAACTAGAGTTTGTGGATCTGGTCGTGCTGAACGATGTAAACGCCATTTTCAGCGGCAATCCTTTGGAAGGCGTGGTCGCTGGCGGGGCGCTCTACATGCAATCTCAGTATGAGAACCCGGTCGATGTTTGGTCGCGTATCCCGGCCGGGAAAAAGGAAATCATCCGCCAGCGGCGGATCCATGTCTATTACACCGACATGGTGCGAATCGCCCGTGACGTGGCTTCGCAAGCGGACCTGGAAATGCGGATGCAAGGCATCGTGCTGCTGGGGGCCTTCCTGCGGCTGACTCCTTACGCCAGAGAAAGCGGCATGACCGACGAACAAGTCTTTGCTGGCGTGGAGAAGGCGCTGCGCAAATATTTTGGCAAGCGGGGCGATCGCGTCGTGCAAGACAACCTGACCTGTGT
>JAIOPX010000222.1 GCA_021413705.1 Planctomycetota bacterium | reverse complement strand
ATGTGCTGGACCTGATCCGCCCCTACCGGCACGGTATCGGAATCGTAGGCCAGAATGTCAGCCGCCATGAGAACCGGATACGTGAACAAGCCGGCGCCGGCGGGCAATCCCTTTTCTTTCTTGTCCTTATAGGCGTGGCATCGCTCCAAGAGCCCCATGGGTGTACCCGTCAGCAACAGCCAGGTCAGTTCGCTCACCTCAGGCACGTCGGACTGCACGAATAATACTGCCCGGCTCGGGTCGAGCCCCAAGGCGAGCAGGTCGATCGCCGCGTCCAGCGTCAGTTGGCTCAGAACTGCCGGCTCCCGCACGGTAGTAAGTGCGTGAAGGTTGGCAATGAAGTAGTACGCCGCATCGGCGCCCTGCAAGTCGATATACTGCCGAATGGCCCCAAAATAATTGCCCCAGTGAAAGCGGCCTGTCGGTTGGATTCCGGAGAGTACGCGCATGGTCGGTCAGTTTTGCAAGTTTGAGGGGGCCAAGGACGGAGCCATTACTTCTTCTGCATCTCAATAATTTTGATCGTTCCCACAATATCGGACACGCAGTGCGCTCCAAGCGTTCGCACGGCCGCCGGCAATTGATCCAGTAACGCCATCGTGCCTTGCGGATTATAGAAGTTTGCCGTGCCGATTTGCACAGCAGATGCACCGGCCACGATAAACTCCATCACGTCGTCGATCGTGGCAATACCGCCGATGCCGATCAGCGGCGTCTTTACAGCTCTTGCGATTTGATAGATGGCCCGCAACGCGATCGGCTTGATCGCTGGGCCACTGAGCCCTCCCATCACATTGCCGAGCATGGGCCGCCTTTTTCGCCAATCGACGGCCATGCCCAGGCAGGTGTTGATGGCGGAGATCGCGTCGGCGCCGCCGTCGGAGGCAGCCTGCGCGATACTCACGATGTTGGTCACGTTGGGTGTCAGCTTGGCGATGATCGGCACCGAGGTGGCGGCACGACATCCCTCCACCACCCGACGGCACATGGTGGGGTCAGTACCCAAATCCACCCCGCCGCTGACATTGGGGCAGGAAATATTCAGTTCAATCGCTGCAACTCCGGCCAGGCCGTCGAGCCTTGCGCAGAGCGCGACAAACTCGTCCCCATCGCGCCCGGCTATGCTGACAATGACCGGCGTACCCACCGCGGCCAAATAAGGGAGGTGATGCTCGATGAAGGCCTCGATCCCGTCGTTGTCGAGTCCGATCGAATTGAGCATCCCGGCGGCCGTCTCGATCGTTCGCCAGGGTGGATTGCCGCCGCGAGGCAGCTTTGTAACGGTCTTGGGGACGATGCCGCCGAGCCGCGACAGATCGACCAGCCCTGCCATCTCGCGGGCGTAGCCAAATGTGCCGGAAGCTACCAGAATCGGATTAGGCAGCCGCAAACGCCCAAGGTGGACCGAGAGGTCAATGGCGGTCGGATCGGGGCTGGCGCTGGACACAGGAGAAGGCACTTACTGGGGACCGAGAAACATGCCGTCGCCGTGGACGGCCAACGGCAATGTACGGTCCACGGGCGGCAAGAACAACCATGCGTTTAGCGGCGGGGCACCGCCCCGCTTTTTTCAGGCATGAAATTGCGACACAAGAACGAAAAACGTCGAGCGTTGCTCGTCCGCTAAACTAAATAATGCCACCGTGCGTGCGGAACGGCGTCAGATGGTCGGGTTGGTCGAGGAACCAGATCCGACGCCACTCTTCCAGAATGTGCCGGTAGCCTTCTGACGTGTAGATCAACTCTTCGGTACGAGTGACCGGATCGCCTGAATAGGCCGGGATGAAACAGCCGGTTCCGGTGGCCAGGCAACTACCCAGCACGAGTGCCATCGCAAATCGGCGCATCTGATTCATCCTCCGTAAAAGGCGAGTTCGCGTCCGGCGAAGTCGCATCAACTGCTACTTGTGCATTCAGGGCAAGCACCGCTTCTATACATCTTGAGCGATCCAGTCCACCGTCGTTGCAACCGTTATCGTCAGCACAAACGGCAAACTTTAACTCGTCCACGGACTTTCCGTTTCAGTAGGACTTAAACGGCAAACAACGTCTCCCAGGCATGGACAGGAAAAATCACGTAAACTCAACGATGCCATATAGTTACATACACACAATCTCCGCCGAACCTCGGTGAAAGCACGTAACGTATTCCGATATAACGGGTTAGGAGGTTAGGACGGGCAGTCTGAGCCTTCGATATCGCCAACGCAAAATAACAACTTACGCCGTTATCGCTTGACTCTAGTTATTGCTGCATTTACACTTGGGACATAAGGCACTTCGCACAACCGACCTCATCTTGGTCGGCCTCTCCGGGTAGATTCATAGGAGCTGCGGGTCGTGACCAAGAAAGAGATCGTCAAGACGATTTCCGACGAGATCGGTCTGACGCAACTGAAGACCAAAGAGATCGTCCAGAAGACGTTCGACGCTATCGTCGAGACGTTGGTGGATGACACGAAGATCAACCTTCGCAAGGGGGGCCAGGGTCCCTTAGGACGTATCGAGTTGCGCAATTTCGGCGTCTTCGAAGTGAAACGTCGCGCCGCCCGAAAGGCCCGCAATCCGCGCACCGGAGATAAGGTCTACGTACCGGAGAAATTCGTCGTAACCTTCAAGCCAGGCAAGGAGATGGAAGAACGCGTCCGCGAGTTGGAGCGTCTTTCCCAGGAACTCCGCGCCCAAGCTGGCGAGATCGACGAACCCAGCCCGTAGGTCGGGCTATTGCCTGACGTTCTGCACGTCCGAAGCTATGGCGTGTCAATGGTTTAGAGAGAATTTCAAGTAGCGTGGGCTTCCCAGCCCGTGTATCGCAACACGGGCTAGAAATCCCATGCTACGACTCAAATCTTGATAACCTCTGCCTGCTTGCGAATATCTTCCAGTGGCACCAATTGGCCCTGCCCGCTCCCGGGACACATTTCACATGTTTCCTTCCAAGCCTGCGGCGTCCGGATATTCGACTCCCAGAAGGGCCAGGTGCGGCACTGACGCGGCCGAGCCTGATAAACCGTACATCCACGGGTTTTAGGATCCAATAGCTCGCAGTCGCCATTGGGCCGCTCCGTGAGGCTCTTGCGGATGCCTACAGTGCGAACATAGCGGGCTTCGAATGCTGGAACCTCCATCCCGACGATAGCAGCCATTTCGGCGATCTCGGCGGCGTTGACCCAGACAAACCCGGGCGCTCCGGTGCAGCAATCGCCACACTGCGAGCAGGTGAACTTCAGTCCGTCCTTGTACCAGGGGAGTGGGTCCATCGTAGTCCTTACGCGCTGGCTGAAGTGGTCGCCAATTCCGTAATCGCCGCCACGGTCGCTTCGATCTCAGCCACAGTCGTGAATGGGCCTGGGCTGAGCCGGATTGTGCCGCCGTGATCCAACGTCCCCAGCCGGCGGTGCATCAACGGGGCACAGTGGATTCCCGATCGTACCTGAATGCGGTGCGCGACGTCCAGGACCGTAGCTACTTCGTGAGGATCGTAGCCTTCGAGTGTAATACTCAGAATTCCAGCCTGGCTGTCGCCTGCAGACGGGCCATGCAGCTTTACACCAGGAATGCTGCCGAGTCCATCGGTCAGCAATGCCACCAACTGGTGAAGGTGAGTGCCAATCGCTTTGATGCCCCGACCGCGCAGGTAGGCGGCAGCCGCGCCCAGCCCAAGGATGCCGGGTACGTTGAGACTGCCGGATTCAAATTTTTCTGGCAATGTTTCGGGCTGTCGATCATCCTCACTGTTTGTCCCGGTCCCACCCTGCCGGACACTTTGCAAAAGCTGGTCAGCCCTGGGAGAGATGTAAAGTATCCCGGTACCCAGCGGCCCCAGGAGTCCCTTATGTCCCGGTGCGGCCAACAGATCTGCACCGAGATTGCGTACGTCTATCGGAAGATGTCCGGCAGATTGTGCGGCGTCAACAAGCAGCAATGCCCCGCGCTGCTTTACGACCGGAGCGATTTTCTCGATCGGCGTGACGGCTCCCGTAACATTCGAGGCGTGAGCCAGCACCACGAGCCGCGTCCGATCGGTGATCGCCCGTTGCACATCGTCAGGATCGATCCGGCCACAATCGTCGCAATCAACTCGTGTGACCTTGATCGTCCCGGCATCTTCCAGTTTCTTCAGCGGCCGGAGCACGGAATTGTGCTCGATGACGCTCGTGACCACATGATCGCCACCTCGCAAAATGCCGTGGATGGCTTGATTCAAAGAATCCGTGCCATTGAGCGTAAATACGATTCGCTGCGGCTCTTCGACGCCCAACAATCTGGCAATCGCCAAGCGTGCAGCGCCCACGCCGCGCTCCGTCTCCGCGGCCTCGCTGTAGCTGCTTCGCCCCGCCGGAGCGCCCAATTGACGCTGATAGTGGTCAACCGCCGCGTAGACCTCCGGCGGCTTGGGCCAACTCGTGGCGGCGTTGTCGAGATAAATGCGATGTGATTCTGACATTGAAGTGCGTTAGCCCCCAATCTGATACATCGCCCGTTGCGGCCGGACAAACTCATCGCTATCGATTCCGTGCCCTGCCTTTTTGGCGCCAACGCTCTCGCGGATCATAGCCGCAAGTTGCTCATCGGTGCCTTTTCCGCGCAGCAACGTCCTGGCGTCCCACTCCTCGATCGAGAACAAGCAATTGCGAATCTGCCCTTCCGCTGTAAGCCGCAGCCGATCACAGTCGCCGCAAAAGGGTTCTGTGACGGGATTAATCAGCCCGATGCGCCCTCTGCCGTCTGCGAAATCAAAATCAACGGCCGGTTGGCTGGGGTTCACCCGCGCTGCAGGTACGAGTGGCCCAAATGCCTCCTCCAACCGCTGGCGGATCTCAGCGCCTGACAACACCTGGCGACCTGCCCAATGCTGCTCGCCATCGAGCGGCATGAACTCGATAAACCGCAGCTCCAATCCATGCCGCCGGGCGAAGTCCGCCAGCGGCACAATGTCGTCCTCGGTAAGATCGCGGATCGCGACGGCGTTGAGCCGAATCCGCTCAAACCCTGCCTCACGTGCCGCCGCAATTCCGTCCAGCACACGCTGAATCCCCTCGCGGCGGGCGATTTGTTGGAATCGCTCTTCGCTGAGTGTATCGAGACTGATATTGAGCCGGTGGAGCCCTGCTCGCTTGAGTCCTTCCGCCTGCTGCGTCAGCAAGATGCCGTTGGTCGTCAGGGCGATGTCTTCAATGCCCGGCACCCGCACCAACTGCGCGACCAGCCGATCGACATCCTGCCGCACCAACGGCTCGCCGCCCGTGAGGCGGATCTTGCGGATGCCCATTCCCGCAGCGACACGGACAAACCGTTCGATCTCCTCGAACGACAAAATCTCATGCCGCGGCTTGAACTGCACGTTCTCCAGCGGCATGCAATAGAAACAGCGGATGTTGCAGCGATCGGTCACGCTGACGCGAAGATTGGTGTGGACGCGGCCAAAGCGGTCCACGAGGGGACGAAGGTCGCGGTTCACAATGGGGGCAACGGTAATCATGTCACATTCGTATGGGATTCATGGCTATGTATGAATTCTACTCTGCTCTGTCTTGCAGGTCATCCCTCGAGACAAAAAAGCAATCTTGGAGTGAAAACGGATGCTTGCTACGGCACACGGAGTGTGCCTGCTACTTTGGTTCCATCCCAGGGTGTACCCACTCGGTGCCGCCAACGGCCCAGGTTTCTTTTTTCCAGATCGGGACGGACTCTTTAAGGCTGTCGATGAGCCACTGGCCTGCTTCGAAAGCAGCGGCCCGGTGCGCGGTGCTTACAGCCACGGCCACGCTCGCCTCTCCCAGCGGAACATGCCCAAGGCGATGGACGATGCAGAGCTTTTCGATTGGCCACCGGCGGCGGGCCTCCTCGGCCAGGTCGGACAACGTCTTCTCGGCCATAGGGCGATAGGCTTCGTAGTCGAGAGCAGTCGTTTGTCGGCCGTCGGTGAACTCGCGGGTCGTGCCAAGAAATAGTACGACTGCGCCGGCGGCTGGCGTGGCAACGGCAGCCAACACGGCCTGGGTGTCGATTGGGTTGTCCGTCAGTTGGGTCATGGCAGGGGCGTCCATTCTAACCTCCGCTCACCGGTGGAATAATAGCCACTTCGGAGTGCGGCCCAATCGGCTCATCGTCAGTTGCGTAGCGCGAGTCAATCGCTATCTGCATGTGCGGGAGCAACGGCCCGAAGGCAGGGACATCTCGCACGAGAGCTGCCCGTAGCACAGCTACATTGGCGCCGCTTGGCAACTCCAACTCCAGTTCGCTTCGGCCCGCGAGATCGCGTGCGACGGCAAATAGTTTGACCCGAATTCGCATATCACCTTATGATTGCCAGGCGTTTGCACCGTGGTTCGCTGCGAGGTTCCAGCCAAGCATCACGTCATCACCAAATCCCGTCCCCGCAAGCCTAGCAACGATTCCTCCGAGTTCCACAGGCCATAAGCCTGGGCCAGCAGCTTGATCGGATGGATCGTCGGTTTGGTCGTTCCTTGCTCCATTTGCATCTTGCATGAACTGCACTCGGTGGTGCCGGCCTGGAACTTCGGATCGCGCAGGGCCGAGATCAGTTCAAAACCTGCGCGAAGACTGGCTCGATAATGCTCGCGCTTCAGTCCGTACGTGCCCGCCATGCCGGAGCAGCCTTTTTCAACCCGAGTGACGGTTAATCCTGGAATCAACCGCAGCAGGTTTTCCCCAGGCGAACCGACATCAAGCGATCGCAGATGGCAGGGCATGTGATAGGCCAGCGTGCCGTTGATCGGTTTCATGTCCAGCAGCAGCCGGCCGGACTGGTGCATCCGCCACAGGTAAGTGCAAGCCTCGCTCGTGTTGTTGGCCACCAGCTTGGCGTCGTCGTCTTCCAGGATGGCCGGATACTCGTGAACCAGGCACGATGCCGCCGCCGGCTCCGTGGTCACGACGTGATATCCTTGGCGGATCGCTTCGGCCAGGATCCGCACATTGCGCGTAGCCAGCTTGCGGGCGCGATCGATGACTCCCATCGAGATCATCGTCATGCCCGACTGCACCTGGCTCGTTGGCACATACACCGACACGCCGTTGTGCTCCAGCACATCGACCAAAGCTTGAGCCAGTCGTGTGTCGTGGTAGTTGGCATAGATATCGAGAAACAACACCACGCGCAGTCCGCCGCGCCCGCCAGGGCGCGTCAGCCGCCGCCGCGTGGCTCGACGCAAAAATGTCTGCCGGGCAAATCGAGGCAGCTTGCGCCCCTGGGCGATACCAATCATTTTTTCCAGCAGCCAGCGTGCCTGCCGATTGGCAATAGCGCGATTCGCCAACCAACTCACTCCGCATCCCAGTGCGCTAAGCCTATCGAGCCGGGCCATTAGCCAATCGCTGGGACGCAGTCCGTTGACCGCGACATAGGCCGCCTTGGCCTCGGTCATCAGGTGGGGAATGTCCACGTTGGCCGGGCATTCCAGCCGGCATTGATGGCAATTGACGCACAGATCGGCCACCTGTTTGAAATCGTCGCGAGTTACAGTGGACGGCGGCAAAGCGCCACTGAGGATGCCACGGATAAGATTAGCTTTCGCCCGGGGAGAGGCCTCTTCACGCGGCCCCAGGCGGAAGATGGGACACATCCGCACTTCGGGCAATTGCGAACGGCAAGCTCCGCAACCATTGCAGTTGACGGCTACTTCGGCCATCTCCTGGCGAGTCCAGTTGAGTTGCAGTTCGACCGTGCCGAGCATCTCGCGCTGCGGGATGGCAGGGGCCGCTGACAGCGCCGCGCTGGTTTCTTTAGGAGCCGCATCCGAGCCCTCAAGGCGATCTGATAGCCTTATGCCCGCCGAGGAATCTGCGCTAACTCCGATCTCCGCGCCTCCTCCAGCGGCTGACGCCCCCGGCTCGCCAACGGCAACTCGTGAGTCTACGTCGGAGCGAGCCAGGCCGTCGCTGCGGAGATGTTTTGTCAACAAATTGGGATCATCGCCTATCTTCTTGCCGGGATTGAGCATCCCGGTTGGGTCGAAAATCCGCTTTACTTCGCGGAACACGTCGTAGAGTGGTCCGTATTGCCGCGCCACGAAAGACGTCCGACTCAGACCATCTCCATGTTCGCCGCTGATCGTTCCACCCAGCTCGATTACTTCGGCGTAAAGATCTTCCGATAGCCGTTGCATCCGATCCAGATCGGCCCTATCTGCCAGATCCAGAAACGGCCGCAAGTGGAGTTGACCATGCCCCGCATGGCCAAATAGCGATGCCGTCACCTGGTGCCGCCGCAACACATTGAGCATGCGGCTAAAGAACTCGGGGAGCATTTCAGGAGGGACCGCCATATCCTCGACGAACGGAATCGCTCTGGCCGACCCTTTGAGCCGATAGAGCGTGGGGACCACCTTGCGGGCCAATTGCCAATAGAGTTCTACCTCTTCCAGGTCCATCGCCTGCCGTGAGCCCAACGCCAGCCGCAGTTCCGTATGCACTCGGGCGATGATCTGTGAGATCCGCTCTCGGACTTCCACCAGATTGTCGCCATCCACTTCCACCAGCAGCATCGCCTCTGTTTCCGGCGGAATCAGCAGGTCGAAACGAACGTCGTTTTCCCGGGCGAGACTCAAGTGCCGACGATCGAGAATGTCGCAGGCCGCCGGGTTCAAAGGGAGAATCTCCATTACGGCCCGCGCCGCCGCGTCGAGACTCTCAAACAGTAGCAGGCATACGCCGCGACTACCTGGCAGCGGCTGCGTGGCCACGGTGATCTCCGTGAACAGCGCCAATGTTCCTTCGGAGCCCACCAAAAGCCGCGGCAGATCGAAATGCCCGTCGCTCAATACGCCTTGCAATTGATAACCGCAACGATTGACTCGGCTGTACGGCTGATGTTGGTCGATCAGGTCAGCGGCACGGTAGAAGAGTTGTCCGAGGTCTAGCAGCAAATCGCGGCGACGCATCAGGGCATCGTCTGCCCTGGCTTGCTCCTGGCGGCCTACGTCCATCAGCGTGCCATCGGAGAGGACGATCTGGAGTTGCTCGATATGACGCCGGGCGGAGCCGTAGCGAAGCCAGTGGCTGCCGGAACCGTCGATCGCAGCAACACTCCCCATCGTGGTAACGGTGCTCATTGCCGGGTCGGGTCCAAACTGCCGACCCCGCCGGGCAAGCTGACGATTGAGGTGCGCGTGGATCACACCCGGCTGAACGCGAACCGTGTTTTCGCCGATTTCCAGCACACGGGTCATGTAGCGGGAGAAGTCGAGCACCAGCCCCTCGCCAAGCGATTCGCCGGCCAGCCCGGTGCCGGCCCCCCGGGCGATCAGCGGCAGATGATTCTCAGCGGCATATTGTACGCATGTGACCACATCTTTAGTCGAACGAGGGCAGATCACAGCCAACGGGGTGATTTGATAGATGCTGGCGTCCGTGGCATAAAGCTGAAGCAGCAGCTCGTCGCACTGCACGTCGCCGGCCAACACGCCGCGAAGATCTTCCTGAATCCGAGCGCGCTGCGGGTCCATCAGTCGGTTCCGTATGTCCTGAACACCAACGCCAAACGAATGCGAGGGTCGTCCCTTATGCTTCGGGTTTGGCTTCGTGCCGATCTACCCCTGCTTCCGCCATGCGAGCCGCCATTTGCCGATATCGCTCGTGGGTCTCCAACTCAAATCCTGCGTGATCCCCTAAATCTTCCACGCCACGATAGTGGGCGCCACAGCGATAGCACACCAGTGCCTCCCCTACCCAGAAATAGAGGAATACGTCGATCAGCGCTGTAGCGAATAGAAACCCGAATGCCAAGTATTTCAGGTAGAAAAAATTGGCTGCCAGAAATCCGGCAAAACCAACCACAACGATGGCGATCCCGAGACGTTGGGGAAAATCTTTGCGAACGAATAAATCTCGGCTAGGGCAGACCAGGCAGCGGTGCAGTTGCCAGTGGGAACTAGCTCTCCTCCCTTTCTGGGAAGGTGCCACCTGGTCTTTGCCCTCTGCTTCGCCAACACTCATCGCCCCTTCCGGCACGCTGGCCGTGGCTTGGCATTGCGGACACTCCAAGCTGGTCATCATTGGTGTGAGCGTCGCCTTGACGGTTTGCTCACAGCGGGGACAGCGAAACGTGACGGTCATCATCCCCTCCATCATAGAGGAAAACGTGAGCCGTGGGACAGTAGCTGGCTGCACAGTTCGCCGGTGAACGTGGCAATTACGGAGACATAGAGAATGCCGGTGGCGCTCTGCGTGTTGGGGATGTCAAGCGTCCGCATGGTCATCCATGCCAGCCACAACGGCCCCAGGATACCGGAGAGCCAGCGCAAAGCCAAAAACGAAATGACGGTCTTATCAGGCGCGCCGTCCGTTATCCATAGGGCGGCCAATCCCACGGCACAGAGCAGGCCTCGCAGCACCACTGCCACAACCGAAAGCCGCACTAACCGCCGTAGCGGGGCCAACTCCATGGAGGGTGTGTTGAGATACCAATGGCCCAGAAACATAGCCGCGATCGTTAGGCCCAGTACTAAGCCCCCTGTGGGAGGGTCGAGCCATTTGAGCAGCGTGATACCCAGTCCGCCTGGCTCAATGGAGCTTGCCGCCGTGCCGCTAGCCGCCAAGCTGGGAGGTAGCAAAACTCCGCTGAGCCACGCCGCCGCCAAGTCGATCGCGGCAATCAGGGCGAGAGTGACTCGCCCGGCTTGCGGTTTTTCGTAAAGCCAAAGCACCGATCCGATGTAGCAGAGCAGGGCGGCCACAACGGGTGGCCAGAGAGGAAGCCGCCCCTGGGAGGTCACGGCCACCAACGCCGCCAGCACGTTAAACCCCAACAGCACGTAAAGGTGATTGCGAAAATAGCCGCTGGTAACTTGCCGCGGCGAGGTGATCGCCATGCCGGCGGCCAGGCCAAAGCAAAGCCGCAGCACAAATTGCGTCAGAATGGCCAAGGTTGCTCCCGCTCCACCGCCGTCATCGGGGACTGTCCCAATTTTTGGGAACCAAGAAAGGGACTGTCCCCTTCGGTCCACTGCTACCGCCGGTCGCCGTAGATGAGCGTCATCACTTCCGAACGGCTGGAGAGGTTCGAGCGAAACACACCTTTCATCGCCGAGGTGACGCAGATGCTCCCTGGCTTGCGCACTCCGCGCACTGTCATGCAGGTGTGCGTGGCTTCAATCACCACGGCCACTCCTTTGGCGTTAAGCTCCGATTCCAGCAGGTTGGCGATCGTCTCCGTCATTCGCTCCTGAACCTGCGGCCGCCGGGCGACGATCTCCACCACCCGGGCCAGTTTGCTCAACCCCACCACGCGGCCGTCCGGCATGTAGCCAATGTGAGCCCGGCCCATGAACGGCAATAGGTGGTGTTCGCACATGCTCTCGAAGCTGATGTCGCGCACTAGCACCACTTCGTCGTACTTCTCCATAAAGCACTTTTGGAGGTGGTGGGAGGGATCCTGCCGCAACCCGGAGAACAATTCGGCATACATCCGGGCAACCCGGGCGGGCGTTTGCCGCAGCCCTTCACGCTCGGGATCTTCACCCACGGCGGCTAGAATCTCGCGAACGGCATGTTCGATCCGGGGAAGATCGACGCCGTCGAAATCGGCCGTTTCCAACTCGTCGTTCTCCAGCGACAGGCTCCCCAGATCGGTGACAACAGAATGAGCAGTCATCGGCAGCCATTTCCTCTCGAAGATCAAACTAGTGGTGAAAAACGGACTCTTTGATCCTAAAGCGGTGGCCCGCAAGAATCAAGCGGCACAAATGTAGGGTACGCGCAGCGTACAAAATCCTGGAAAACGAAAAATCCAGGAAACCATGGACGTATTGAGCAGCCTGGCGCGGGTGCGTGATCCAAGAATTGGTATGCTGCGCAAACCCTACGCAGCCGGAGGGGGCGGATCGAGGTGAATCTCCGGGATTCGCTCCGCGTCCAGGTCGATCTGCGGAAACTCCTGGGTGCTGGCCAGCACTTCGGTGAAGCAGTTTTCCATCGAGGCAAACAGGCCCTCAAGGTCCAATCCCAAATGCCGCGGCCGATATGGCTCCAGATACTGCCGGCTGCTGTGATAAAGTTTGCGGGCGCCGCGGATGTTGCCATTGCCAAAATGATGCAAGGCCACAGCGGTCTGAATTAGACCCTGGTAGAACGCTCGCGAGGGGCCGCGATATTCGCTCCACAATTCTTCCCAGATGTCGTGCGCCTCGAAGAAGTCGCACACATTGAACAGGGCGATTCCCTCAAGATAGAGCGGTTCGTAGTCTTCAGCCTCTTCTGTCATCGCACACACAACAGAACGGGGGGCTTACGCCCCCCGCTCGCCTTTGAACGATTTTATACGAAGCGGACTAGTTACGCCGGGACATCATGATCTGCAAGATATACCAGAACAGCGTTGCCAGGGACGCGAACAGGGCCAGCGACGCCGCCACGTACATATTCACCGGATAGTGATGCAGCACTTGCGATGTGTGGTACAGGATGTAACCAGCGGCCAAAATCACAAATGCGCCACAGATGATGAGGGTCAACGCCTGCCCCTGAATGCCGGGGATGAACATCAGGCAGATCGCAATGCCCAGAGCCGCGAACGAACCGATGAACAATGCCGAACGCAGAAAGGAAAAGTCCGCCCTGGTGATGAACACGGAGAGCGTCAACCCAATGAACACCGCCAGCGTGATCACTCCAGCCGACATGATCGAGCCGGGGGCAACCTGTCCAGCCAGCCACAGCAACGGCAAGAAGAACAATGCTTCAGCCACAGTAAACAGAGCGAGGCCGAGGTACTGCGTCCCGATGCTGGTCGATTGCGCCGCCCAGCGATTGCAGACGTAACTCACACCCATCAAGCCAAACATGGCAATCAAATACATGAACCGCGATTGCAGAAACATCGCGCAGATGTTATTGACCACTTCGAACTGCAACGCCACCGCGCAGATGAAGGCGAAGGCCAGCACGGCGCCGGTCAGGTGGATGTAGGTTTTGCGAATGAAGTCAACACGGGCGTCCGCATCGGCCATCTCGGCAGGAACGCCAAAAGCCTGGTAGGGGTTTTCTGAGTAACTCACGGAAATGCTCCTTAAAAGCTGGCTATGGAAGTGGCAAACCCTCACGCCCCGAAGCGTTTTACGGCCGCCCTATCTGAAAGTTATGCGCCCTTAACCTGCGCTTGTCCACGCTAAAAGTCAAGATGCAGCGGTCCCAACGGGGACTTCGGGGGCCGCCCAACCCGTAAGGCGTTATGGCCGGAACAACCGTTTCGGCCGAGGGAAACGAGAACAGAACCGCCTGGAGCGCCGGTAAAGGAATTGCCGCATTTACTCTGGTTCCCTTAACAAACCCCTTTCAACAGCGCTGCTTGACCGTCGTTCCAGACTGCGGCAGAATTGATGCCGCACACTAGCCCGAAATGTTTTGAGCACGGCAGTGCGTGTGCAGAGGAAATTCATGGTGGTAGCCGTTGCCGATCTGAAACGCCAGGCCGCCAAGGTCGTCAAGCATTTGGCGAGCGACTATCCCGACGCGCACTGCGCACTCGATTTCAAGTCGCCGCTGCAATTGTTGATCGCCACGATTCTCTCGGCGCAGTGTACGGACAAGAGGGTAAACATCGTCACACCCGGCTTGTTCACCAAGTATAAGATCGCCGCCGATTTCGCCCGGGCGCCGCTGCCGGCGCTCGAAAAAGCAATCCAAAGCACCGGCTTCTTTCGCAACAAGGCCAAGAACATTAAGGCCTGCTGCCAGGCCATCATGGATCTGCACGACGGCGAAGTTCCCCAGGATCTTGACTCTTTGGTCGCGCTCCCCGGCGTGGGGCGCAAAACGGCCAACGTCGTCCTGGGCACGGCCTTCGGCATTCCTTCCGGCGTCGTTGTGGACACCCATGTGAGCCGGATCGCCCAGCGGTTGGGGTTGACTACGACCACCGATGCCGTCAAAGCCGAGGCTGAACTGTGCGCCCTCCTTCCGAAAAAGGAATGGATCGACTTCAGCCACCGTCTGATTTGGCACGGCCGGGCAGTCTGCGACGCCCGCCGCCCGAAGTGCGATATTTGCTCGCTCAACAGAATCTGTCCCCGCATTGGAGTCGCATGAAAGGACGCATCGAACCATGATCCTCTCCGGTCAGGAAATCCAGGCTCGCTTGGAGCGAGACATCGTTATTGAGCCGTTCGATGAGCGGAACCTTAACCCAAACAGCTATAATCTGACGCTCCACGACGAGCTGATGACCTACGAAGAAGTCGTGCTCGACATGCGGGCCGCCAATCGGGTACGCCGGCTAACGATTCCACCCGAGGGTCTGGTCCTTAGCCCGAATCAACTCTACCTGGGACGCACGATCGAACGAACCGAAACGCATAACCTGGTGCCCATGATCGAAGGGCGATCGAGTATCGGCAGGCTTGGCCTGTTTGTGCATGTGACGGCCGGTTTCGGCGACGTCGGCTTCTGTGGATTTTGGACGCTGGAAATGTTCGCAGTGCAGCCGGTGCGAATTTATGCCGGCGTGCCGATTTGCCAGATTTTCTATCACGAGATCGCCGGCGAGTTTACGGAGTACGCCAGCAACAAATATCAGCACAATAGCGACATCCAGCCCAGCCTGCTGTTCAAAGAATTAAACCCTAGCGAGAACGAAGACGAGCGGCAATTGCATCTCGACTTCGGCGTAGAGCGTTCGCACAGCTAGGGCCGGGGACTGGTGGTACTGTAGGTCAGGCTACTGCCTGACGCGAGAAGCACAAAACCAGAGATCGGCCTCATCACCCAGAGTCTTTTTCGTCAGGCAAGAGCCTGACCTACTATTTTCAAGAAGGACATCATGAGCCAATCACCCCCTCCCGCATCGCATGGCCCGCCCGGCCGCCCCGCCGCTTCGGCGTCCACAGAAATCTCGCTCAAGCCGGAGGAAGGGTGGCACTGCACGCACCTGTTCTACCAATTTGATCGGGGAGTCTTGGCGGCTCTGGGTCCAGAAGTTCGGGCCCGCGGCGCAGCGGATTTGATGGCCGCACTCGATCCGACGGCATCCGGCGCCCCAGCCAAGGTGCAAACCTCAATTGTCAGCGGCCACAAGGCGGACTTTGCCCTGATGCTATTGGATCCTGACCCCTTGGTGATCGACGCTTTGCATCAGCGTCTGCTTGCCGGCCCGCTCGGTCCAGCACTCACACCAACCTACTCGTTCGTCTCGCTGACGGAGGTGTCGGAGTATCATCTAACGCCCGAACAGTATGGCCAGCGGCTGGTGGCCGAAGGGGAGCTGCGCGACAGTCCCACTTTTGCCGCCAAGCTGAAAGCCTATGAGCAGCGTGAGCAGGCCATGCGCAAGCAGCGAATCACGCCCGACCTGCCGCCATGGCCGAATACCTGCTTCTATCCGATGAACAAGAGCCGAAGCGTTGGCGCCAACTGGTTTACACAGCCGTGGGAAGAGCGCAGCCGCATGATGACCGAGCACGGCCGCAGCGGTATGGCCTTTGGCGGCAAGGTGACGCAATTGATTACCGTGGCGCTAGGCTTCGACGACTGGGAATGGGGCGTCACGCTCTGGGCCCGTAATCCCCAGTTTCTCAAAGAGATTGTCTACAAGATGCGATTCGACGAAGCGAGCGCCGTCTACGCCGAATTCGGGCCGTTCTATGTCAGCTATGTGACCACGCCAGAGCTGATGCTCAAACACTGCCGGGTAATCTAAAGAATTGCCGGCGTCATTTCGAGATCGGTCAGCAACTCTTCCAAGCACCGCTTGCTCTTTCCCCAGTCGAAGAGTTGTCCTTTGACCACGGTGCGCGCCTCGACGGCCGTGCCCACGGTGTCCGTGCGAACCTCAACCAACAAATCTCCCGCGAACGACCAGACATCCGACGGCAGTGTGGCTTCGAACATGCAGCCGTCGGTGGCCTGACGGATCTGACGAAGTGGGCGACCGCGACGTGCTAATGAACAGAGCAGTGCTACAATGACTCTCCCAGGAGGCTTGGAGAAAACTCTCCGTTGCTCTTTTCCCGTGTTCATACCCAGTGCGGAATAGATTGGCTGCGCGATGGAGGCCAGCTTACCCACCGGCACGCCGCCATAGAGCGGGGCCAGAGCTTTATCGCAGAACTTCAAAAAATCTTCCCCGCTGAGCCTTTGCGTTGCTTGCTCGGCAGCCCGCGTGACCATCTCCCGCACTTCGGGGGCGCGAACGATGGTCTCGTAGTTGACCGTTTCCTGCCAATGGCCAGGAGAAACGATGGCAGCAACGATCTCGGCCGTTATCGCTTGCTGAAGGGGGACCCCGCAGTTTGCGCAAAATTTCCCTTGCGCTTTCGTTCCACATTCGCTGCAGTACATTGCCGCTCCTAAACCTATGGTGTGCCGGAGCCCAATAATTATCTTCTCGGCACTTTTGGGACGCTAAAACGGCAAATTAGAATGCCGCCCCAAGTGAACGTCACCTTTATGCTGAACACCGGAGGACGCTAGCACTGATTGCGAATCACTTCGCTGCCGGTTTAACCTTGTCCGGTTTCGGCACCAGCATCAGCCGGACCTTGGTTTCCGTTGGCGGCAGGTTCTCGGTGAAGGCCTCGAACATCAGGTTCTCATTGCTGTCCGTGCTTTGGATAGGCAGATCCAGCATCGCGGAGGGAAAATTGGAGAGGCAGATGAACTCCCCTTGATCGGCCTGATAGATTTCCTGGCCGGTCTGCTCATCGCGCCAGAAACCGCTGCCGGCAAACACCCAGGGTGAGGTGAGTTCTTTCTTCGTCTTTGTGTTGCGAACCAGTTCCTGGCCGCGGACTTTGTGCTCCACTCCTTTGTCGTCTTTCCAGATCACGAAGACGTCGATCTCTTCGCCAGTCGGGGGATGATACTCTGGCTGAAACCGAACCGGTTTACCTTGTTTGGCGCCAATGGCCAGCAGCGCCGTATGAACCAGCGAGGGCTTGGCATTGATCGCCACAACGGACTCATGCTGCTTAAAACCTTTCACGCAGGCGAATACTTCCAGATAGCCCTTGGTCACGCAGATGAAGCCATCGACGTACACGACCTTTTTCTTAGCATCAACCCAAAGCGGAGCGCTGGGGTGTTTGATGGCCCCTTCCGGCGGAGGCATGGCGATGCCGTCGTCGGGTTTCTGCTGCTCCGGTTCGGGGGTGGGAGGTCCGGGGGGCTCGGCACTCAGTTGCACGGCTAGAACCATACCCAGCACAGAAGCCAGGCCAATGAACAGCAGATAGCGTCGCGACATGAATCGCTCCTACGCAAAGAGGGCATCCCCGAGCGGAAGCGGCGGGGCGAGGGTTCTTGGCGGCTCGTCAACGCGAGTCGTTAGCATTAAGATACCGCTTCGAGGCGGCGGAGTCCAAGGCGGGTTTACGTCAGAACTGAGCGGAGTGGCGCTAGCCACCGGTGAATCGCCCGGACACGCATCCAGGACCGGCGGCTAGCGCCGTACCGCTCACCGTCGGTAGCTTAGGCCACATCGTTTCACCAATCATTACATTTTTACTTTAAACCTCCATGAGCACGACCTATCAGCCTCGTAACCGACGTCATGCCAAAACTTCTGAGCAGGCCACACCCGTTCGTTATGTTGAGTGGGCCGACACGGCTCCTGCCGAAATGCGGCGAGCGGCTGGCCGCAAGAAATACGATGCGGTGTGGAAATCCTGGACAGCTTGGTTGGCCAAGCGGACTCAGCCCAAACTACCGCGTTTATTTCGCAAGGTCGATTCACCAATGCTGATAGGGACGCGAAGCGTCCGCTTGGAGACCTCGACCCACACCGAAAATGCTCTGAATTTCAGTTCCCCTCTCGAGTTGCTGGAACTGCTGTGGCGCGTGGTGAGCGGAAAACGGCAGGCGGCCAAATTGGCTGCCGAACAATTGCCCTCTTGGTTGGTGGAGGCGGAGGGAAGCAAGGCCAACGTGGACTACGCCCTGGAATGCCTGGCCTGGTGCTATGCTTTGCCACAGTTGGCGCAATATACGCCGCCCGAAACTTGGTGGACACTGTTTTGGCACTTGCTCGATACGGCCGCCGAAGGATGTACGGCGGATGCGGTGGTCGATCCTCTGGCAGCCGCGCTGCTGGGTGCGGAGTTGCCGTTGACGCTCGCAATGCTATTGCCTGAGATCGAAGAATGCCGCCGAGCCACTGAACAGGCCCAAGCGTGGCTCAGGCAGTTGATGACGGAACACGCCGCCGATGAAGTCTTGTTTGCAGTCGAGCGGCTCCACTTGTTGCAGCCGACGCTGGCCTGTTGGACTCGGTCGCAGGCGATCTGTGGGCTAGGCGGAAGTAAACGGAGGGGCGCCGCGAAAATCGGCTTGATCCCTGGTGAAGAAGACCCAGGCGTGGATCAAAGCCGCGCGTTTAGACGTCTAGTCTTGGCGACGATGCGGTGGTCGGCCGGTGATGGCGGGCAATGGCTCTCGGGCCATGCAGAGAGAACGCCTAGCGATGCGGCTGCCAGGAATGACCTCCACGAACTGCTCCAGGCGGCGGTGAAGCAGGATGGATCTCGTCCGGTTCGCAAAGCGTGGGACGTGTTCCGCAAGTCAAAACCAAAGATCAGAGATTTGGCGATCAAGAATCCTTGCGCAGGAGCGCCCTACGAGGCATCCTGCGTCGCCGTGCTGCGAAGCAGTTGGTCGCGCAAGGCCGCCGCGTTGGCCGTATCCTTCGGTTCGTCACCGCTGGCAATTGAAATGACCGACGGGATCCGGCCGCTACTGAGCGGGGCTTGGAACTTCGAGATTCGCCAGAGTGGTCATCTCGTAGCGGTACCGCCTATCCCGTGGGATCTTGTGTGCTGGGAAACGAACCGCCGGGCTCAATGGCTGGAAGTGGAGTTGGATCTGGCCGACGGCTTACGGATCCAACGGGGGATGATGCTGGCGCCCCAGGATCAGTTCGTGCTGCTCATGGACGCTGTCGTCGGACCAGCCGGTCGAGAGCTTGAGTACGTGGCCCGCCTGCCGCTGGCCAGTGGCGCCCAGGTAGCGGAGGAAAAAGAAACCAGGGAGTTGACCATCTCTCTGAAAAAGTCGAGCGCTCGAGTTCTGCCGCTGGCGATTAACGAATGGCGCAGCGATCCCCGGGTGGGTCGGCTCAACGTGGCGGAGGGGAGTCTGGAATTGCGCCAGCAAAGTCGAGAAGGGTCGCTCTGCGCCCCGCTGTTGATCGACTACTCGCGCGACCGTCGGCCTGCCCCTCTTACGTGGCGGCAGTTAACCATCGGAGAAGAACGCCGCTCGGTGGCACGCGATGTGGCCGTTGGCTACCGCGTGCAAATAGGAGTCGAGCAGTGGATCATTTATCGAGCCCTCAGTTCCGTGGGCAATCGCACTGTGCTGGGCCAGAATCTGGCTTCGGAGTTCAAGGTGGGGCGGTTCCTCCCCAATGGCGATGTGAAGACGCTCATGGAGATCGAATAGGCGATTGTCCATGCCACACCTTGCGGAAGTCCTTGAGCGGAACGTGGCCGAAATCCGCGGTCGAATCGCCGACGCCGCACGACGATGCGGTCGCAACCCAAGCGACGTGCGACTGGTAGGTGTGACCAAGTACGTTACCCCAGAAGTGGCGCAAGCACTCGTCGCCACGGGTGTCCGTGACCTGGGGGAAAGCCGGCCGCAGCAACTGTGGGCCAAAGCGGCTGCCATGGCCGAAGAAAAAGTCTCTTGGCATCTCATCGGCTCCTTACAACGGAACAAAGTGCGACGAACGGTTGAGGTGGCGAAGCTGATCCACTCGTTGGACAGCGCGCGTCTGGCCGATGCAATCCATGCCGAGGCTGTTGAAGCGGGGCGATCGGTTGATGCCCTCGTCGAAGTGAACATCTCGGGTGACGCCACGAAGCATGGAGTTGCGCCCGATGCTGTAAGGCCGCTGATGGCCCATGTAGCCGGGCTCGATCACCTGCGTGTGCGGGGGTTGATGACAATGTCGCACTTAGAAGGTGGGGCCGAGATAGCACGACAAGATTTTGCCAAGTTGCGCGAATTGCGAGATCGACTTCGAGTAGAGATGCCTCCCTCAATCGACCTCACAGAGCTTTCTATGGGAATGAGCGATGACTTTGAACAGGCTGTACAGGAAGGGGCCACGATCGTCCGCGTCGGATCGGCGCTGTTTCGGGGACTTTAATAGTATCCATCACGCTGAAGCGTGATGAAATCTTCACTCGGAGCGTGAAGGATACTTTAGCTATTCGTCAAAGCTGATGCTGACAACCTCAAACCGCATCGTGCCGGCGGGAACTTCGATCTCGGCAGTCTCGCCGGGTTTCTTGCCCAACAATCCCTGGGCCAGCGGGCTGCTCGCCAGGATGCGGCCATTGTCGTAGTCTTCCTCGCCGTGGCCGACTAGCACGAAGGTTTCCTCGTCGCCAAAGTCCAGATCCTTGACCACCACAGTGCAGCCGAACACGACCTGGTCGCGCGGCAGATTCGTCATGTCGATCAAATCCGCCCGGGCCAGCTTATCGCGCAAGAGATTGATTTTGGCTTGCAGCATCCCCTGCGATTCACGGGCGCCGTGGTACTCGGCGTTCTCGCTAAGGTCCCCTTCGCCTCGGGCGGTGGCAATCCGCTTTTCGATCAGCGGCATCTCTTCGTTTTCGAGATGCTCGACTTCGGCTTTGATCTTGTTAAACCCGGTGCGGGTCATCGGCAGGCGATCGGACATCGGAAACACTCCAGGCACAAAAACAAACGTGGTCTCCGCAATGGAGACCACCGGGCTCAAGGCCAGGAACTATTGTGCCGTGCGACAGGGCAAATGTAAAGACGGCCGGAAGGGCGTTGTAGGGTACGCGCAGCGTACCACGTACTGGATCATGTGTTATCCCAGGGCTTTGGCATTCGCTTGGGGAAGCTCGGCACTGAGTCGCGATCCAAGAATTGGTACGCTGCGCGTACCCTACGAGGCTATTGTGCTTCGCCCCGATAGAGCAAACGCCCACAGCCTGCGCAGACGATGATTCGCGACATCTGCACCTGATTGAGCAAGTTGGGGGTAAGCTGCTGATAACACCCGCCGCAACAGTCGTCCACCACGCGGGCCAGAGCGTCTTCGCCGCGGGCCTTGGTCAGACGTAGATAAACATCGCGAAAGTCTGCTGGCAAGTTCTGCTCGGCCGCCGCCAGTTCCGCTTCTAGCCGCTGCACATCAACGCGGAGGGCTGCTTCGGCTTCGCTGACGGCGCCTTTCACCTTCGACAACTCGGCTTGCCCCTTGGCCACGTTGGCTTCCGCTTGGACCACCACCACCTGAGTTCGTTCGATCTTGTCCAGCGCCTCAAGAATCTCATCCTCGAGCACGCTCTTGGCCATTTCGTCGGCCGCGATCTGCTCGAGCATCGTCTGATACTCGCGATTCGTGTTGCATTGGTTCAATTGGGTGCGGCGATCGAGGATTTTCGTCTCAGCTGATTTTAACAACAGTTGCTTCTGATCGACCGTCATCCGGGCTGCCTTATGATCATCCTTGGCCTTACCCAAGTCGGCCTCCAGGTGGGCGACGTTTCCTTCACGCATTTTCACCTGTTTCGGACCGCCCGAGAGCCGCTCACGCAAATCGCTCAATTGGCGATGGATGCGGTGCAGTTCTTCCAAAATGGGAGCGCTGACGCTCATGGTGGCCTCTTGAGTTGTGCGATCCGACAACGGTGCGATGTTGCCCGATAAGTTTTGCGGATCGCTACTCCTATCTTACCGGAACGACAGCCCATTTTGATGCCCCCCCGATTCTGGCGAGTCGGGGGCGTCAGCCCTGGAGGAACTTGGAGTAGCGTTGAAGCCTGACTTGCGGACGGCTTGGCGGGCGTTGGTAGCCGACGATTTCCTCCGCGGGCTTACGCCATGCGGCTCGCCGCTCGGAGATTTGCCGCGCCGGCAACAAGGCGAGCCGCCGGTCGTGGGGACCGGCGGCTCGTTGTTTTACCGAACTAAGTTGAGCGACTAGCTTAACCAGCCACACTCACAGGGGGCAGAAAGCCCGCCAATTGATCGCTGCGCACCGGGTGCTGCAGCTTTCGGACGGCCTTGGCCTCGATCTGCCGAACGCGTTCCCGCGTAACCTTAAATATCCGGCCCACCTCTTCCAACGTGTAGGTGTAGCCATCTGTCAGGCCATATCGCAACCGGATGATCTCCCGCTCGCGGTAAGTGAGAGTCTTCAGCAAATCGTCGATCTTGGTCCGCAAGAGACCGTGGTTGGCCAGCCCCAGCGGGCTTTCCGTTCCCTTGTCTTCCAGAAACTCCCCAAACGTGTTGTCTTCGCTTTCTCCGACCGGGCGATCGAGGCTGGAGGGATGACGGCCGATGTCCAGGACGCGGCGGGTTTCCTCTACGCTGATTCCCGACTCCTGGGCAATCTCCTCGATCGTAGGCTCGCGTCGGAGGGTTTGCAGCAGCTTCTTCGACACATTGCGCAACTGGCTCAACACGTCTATCATGTGGACCGGGATGCGGATCGTCCGTCCCTGATCGGCGATGGCCCGTGTAATGGCCTGACGAATCCACCAGGTGGCGTAGGTGGAGAATTTAAAACCGCGGCGATACTCGTATTTATCGACCGCTCGCATCAGTCCGGTATTTCCTTCCTGAATCAGATCGAGGAAGCTTAAACCCCGGTTGCGATACTTTTTGGCGATCGACACGACCAGCCTCAGATTGCCGCTGGAAAGCTGCCTCTTCACGCCTTCGTAGTCTTCCAAGAGATGCTTGATCTCCTCGACGCGCTGCTTCATGCTGCGCGGGCTTTCCTGCGTCAGCAGCATCAGCTCCCACAATTCGCGCTTCTGCTTCTTGCGCTGTTCCCCGGAACGTGTGTCAGCAATGCCGACCGAGCTCATGGGTTGACGCAGCAGTGACCGCAACTGATTCATCCGTTGCGAGCATTCCTCCAGGTGCTTGATCATCGGCAATCCACTCGCCGCGCGGCGTGCGGCGGCTGATGAGTGCCTTGAAGTCACTCCGTGTTCCCGCCAGAATATGATCCAGCGTCTTCAGGTTGTGGGGCATCCGTTGGAGGATCTGCTCTTTCGTCAACTGCTCGGTCAAGGACACCTTGATCGTGCGGTCGAACGGCAGAGTTCCTTCATGGACCTTGTGCAACGTGGCCACCGTGGTTTGCATGGCATAGTTGCAGCCCAGCACGGCGCGGCGGAATCGCTTCCGCGAAACTTCGATTTTCTTGGCCAGCGAGATTTCCTCATCGCGCGTTAGCAGCGGGATTTCCGCCATCTGCGAGAGATACATCCGCACTGGGTCGTGGTTCATCTTGCCCAGGTCTGGAGGCGTGAGCGCCATGACCGGCTGATTTTCGTCTTCCTGAGGCAATTCCTTTTCACCCGTCGGCTTGACGCGAGGCCGTTCGATGAGCAGGTCGATGCCTTGCTCTTCCAACTCGACGATCAGACGGTCGAGTTTGTCGGGGTCCAGAGCGTCGTCCGGCAGATAGGCATTGACCTCATCGTAGGTCAGGTAACCCTGGGCCTTGCCGGTGGCGAATAGCGTATTCAATTCCTTGTCGTAATGGTCCACGAAACCGTACTCCTTTCGCGCTTCCTGCGCTTCGAAAACTCACGGAACGGCCGTTACGGGAAGCTCGCCTTGCGAGAGCGAGCAACGGTCATTCCTCCGACTCATCGCATCCTTACCCTTCCGTAGGCTTGGAAGTACGCTGCCGGTTTTGCTTAGCTTGAAACAATTGCAGTAGTTTCTCGTGTTCCTCCTCGGGATCCAAACGTCTTCCTTTAATGGCCGCCGTGGCGGCCTTTTCGTCTCGCAACTGGCGACGCCGCGTAAAGCTCTCCAACAAGACGGGTAGATGCGCTGCCAAGTCCACTCCGCCATCGACGCGGCGCTGGGCACCCTCGTCGAGTCGCACTAATAGAGCACGTAGCTCGGAATCTTCAAACTCCAATATCAGCCGATCGAAGTCGGACAGAATTCCGGCAGCAGACAAAGCGATACATTTTTCGTAGATTGCCCGGCAACCCGTGTCGGAAAGTTCCCCTGGTGCGATCGATTCCGCTGCCCTGGCCACTGCTTCCGGCTCGTGTAGCAGCGTCTCCATAAGATCACGTTCCCACGAATCGACGGCCGAAATCATCTTCGTGCCCGGATTCGCGAGTTTTGCTCCCGTTCGGCGACGGCGGCGCTGTTTGACAATCTGTTCGCGGAGCTCATTTTCCGGCACATGAAATGACCGGGCCAGCCGTGATAGCAATTGATTGACCCGCAACTGATGTGTTGTCTCCCGAGCTGCTTGCGATGGTCCTTTCGAGAGAAACTCGAGCATCTCCTCCAAAGCCGCCGTTGCAGCATGATTGCCGCTGCCAGGGTCAATCCCTCGCGTTAGGGCCTGCAGCTTGTGGTCCCAGGCGTCCACTGCAGAGTCTAACAAAGCCGCGAATGCCTCGCTGCCGCGCGTAAGCAGCAGATCGCACGGATCGAGCCCGTCGGGCGGCGTGGCCACGCGCAGATCGACATTGGCCGACATGAACAATTCCAACACTTCGTTAGTCCGCTTCTGTCCGGCATCATCGCCGTCGAGCACCAAGGTGATCCGTTCGGCAAACCGCGAGAGGAGCCGTACATGCCGCTCACCGAGCGCGGTTCCTAGCACGGCCAGCGTGTTTTCAAAGCCGAACTGAGCGGCCATTACGCAATCGGTGTAACCTTCCATCACCACGGCATGTTTGGCGCGGTCAATCGGCTCCCGAGCAAGGTCGAGTCCATAAAGATTGTCGCTCTTAGAAAACAGAGGCGTGGTAGGCGAATTGACATACTTGGCGGCCCGCTCGTCGGCGAACTCCGGCAGGATGCGGCCTCCTGTGCCGATCGACCGGCCGCGCTCATCGTGAATTGGAAACAGCACCCGCCCCTTGAATCGATCGTAGCGCCCGCCTCCCTGCGAGGTGCCGACTAGGCCGACTTGTTCCAACAAAGCCGGCGGAAATTGCGTGCCGTTCGCTTTTTCCAACAACCATTTCCACTGGTTCGGAGAAAAGCCGATTCGGAATCGCTGGATACTTTGCTGAGCAATGCCACGCTCCGCCAAATAGCGGCGGGCTGGTTCCGCGGCCGGATCATCCAGCAGACAGCGGTGAAAGAGTTCCTCCGCCCAGGCCATCGCGCGGTAGAGCGATTGCTTGTCGGAACCGCTGGTCGTCGCGGTGCCGGGTCGTGTAGGTGTCAGTTCGATTCCGGCCCGTTCAGCCAACATGGCCAAGGCCTGTGGGAATTCCAAACCTTCGCGACGCATCACAAAGTCAAACACGTCGCCGCCGACATCGCACACCCAGCACTTCCACGATTGGCGCTCGGGATTGATTTGCAGACTGGGACGAGTGTCGTCGTGCCAGGGACAGGTGGCTTTGAAGATTCGTCCTTCGCGCCGCAGGGGCAGATGACCGCCGACAAGATCGACGATGTCGGTAGCCTGCTTGACCCGTTGCTTGGCGTCAAAGGAAGAAAGAATTGCCACGGCCAACTCCTGTCACGCTGCATGATCACTAAAGACAAGCAGCGAGCGAGCCGCAGCGGTCTTCCATGACCTGTATCGAAACCACTTTGCCGAAACAATTCAGCAGAGTAGACGATGCCCTCCTAGGCAGCAATAAAATTATACGCACGGCGCGATCTCGGTCAAACCGAAAATTGCAATTTGGCAAACAGAACATGCTAGCATTGCATGTCCCGACCCGGCACGCGCCATGGCTGAACCCGCTGTTGCAGCCGTGATTATCCCGCGATGCCAGTGTGCTGGCAAGCGGCCAATGTAGGTCCGCCTTGCCGAGGCGGATCTTTTTCTAACGCGCAGGTATCCAACAACGCGCCAACCGGTGTTTCAGTCCCGACAACTGAGCTTATGCCCAACCCAAAAGGTCCATTCCGGCAGAATGGACCTACTTCGGACGCTTTCCAATCGTCACCGGCACCGTCAGCGGCTCGCCTCCGCGGATCACGGACAAATCAACCTTCGTCCCCGGCTGTGAGGCGGCAATCAACAGACTCAGCCGCGTCGGGTCACCCGCATCCTTGCCATTGAAACCGACAATCAAATCTCCCGCTCGCAGTCCCGCCTCTTCGGCTGGCGAACCCGTGCCCACCCGGGCCACGAGTCCCCCATCCTGCTCTGGCTTCAATGACAGCGACTCGACCAGTTCCGGCGTCAGCGGCCGAAACCGCACACCAAGATAGCCGTTTGCTGGCGGACGCTCGGGGCGGTCATTCTTCAATCGCTCATACACTTTTCGGGCCGTATCGCTGGGTATGGCGAAGCCGATGCCCGAGTTGGGGGCCGCCAGGATTGCCGTGTTGATACCGACCAATTCACCTCGAATGTTCACCAGCGGCCCGCCGCTGTTACCAGGATTGATCGAGGCGTTGGTCTGCAAGAAAACTTTCGCCGAATCACCGCCGACATTGCGCCGTCCCTTGCCACTGATGATGCCGAACGTGACCGTGTTCTCCAGCCCGAAAGGGCTACCGACCGCCCACACTGGGTCGCCTACTTCGATCTCGCTGCTGCTTCCCCAAGGAATCGGCGTCAGATCTTTCTGATTCACTTGGAGCAAGGCCAGGTCCATTTCGGCATCCAGACCGATCAATGTCGCGCGGTGGGGCGCATCGCCATTAAGATGCACGTTAATCTGGGTTGCTCCCGCGATCACATGCCAATTCGTCAAAATGTAGCCTTCTTTATCAACAATCACGCCAGAACCCTGGCCAGTCAGTTCCCTGCCGGATTGCTGCTGGGGACCGCTGTAAAACTGCCGCTCGTCGGCAAACTTTTCTTGGCCGGCGGATTGGATGGTGTTGATTGATACCACACTTGGCCCCACGGCCTTGGCCACAAGCCTCGATGCCCTGCCGAACTCCACCAGGTTGATATCCTTCAATTGCAGCCGAGCGACCTTGGCCTCGGCTTCCAGCTTTCCTTCGTGCCAGGAGAGGCTGATGCGATAGGCCACAAACGGCGCCGTCAGCAGCAGCAACAATACAGCCAGCACGCTGAGCATCAGCAACCGAATCCCGCGGCG
>JAIOPX010000014.1 GCA_021413705.1 Planctomycetota bacterium | reverse complement strand
CGTTAACCGCTGGACGGGGGAGCAGTTCGCCAATGCACTGCGACACGTGCCCAGCCATCCAGATTTTAATCCTGATCTTCGCCAGCTTTTGCACGTATCGTTCAAGCTGGCCGCCAAGACAGGACCCCGCTACACCGATTTGTTGAAAGCCAACGCCGACGTAGTGGCTCGCAACGTGACGGAGAATATCTACCTTCGTCATCTCCAACCGCTGTTCGTAGAGTGAACACTCCATGAAGGCCGCCGTGACTGTCTCGCTGGTGCCTGAGGCCCGAGGAGGACCGTTTGTCTACTGGGACGACCTGGATCGGGCATTCGCGGCTGCGGCGAAAGAAGGTTTTGACGCCGTGGAAATTTTTCCGCCTGATGCGGCCGCCGTTTCGCCGGTCCGCGTACGGGAATTGATGGACCGGCATGGCCTGGCCGTCGCGGCCGTCGGCACGGGCGCCGGCTGGGTAAAGCACAAGCTGCGATTGACCGACCCGGATCCTGAGGTGCGGCGAAAGGCACGGGGGTTTATCGCCGGTATTGTCGATCTGGCAGGTCAGCTCGGTGCGCCGGCAATCATTGGCTCGATGCAAGGACGTTTTGGCGACGGCCTTACCAAAGAACAGGCCTTGGACTGGCTGGCCGAAGAGTTGGCGTGGTTGGCCGACCGCGCGCAGAGTCATGGTCAGCCGCTGCTGTACGAGCCGTTGAATCGCTATGAGACCAACCTCATCAACCGGGCAGGCGAGGCAACTGAGTTTCTGAAATCGCGTGGCCTGACAAACGTGAAGCTGCTCTGCGATCTGTTCCACATGAACATCGAAGAAGCCGACATCTCCGCGACACTTCGGGCCGTGGCGCCGCACCTGGGACATATCCATTTCGCCGATTCAAACCGGCAGGCGGTCGGACGGGGGCATACGGACATGGTGCCGCTGGTCGTCGCCTTGCGTGAGATCGGCTACACTGGCTACCTGTCGGCCGAAGTGTTTCCCTTGCCCGACAGCGCCACCGCCGCCTCGCAAACGATGGTGAGTTTCCGTCAATGGTTCGGGGCCGGCTAAGGGCTCAAGCTCGCACGTATTTTCTTCCTGGATCGGCCGACATGCTCAAACACCAACTGATTCACCCCCAGATCAACTCCGCCCTGGGTCGAGCCGGACACCATGCCACGATTCTGATTGCGGACGGCAACTATCCAGCTTCGACCAAGAAGGGGCCAAACGCCGAAGTGGTCTGCATGAATCTCTCGCCCGGCTGCATCACCGTTGCGCAAGCTCTGCAGGCCGTGTTAAGTGCTGTGCCGATCGACGCCCTCAACACGATGGGCATACCCGCGGACGACCCTTATGCCCGGCAGGGAGATCCGCCGGTGTGGAGCGAGTTTCGTTCGATCTTGGCGGAGGCGGGATGCAAGACGCCGCTGACGCCGATTCTCAAATGGGATTTTTACGGGCTGGTGGAGTCGCCGGACCACGTCCTGACGATCCAGACTGCCGACCAGGCGCTGTGGGCCAATGTGCTCCTGACGATAGGTTGCCGAACGTGACACACACCATCGAACGACGAACTTTGGGGAAAACCGGACTGACGGTTCCCGTTCTGAGCTTCGGCGCATCATCGCTGGGGCAGGAGTTTCGCCGCGTCACGCTTGATGAAGCGCTCGCGTCTGTCCGCGTGGCGCTGGAGTGCGGGCTGAACTTTATCGACACATCGCCCTTTTACGGACGTGGCATGAGCGAGGTGCTGTTGGGGTTGGCGCTTCGCGACGTGCCGCGCGACAGCTATACGCTCTGCACCAAGCTGGGGCGGTACGATCTGACCCACTTCGATTTTAGCGCCCGGCGCGTGGCCGAAAGCGTGGATGTCAGCCTCCACCGCTTGGGCGTGGACCATCTCGACATCGTGCTTTGCCACGATATTGAGTTCGTGCCGATGCAGCAGATCGTCGATGAGACGATTCCGGCATTGCGGCGGATTCAGAAATCGGGCAAGGTGCGTTTAGTGGGGATCAGCGGCTATCCCCAGAAGATTTTCCGGTTTGTGTGCGACCAAGCCGACGTGGACTGCGTACTCTCCTATAACCAATACACCCTGCAGAACACTCGATTCGCGGACGAGACCACTGCGTATCTCAAGGCCAAGGGCATTGGCGCTATGAACGCCGGACCCTTCAGTGCGCGGTTGCTGACCAATGCACCGCTGCCCGGCTGGCTCAAGGAGCCTGAGGAGGTCAAGGCGGCCGCCCGCCAGGCCGCCGCGCACTGCGCCTCACGGGGCGTGGACATCGCGCAGCTTGCGTTGCAATTCAGTCTGGCCAATCCGGACATTGCCACGACCATTGCCGGCAGCGCCAATCCAGAGAACATTCGTCAGTGGGCGCAGTGGGCCGCCGAGCCCATCGACGAGCAATTGCTCCGCGAAGTGCGGGCGATCTTGGCCCCAGTTAAGAATCTTGGGCACCTCGAAGGATTGCCGGAAAACAACTGACAGGAGCCACCCGATTTCATGAAGGCCATCGAACTCAGCGCCCCTCAGAGCTTTCGCCGGATTGAAGTGCCCGAGCCGGCCGCGCCCGGTCCTGGCGAGGCGCTGCTACGCATCCATCGTATCGGCATCTGCGGCACCGACATTTCCGGCTACCTGGGCAAGATGCCGTTCTTCAGCTACCCGCGCATTCCGGGGCATGAATTGGGAGTCGAAGTGTTGGCCGTGGGCCCCGGCGTGACCCATGTGCAACCGGGGACGCTCTGTTCCGTGGAACCGTATCTCAACTGCCAGCAGTGTTACTCCTGCCTCCGCGGTTACACCAACTGCTGTGAAAATCACAAGACGCTGGGGGTGATGTGCGATGGCGGGCTGACGGAGCGGATCGTCCTGCCGGCCAGAAAACTGTATCCCTCCGCCAAGCTGACAACTGAGCAACTGGCGCTGGTCGAGACGCTGGCAATCGGTTGTCACGCAGTACACCGGGGGAATCCGCGTGGCGGCGAGAACGTGCTGGTCATCGGCGCCGGGCCGATCGGATTGAGTGTTGTCGAGTTCTGCAAGCTCAGCGGCGCGCGGACCATCGTGATGGATCTCAGCCCGCAGCGGCTGGCGTTCGTGCGCAACGCGATGAAGATTCCCGATACGATTCTGACAACCGGCGACGGCCAGGAACTTAAGCAACTGGCGGAATGGACTAACGGCAGACTGGCCGACGTCGTGATAGACGCCACGGGCAGCAACAAGTCGATGGGGCAGGCGCTCAACTATTGCGCCTTCAAAGGACGCTTGGTTTATGTCGGAATCACGCCGGCGGAGATCACGTTTCCGCACGCGCCGGTGTTACATCGCCGGGAGTTGGACATTCTGGCCAGCCGCAACGCACTGTCAGGAGACTTCACACGCATCATTCGTCTGATCGAGGAAGGACAGATCGACACGCGGCCCTGGATCACACACCGCGCCAACTTCGATGAGATGATCGACGTGTTTCCTAGTTGGACCAAGCCCGAAACCGGCGTGCTCAAGGCCATCGTGGCAGTGACATAACGAGCCATAGCATCATGCGCATCGATTCTCACCAACACTTTTGGCGTTACAATGCCAGTGAATATGATTGGATGCAACCCGATTGGCCGATTCGTCGCGACCTTCTGCCGCCGGACTTGGCCCCGCTATTGTCGCATGGCGGATTTTCTGGATCCGTGGCTGTTCAGGCACGGCAATGTCTTGACGAGAATCGATTCCTGCTTGGACTGGCCGACGAACATCCGTTGATTAAGGGGGTCGTCGGCTGGGTTGATCTCCGATCGGACCGCGTTGAGGAGCAGCTGATTCAGTTCGCGGGGCACCCAAAGTTCGTCGGCGTGCGTCACGTCGTACAGGACGAACCCGACGACTTCATGCTTGGGGAAGATTTCCTCCGCGGAATTGCGGCACTGCGGCAGTTCGAGTTGACTTACGATATTCTGATCTATCCCAAGCAGCTTCCGGCGGCGCTACAGCTTGTGGAGCGGTTTCCGGAGCAACCGTTCGTACTCGACCATCTCGCCAAACCGCCGATTCGCGAAGGAGTTCTTTCACCCTGGCGCGAGCAGATCCAGTTGATCGCAGGATTCCCGAATGTGCATTGCAAAGTATCGGGCATGGTGACTGAGGCGAATTGGTCGGCCTGGAAGCCGGCCGATTTTACTCCCTACCTCGACGTGGTATTTGAGGCTTTTGGCGTCGGGCGGTTGATGTTCGGCTCCGACTGGCCGGTTTGCCTGTTGGCCGCGAGTTACGAGCAGGGATTGCAGTTGGTCAGCGACTACGTTGCTCCGCTATCGCCACAGGCCAGGGAGGCCTTCTTTGGGGGCAATGCCACAGAGTTTTACACTCTTGGCTCGGAGGGTGAATAAGCTTCGCAGAGCGCGGCTCAGCGGCTGAAGTTACTGGGACTTCGCCTCGCCAGAGGCTCGGCCTCAGTCCCGACCACTCTCGCCCCTCGCCCCTAAACCCTACTTCTTCTTCGGCTGCTGCATCTGCTTCTTGCGTAACTGGCGCAGCACGTCGGTGGCGGCGGATTGCGTGTCCTTGGACTTGACCACCGGGGCCGGGGGAAGACCCCCAGGGTTGGTGTTGGGGGTGGGCTTGCTTGGCTCGGCGTCGATCCGCGTGTGCTCTTCGCTCTGTCTGGTCAGGCTGGTGGCCTGAGGGGCGTCCATCGCCGTGGTGTCGCTGACGGAACCCTCCTCGCCGAGGCGAACGCTGCTGGAGTCGAGATCGATCGTCTCTCGACCGGCAGTCACCGTGAGGTTCTCGACGTCGTCGTTGAGCCAATCGTTGATGTCGATTTCACCGCCACTGCCACGGGCGGCTGTGCGGCCGGCAGCTTCCTTGACATCCTTGACCTTCGACAGCTTGGGGCCGCCGATGGTATGCGTAAGCAGCACCTCGAACTTCAGCGGTCCGATGACCAGCGTGTCGCCAGCTTTGAGCGTCTGCTCGCCGACGACGCGCTCGCCGTTGACGTAGGTGCCGTTTTTGCTGCCGAAGTCGCGGATCGCGACATAGCCCTGCTCAATGAGCAGAACGCAATGGTGGCGACTGACCATGTCGCTATGCGGGCGCAATTGGCAATCTTCGCCGCGCCCGACGAAAAACTTAGGGCCTGGCACCGGCACTTCCGCGCCGACCTGACTCCCTTCAAGAACCTTCAGTTTCATCTGCATCGCCGGTCTGCACTCCGTCGAAGTCACGCGATACTAAAAAATATAGAAACGATAGCGTGATAGCGACAAACGACTTCGCGCGCTGTGGGCGGTTTAAGACGAATGGCTCCCGATTGTAGTATAGTTGCTCGGCTGCAAATCTCCCGTCCCGCAGCTTGCGGATTTACGCGGCCGGAGGCGCTGGTTGTCTGGCATCCTGGAAGCGGGGATCCTGGAAGCGAACTTGTGATTGCCCTTGCTTCTTATCATACCAGCAATTCATGGCGGCCGGTGGGTCTGTTCCGTGGGAGCCATGGGGCCGGCAGGCAGGTGGTGGTTGGACACTCCTTTGGAACAAAATCCGTGGGAAGACAGCACCGTTGCCTGGGCTTGAGCTTACCGTCTACGGCCCCCGGAGTCAAAGCATTTCACCGTAAGGATTCCGTTAATTCTTTGCGAACATGGATCGCCATTGCTGCTGGCAAGAACTGATGTTGGACATGTATGACCTCCCCCACCTATGGCGTCGGCAATTAATAAAGTCCGCCTCGCTGTTTATCTTCGCTGGTTCCACATATCCGACGCATATTTCTCTCGGACCAGGGCAGCAGCCCCTTCATACATCCAACTCTCAAGAGGGGATAGTACCCAGGGGCCAAGCCCTCTTTTGAGCAAGCTGTCAAGCCAAGGCTGGGCAAGCTCTTCCGGCGAAACGGCTCTTCCAGAAAGGTCTGCAAGGCCCGGCAGTTCGGGGGCGGCGGCAGACGATTGCAAGAGCACGCTTCCGTGCTGGAGTACGGCGGGGCCGCGTCGGCGCTGGGCACTGCCGGCTATCTTGAAGTCGTCTGAGATGACATCGCCTTCTGCACGGCGCTGAAAGCAGAGGAACGGCTCTGGGGCCGTTACAGATTGCGCCGTCTGACTATGTCGCCAGGCTTTGATGCCAAGCCTGGCAAGCGTTTGGACTAGGGTTTCGTGCATGAGGATATAGAGGTCGGCCGCGGCGAACTTGGAACCAGCCGCTGGCATGGCAAGGGAATAGGTCAATTCAGCATCATGGACGATTGCCCCGCCACCACTGGCCCGCCGCACCAGGGGGCAACCGCGGCTGGCGGCATGAGCCTCGCGCTCGGCGTGGCCTTGAAAATAGCCGAGTGACAACGTGGGCTCGCGCCACTGGTAGAAACGAAGTGTGGCATTGCCCTGCTCAGCCGCGTCCGCCAGCAGCACTTCATCGACCGCCATGTTCCAGGCGCCATCGGCAGGTAGATCGAGGATGAGTCGCACGATGATGGAATCTTTCTTTGCGCGTCTTAGCGCCTTTGCGTCGAAAATTTCTCCCGAGCCACAAAACGCGGGGCGGTGCCTACGCCGCTAATCTTTCCAGCGCAGCACGGCTTTGCGGGCGGCGGTCACTTCATCGGGGCGGCTGATGATGGTGGTGTGCGGGGCTTCGTGGAGCAGTTCGGCCGGTTCTTGCACGATCGTCCGCAGCGCGGCGGCGAAGGCGTCGAGCGTTTCTTTGCTTTCGGTTTCGGTCGGCTCGATCATCACCGCCTCTTTGACCGTAAGCGGGAAATAGACCGTTGGGGCGTGGAAGCCGTAGTCCAACAGCCGCTTGGCGATGTCCATGGCCGAGATGCCGCGCTCCGCTTTGAGCCTGGCCGCCGAGGCGACGAACTCGTGCGTGCAGCGATTTCCTTGCGGAACCGGGAGGACGTCTTTGATTTGCGAGAGCAGATAGTTGGCGTTGAGCACGGCGTTTTCCGCCACGCGGCGCAGACCTTCGGGGCCGTGTGTGCGGATGTAGGCGTAGGCGCGTACCAGGACGCCCGTGTTGCCGAAGAAACTGCGCACGCGGCCGATCGACTCGGGGCGATCGTAGGCCAGGCGATAGCGATAACAAGTGTTCGTCTGGGTGTCTGCGGCAAGCGCGCGGGTGCCTGGGGCAAGCGAGGCGCCGCCCCAGACACTCTGCTGGGGCGGCGCAGGACTTGCCCCAGGCACCCCAACCTCGACTCGCTCCACGACCGGCGTCGGCAGGAAGGGACCAAGCCGCTCGGCCACCGCGATCGGTCCCGCGCCAGGACCGCCACCGCCGTGCGGTCCACTGAACGTTTTGTGCGGATTGAAGTGCATCATGTCCGCGCCAAAATCGCCAGGGCGGCAGATGCCGAGAATGGCGTTCATGTTCGCGCCGTCCAAATATATGAGCCCAGCCTTCGCATGGACCCGCTCGGCGATCGATCGCATGCCGCGCTCGAACAGCCCCAGTGTGCTGGGATTGGTAATCATGAACACGGCCACGTCGTCGTCCAATTTGGCGTCGAGGTCTTCAAGATCGACAAAACCCTGAGGGTTGCTGCGGACAGTGACAAACTCGAAGCCAGCCATTGCGGCGCTGGCGGGATTGGTGCCATGGGCCGAGTCGGGAGCCAGCACCTTGTGGCGCGGTCGGCCCTGGTGACGGAAGTACGCGGCGGCCACCATCAGGGCCGTCAACTCCCCGTGGGCTCCGGCGGCCGGCTGAAGGCTCACGCAAGGCAAGCCGGCAATCTCAGCCAGGTAGCACTGCAACTCATAGAGCAGGTGCAACAGTCCCTGGAGCGTCGATTCCGGCTGATAGGGATGGAGATCGACAATGCCGGGCAAGCCGGCCACCCGCTCGTTCCGCTTCGAGTTGTACTTCATTGTGCAGGAGCCGAGCGGATAGAAGTGCGTATCGACCGACATGTTGAGCGTCGAAAGGTTGGCATAATGCCGCACGACCTCGGGCTCCGCCAACTCCGGCAGCGGAGGCCGCGCGGAGGCACGATGCTTGTCCGGGATCAACTCGGCAATCGGCTGCTGCGGCACATCGCACGCCGGCAACACGGCCCCGCCGCGCCCAGGGTGCGAAAGTTCAAACAGCAATTGAGTGGCACGTTGATTACGCATGGCGAGGGGCCTCCGGATAGTACTCCTCACGCTCCGCGTGAGGAAAGGCATCACGCGGAGCGTGATGGATACTATCAGCCAGCCCGTCGATCTCTTCCCGCGTCCGCTTCTCGGTCACGCAAACCAACAGGCAATCGGCCAACTCGGGATACCAGCGCCCCAATGGCACACCTGCGAAGTAACCCCGCTCGAGTGCCTCTTCGATCAATTGCTCCGGCTGTCCCTGACGATCGCGAAGGACGAACTCCTTAAACGTCGCCGCGGCAAACGCCAACTCCAGCCGACCTGACTGCACCAGTTTCGCCCGGGCATAGGCCGCTTTCTGGCCGCAAAGCTCCGCAGTTTCGGCCAACCCGCGCGGCCCCATCGCGGAAAGATACACGGCAGCCCGCAGCGCGAACAAACCTTGGTTCGTGCAGATGTTGCTGGTAGCCTTCTCGCGGCGGATGTGTTGTTCCCGGGTTTGCAGCGTCAGCACCCAGCAGCGGCGGCCGTGGCGATCGACCGTCTGACCGGCGATGCGACCAGGAAGGCGGCGGACGAATTTTTCTCGACAGGCCATGATACCGAGATACGGGCCGCCGAACTGCATCGGCGTGCCGAGCGATTGTCCTTCGGCCACAACGATGTCGGCACCGTAGTCGCCAGGGCGCTTGAGCAAGCCAAGGCTGATCGGGTCGAAATGGACGACGGCCAGCGCGCCGGCGTCGTGGGCGATCTTCACCAGTGCTTCAGCGTCTTCCAGTGCGCCAAAGAAGTTTGGCTGCCCGAAAAGCACGCAGGCTGTATTGTCGTCCACCGCGGCGGCTAGATCAGCCGGTTCTATCACACCGTGGGGTGTGGGAATGGTCACCAGGTCGGTACCCAGGTGATCGAGATACGTCCGTAGCGTCTCGCGATACTCCGGATGAACGCTCTCGGCCACTACGACTTTGTCGCCGCGCCCGGTGACGCTCGTCGCCATCAGCACAGCTTCGGTGGCCGCGGTGCCTCCGTCGTAGAGGCTTTGGTTCGACACCTCCATGCCGGTCAACTGGCAGATCAGCGTCTGGTATTCGAACATCGCCTGAAGATTCCCCTGGGCGACCTCCGGCTGATAGGGCGTGTACGACGTGTAGAACTCACCGCGTGAAGCGACATAGTCCACCACGGCCGGAATAAAGTGGTCGTAGCTGCCGCCGCCGAGGAAACAGACCTTATTGCCGGGCGAGGCGTTGGCGGCGGCGAGAGCCTGCATGTGCGCCGTCAGTTCGAGCTCTCCAAGCGCAGGCGGCAAGTCGAGGGGCCGGCCCAGGCGATACTCGGCCGGGATCGTCTCGAACAGCTTGTCGAGCGAATCAATGCCGATAGCGGCCAGCATGGCCTGCTGATCGTCGGGAGTATTGTAGATATAGGGCATGAAATTCTAATGCTGCTCTTCCGCGCACTGCCGCTGGTAGGATGCGAAGTCACTCAATTGTTTCGTCTCGGCCTCATTCGACAATTGAACCTTCACAACCCAGCCTTTGCCGTAGGGATCGTCGGAAAGCCACTGCAAATTGTTCGGAAGCTCCTCGTTGACTTCAACCACCTCGCCGCTCACCGGGGCGTAGAGATCGCTGACAGCTTTGACCGATTCGACTTCGCCGAACGGTTTTCCCGCGGTGAGTTGCCGCCCGATGGAGGGCAACTCCAAGAAAACCAGATCGGTCAGCGCCTCGACCGCGAAGGCCGAGATGCCGATTGTGGCGACCTGGCCTCCTTCGCCGGGTGCAACATGGACCCATTCGTGCGTCTTGGCATACAACAATTCTTCTGGCTTCACGGTAGGCTCTCCTTTACTCTCTCTCCCCTCCCTTTCAGGGAGGGGCCGGGGGATGGTCGCCCCTCTCCCAACCTCTCCCCAACGGGGAGAGGAGTCAGTATTACTTACGTGTATAGAACGGCAACTTCACGACGCGGGCGGATTGCGGCCGGCCGCGGATATCGACAATCACTTCACCACCGACCGCCGCAGCCGCCGTGGCAACATAGGCCATCGCAATCGGCGCATCGAGCGTGGGCGAAAAGGTTCCGCTCGTCACCTGCCCCACCTGCTTGTCCCCCCACAGTACAGGACATCCCTCGCGCGGCACTCGGCCGCCGGCGGACTCCAAACCCACGCGCCGCAACAGGTTTGCGTCGCCATGGATTGCGGCCAGCGCATCGCGCCCCGGAAACTGCCGGCCTTCGAGATCCACGGCAAAATCCAGCCCCGCCTGGTAGGGAGTAATCTCTTCGGTCAGCTCGTGGCCGTAAAGGGGCATCGCCGCTTCGAGCCGCAATGTATCGCGAGCGCCGAGGCCCACCGGCACGGCATGTGCTTCGCTGCCGGCAACGAGCAGCGACTCCCAGACAGTCGGCGCATCGGCCGCGGAGACAATCAGTTCCACGCCGTCCTCGCCCGTGTAGCCGGTGCGACTGATGAGCCCCGTGGTCGAGGCCACCTGACCGTGGACGGCCGAGTAGTATTTCATCGCGGAGAGTTCCACGTCGGTCAGATGCGACATGATCTTGAGCGCGGCCGGCCCCTGGACGGCGATCATGGCAGTTGTGAGCGTCAGATCGGTCATCGTCACCGGGCCAGCAGCCGCCACCCGAGGCGTGATCCAATCGACGATCTTCTGCCGGTTGCCGGCGTTGACGACCAGCAAGCAGTAGTCGGCGCCGCTCGGCTCGGCAATCCGGTAGATAAGCACGTCATCCAGCACACCGCCGGCGTCGTTGGTCATCAGGCTGTAGCGAATCCGCCCCAGCGGAATGTTATCGACACGCCGCGTGAGCAACCCGTCGAGCAACCGCACTGCCGCCGCCCCATCGAACCGCAGACGCCCCATGTGGGAGATATCGAACAGGCCGCAGACATCGCGCGTGGCCAGATGCTCGGCCACGATCGACGTGTACTGCACCGGCATCGACCACCCGGCAAAGTCCACCATCCGCCCGCCATGCGCGGAATGCCAATCGTGGAGCGGAGTTTTCAATAACGCGTCAGCCATCGCGAAAATCCAGGCAGGCTCAACACAAAATACGCGAGCCCGTCATTGTAGCGGCGCAAGGCTGGGATGTTTAGCGGTCGGATGGGCAGACATTCCTGCCTGCCCCACGTACATTATCACTTACGCCGCCGTGGCGGACCCTTCTTACCAGTCCGCCCTCGATTCTGCTCGGCCGGCTTGCGCTTCGGACCGCCTTTCTTGCCACGTTGCGGCGAGTGATCCCTGTTTATCGGCGGCAGCGCGGATGCCTTGCCGGCTGCTGGACGCGGCGCGCCATGCTTAAGCTTCCGCGGCGGCCCGGGTGGACGGCCTTGCAACCTTCCCACCAGCCTGAAATCCAACTCGCGACGTTCGATATCCACACGGACTACGGCAATTCGGATCAGATCACCGAGCCGATACATGTTACCGCTGCGGTAGCCGCTGAGCGAATGCGTCGCCTTGTCGTAGCGGTAGTAGTCTTCTTGGAGCGAACTGACGTGAATCAGTCCTTCGGCTGGGAGGCTGATGCCCTGGGCAAACAATCCGAAGTCTTGCACGCCGGTGATTACGGCATCTAACTCTTCGCCAATCCGCGTACTCATGTAGTGCAGGAGCTTTACCTTGGTCAACTCCCGCTCCGCCTGGGCGGCCCTTTGCTCGCGCTGCGAACAGTGATCGCCTTGGAGCGACAATTCGTCGAAATTGCTCCGTGGCTTTTTCTGCTTGAAAATCACATCCAACAAGCGGTGGATGGTCAGATCGGGATAGCGACGGATCGGGGAGGTGAAATGGCAATAGCACTTGCTCGCCAGAGCAAAGTGTCCTTCATCATCCGGCGCGTAGACCGCCTTCTGCATCGAACGGAGCGCCGCATAATTGATCGCGTGTTCCTCTGGCTCTCCTTTGATGCGGTCCAGCAAACCCTGGATCTCGAAACGACTTTCCAGGCTGCCGGTGGCGTGCCCCAACTCGCGGACAAAATCGGTCAACTGCTTGAGCTTCCGCGGATCAGGTGGCGAGTGGATGCGCCGCAGGAAGAGTATCTGCCGTTCCTTGAGCAAATCGGCCACGGCTTCATTGGCCGCCAGCATGAACTCCTCAATAATCTGGTGGCTCTCCGTGTTCTCCACCAGATGCGCACCGGATACTCGGCCGTCGTTGTCCAGATCGATCTTCACTTCCGGCAGCGCCAACTCCAGCGAGCCCCGTGCAAAACGCCGCTTCCGCAGAATCATCGCCAGCGTGTGCATTCGTTCCAGCAACGAATGCACCTCCGGCGTGAGCTTCTTCTTCCAGGCGGGCGGATCGGCCAGATATTCATCGACTTCTTCGTAAGTGAACCGCCGCACGCTGCGAATGGCGGCCGAGCAAGGATCGACCGCCACGCGGGCGCCGTCGGCCGTGAACTCGATGAACGCCGTCTTTGTATAACGCACCCGATTCGGTTGCAGGCTGGCCAGATTGTTGGAGATGATTTCCGGCAACATCGGAATCACGCGGTCGGGCAGATAAATGCTCGTTGCTCGATCCTGGGCTTCGCGATCGAGCGCCGTCTTCTCGCGCACGAAGTGTGAGACGTCGGCGATATGCACACCGAGCCGCCAGTGGCCGTTCTCAAGCAACGTGAGCGAAATCGCATCGTCAAAGTCCCGGGCATCGACCGGGTCGATTGTAATGATCGTCTCGCCGGTCAGGTCGCGGCGATCCGGGCCAATCGATTCGTCAAAGCGCTCAGCCTCGGCGCGAGCGTCCGCCAGCGCATCCTCGGCAAACTCGCCAGGCAAGCCAAACTCGTGAATGATCGAGAGCGTGTCCACGCCTGGGGCGCCACGCGCTCCGAGCACTTCGAGAATCACTCCTTCGCCGTCGTGGCTATGGGACGGAAAGCGGACAAGCTCCAGCACGACCTTATCGTCGGGTCGCGCGTTTTTAGCTCCCGCGTCGCCGACGAAGATCGGATTGCTGAATACGGTACCGTCCACCTGAACGTAGCCCGAGCCGGCCGATTCAAAATAAGTGCCGACAAACTGATTGGTTTGCCGCTTGAGGATTTCGACAATTTCTCCTTCGCGATTGCGCCGCGCAGCCCCTGCCCTATCGCCAGGGCGATCCCCTCCCCCGCCCCGCTGGATCAGCCGTACCAACACCACGTCGCCGCTGGCGGTGTCGCCTGCCTTGGCGGCGGAGATATAGATGTCGTCGGAGCGGTCGCGACTGGTGGCCGGGCCATCGGGACGGACAAAGCCATAGCCGTCCTTCATGCGGCGGAAGATTCCGGTCAGCCGATTGGACTGTCCGACGGTGGCCAAGCCCACGGCATGTTTGTCGCCATAGGCCAATTTGCCCTCGCGCACCATCCGCTTGATGATCCGCTTGAGCTGTTTGAGTTGTTCCTCGGCAAGATGCAATTGCTTGGCGATCTTGCGCGGCTTGACCGGCCTATAGCCGGGCTCCTTGAGCAACTCCAGCAAGCTTTGCTCGAGAACCGGATTCTGGTTGTCATCTTCGTCTTCTTCGTCGATTTCTTCGTTCTGTTGATTCATACTCTTCTGCAATACTGTGAAATGTTCGGTCGCTATCTATGGGTGAGTGTATCCGCTGCGACGCGCGGATTGATCCCCCGGGAACCGATCCAGGGTGAAATGTGTGACTGGTGGGGTAGGCACTGCTGTTTGCCGAGGCGACACATCTGGAGGCCAGAGGTCCAAACCGCGTGGGTGCAAGCACCCACCCTACGGTAGCCCGGGCTAGAATGATGCCATGCCGTCCCCAAGTGAGAACCGCTGTTTTCCTGACCCGGCGAACGTGATTCGCGGTTGGGATTTGAAAGCGAGAGATCCCGCGTTTTTGCAGGAAAATGGAGAAATGCCCTCATCACTGAAAATCAGTATAGGCCATCAACCATGTGTTGCCAAGGGGCAGGAAAATGCCAGCATTCCATAAATCACTTATTGCCTGGAGCGGCCGTCGCTTGACTTCGAGTCGCCGTGACTGAAAATGCGAGAAATCCACCTCACCCTTTTCAATTCCAATCGGGGAACCCTACCCATGAGCCAATTGCGGCTGAACATTCTCCATGCTGGCGGGGCAATTCACGGCACATTACACGGCGCGGACTGCGACCGTGTGATTGCGGCCCTCTCCGCCGATCCAGAAACGATTGAAGAACTCGAGGCGGCGCTGGGGCGATTTTGCTTGCGGGCTGGCGGTTGCAAATATCTTGCGGACTTCAAGCCGGGTGTATGCAACGATCCGTGGGACGCAGGGTTGATTCTGATCGATCTGGAAGCCCGGGTCATCGGCCGCGAATCCACCTATTCGGCGCTGGGGCACGAGGGAGAGATCCGGCTGGATCTTGGCGAATGCTCGCAGGATCACAAACTGCCGCACAGTGGCGGTGACGATAGTGGCGGTGACGATGACGACGAAGTGGACGGTTTGTATCATCTGGCAGCAGACTGGAAGTTTGAAAAGTCCCGGGCCGAGTTCGAGGCTGTAGCGGCGGCGCGGCGGGAGCGACGGCGCAGTGTGACGCGGCCCGATACGCGGGCGGTGCTGTTTGGTTGCCTGGCCGAATTCCTGGTGCCGGAAGTTCTCGCCCGGCGTGAGGCGCTGGCCGACATGGACGAACCGGCGCAACACGAGTTGATTCGCGAGTTGCACTCCAGTTGGCTGATGACGCCGCACGCTGGCCTGAATGGCAAAACGCCACGCGAGGCCTTGCTCGACTATCGCCACGAGCATGTGAAGCGCGACTTGCACTACCAGATGCTCTTCTGGTCTTTCTTCCGCCGCGCTCCACCGGCCGTTTCACGCGATTCAGCCGCTTACCGAGATAGCGGGCTGGGCCACCACGAGGTGGTTCTCTATTACGACCTGGTGCGTGAAGTGCTGGCCGCCTATCTGGGCCATGTCATTGCTTCAGGCAACGCAGCCGCGCTGAATAAGGCCGCCGAGATCGAGCGATTCAAGCAGCTTCAGCAGGAGTGGATGCACCAGGGGCTGGAAGAGTCCCCGCGGCGAACGCCGGCCGCAATGATCGACCGCGAACGGCGGCGGATGCCGGAGGCCCATACGGCGGAGGAGGAAAAGCAGGTCATCGACCACGACTGCCCGTTGTGCCAGATGGCCGCCGACGGTATGTTCGGCCCTGGCTTTTGGGGCCTTGATGGCTCACACATGGACGAAGATTTTGAGTTCTCGTTTTATGCAACGCGCGAAGAATGGGAGGAGGAGCAGCGGCGGAGCGAGGAGTTCCATCGAAAGTTTGCGGAAGAATGGGCTGAAAAGGAGAAAGCCCGCCGCGAGGGGCGCGACGGCGAGGACCATGAGGCGATCGACGACGAATTGCCGTTTTAGAGGCAGCTTTGGAACCCCTCATTGCGCTGCTTGATGCGTCTCCATGCTTCTTCATGAGAAACGCCACAAGTCGGATCTCGCATCTCTTCGCGGCGGCG
>JAIOPX010000013.1 GCA_021413705.1 Planctomycetota bacterium | reverse complement strand
AGTCAGCAATCGGGCCCAGTGCGCACCATTGCCCGGGCGTTGGCCCTGGCCAAAGCAGGGGACCGAATCGTACTGGCCAAAACGGAAGAACCGTATCGCGAAGCCGTGGGACTTGGCGGCCCGCGGAACAGCGGCGACTTCCGCGATCCGCTGACAATCGTCGGCAACGGCGCCACGCTCGACGGCACGCAGCCCGTGCCGTTGGAGGCTTGGGAGCATTTTCAGGAGGATGTATTCCGCTTCCGCCCGCGCGAGCAAGGTTTTCAAATGCTCTATCGCGATGGCCGCCCGTTGGCCCAGGTTCATGTGCCGCGTGAAATCGTGAAGTTGCCGGCGCTGAAGGTGATGCAGTGGTGTCTGCTGGGGGGACACGTCTATATTCGCCTCGAGAAACTCAAGCACCCGTTGGATTACAAGCTCTCGCACACGGCCCTTCAGACCGGCATCACACTCTACGGTGTCACCCGCGTGGTGATCTCGGACCTGATCGTGCAGGGCTTTCGCTACGACGGCATCAGCGCCGCGGATCGCGCGGCCGAAGTGCGTCTCTCCGGTGTAACGCTGCGAGGCAACGGGCGCAGCGGCCTGTCGGTTAGCGGGGCCTCGCAGGTGCGGCTCGAAGCGTCGCTGGTGGGCGATAACGGCCAGGTGCAGATCCGCGTCGAAGGGCCAGGCCAACTGCGTATCGAGCAGTCGGAGGTGCTGGACAATACGGCCCCGCAATTGGATCGGATCAACGGCGCCCGAGTGACAATCACGAATTGACGTCCGCCTCTTGTTCTTCCACTTCGTGCATCACCTCGCGCACCTCGCGCCGGCCGCCGATGTAGAAGAACACGCCGACGGCTGCAATCAGCAGCATGATCACGCGATCGAGCAGGGCCACGAACAACCCGAGCTTGGGGATCATCACCAACGGCATTGCCGGGGCGACCATGACATACAGTTTCTGCATTGCCAGTTCAAACACCCCCAACCCTGCCAGCGAAATGGGGAGCGCGGAGGTCAGCACGGCCAGGGGAATGATCAACATATGGCTGGCGAAGGTCGGTGCGTCTCCGGGCATTCCGCGGGCGATAAAATAGAAGCCGGCCACGTTGAGCACATGGACCACCATCGTGATGGCCAGGGACGCCCAGAGTACGCCGTGTCGCTGGCGATAGGTTCGCGCCGCCCGCAGCAAGTTGCTCACATGCGGACCGACCTTCGGCAGCCCGCAGAGTTTTTCCGCCAACGAGCCGTGCAGCAACCCTGGCCACATCATCACGGCGCACAACAGCGTGATCACGCCGGTGCCGATGAGCGTGACCAAGCCTAGCTTGTGGATGTCTGCTCCCTCGGGTAGTTGGCCGCTGAGGATCACCACGCTGCCGAGCAAGAGCAACCCGTAGAGCCCAATCAGTCGATCGATGATGATCGTGGAGACCGCCTCGGCCCGGCGGCCCGGATGTTCATGCGCCAGGAACACTGCCTTGAAGAGATCCCCCCCCACGGAACCGAGCGAGACGAAGTTGAACAGGAAGCCGAGAAAACCCAGCCGCAGTCCGTCGCGGAGTCGGAACGGCAGATCGAGTGCGCGGACCAGCCAGTACCAGCGGATGAACGTCAACAGTATGGAGACGAAGATTACGAACCAGGCGCCCGCCAGGAGCCACCAGTCCTTGGGCTGGTAGATCAACTGGTCGATGGTTTCCGCATAGTCTTTACTGGTGCGGAAGCTGTAGAACAGATATGCCAGCACACCGACCGAGACGGTCAGTTTGATCAACAGCAGGAGAGTCTTTTTCTTCACGAGGATCCAAGCCTGGGACAAGAGTCGGCAGCGGTGGGATTACAAGTCATTCGGGGCTTTAGGGACACATTAGGGCGACCCTAATAGTGTACTATCCCGGCCCGAGTCCCGGTTGACCACCGGCGGCCCCCGTGATAGGATTTTTAGCTTGCCTCGGCAAGCCCGACCGCCGCTTTGGGTCATTTTAAGGCTGCGGAACGCGGGGGATTAGCTCAGTTGGGAGAGCGTCTGGCTGGCAGCCAGAAGGTCAGGGGTTCAAGTCCCCTATCCTCCACTTTCAGAGAAGAACACCCGATCCTATCCGATCGGGTGTTCTTTTTTCATAGATGGTCATGCGCTGCCGTAACACCCCATATCTCAATCCCATATTCATGTCCGAAAACGGCCAGCCCAATTGCCGGCGACCGCTACAATGAGGGCATGACTAGCGATGACGACGTTTGCTATCGAGCCCTGACTGCGCGAGATGCCCGCTTCGACGGGGTTTTTTTTGTCGGTGTGAGGACGACTGGCATTTACTGCCGGCCCGTTTGCACGGCAAGAACGCCTCGCCGCAAGAGCTGCCGGTTCTTCGCCAGTGCCCCCCTGGCTGAGCTAGCAGGATTTCGCCCCTGTTTGCGCTGCCGGCCTGAGCTTGCGCCGGGGCATGCACCCGTGGATAGCGCTCGCACGATTGCCCGGGCAGCGGCGGCGCGCATCGAATCCGGCGCGCTGGGCGATGGTGGCAGCCTGGAAGGCTTGGCCACCAGTTTAGGGCTTAGCTCGCGTCAGCTGCGCCGTTCGGTGCGAAAAGAACTCGGCGCGTCACCGGTCGAACTGGCGCAAACCAGTCGTTTGCTTCTGGCTAAACGCTTGATCGCAGAGACGCAGCTTCCCATGGTGCAAGTTGCGTTGGCGGCCGGCTTTAAGAGTGTTCGGCGGTTCAACACACTCTTTCGCAGCCACTATCGGCTGGCTCCCAGCTCGCTTCGTCGCTCCTCGACCAAGGCAGTCGCCGCCGATTGCTTGCGATTGGTGCTCGCCTATCGCCCTCCGTTGGAATGGGATTCGCTGCTGCAATTCCTGGCGGCACACGCCATTGCGGGCGTCGAGTGCGTTACCAGCTCGACGTATCATCGCACGGTTGGCATCGGCCACCATCACGGTTGGCTGAGTGTTTCGCCCCTCCCCAATCGCAATCTGCTGGCCGTTGACCTCGCCACCTCGCTGACACCTGCTCTACCAGCGATCCTCGTGCGCCTACGAAATCTTTTGGACCTGGATGCTCGGCCGGATGTTATTGCCGGTCATCTCGGGCTCGATCCGCTCCTTGCGCCTTCGGTCGAGCGCCAGCCAGGTTTGCGCGTGCCGGGCGCCTTCGATTCCTTTGAACTGGCCATGCGCGCCATCCTGGGGCAACAAGTTTCGGTTCGCGGCGCCTCGACGCTCGCCGGCCGTTTTGCGCAGCGGTTTGGTGAAGTGATCGAGACTCCGCTCCCTTGCCTGAACCGCATCGCTCCCACTGCTGAAACATTGTCCCATGCCCGCAGTGCTACGCTGGCGGGCCTCGGCTTGCCGACCGCTCGAGCCGAATGCCTGCGGAACTTGGCGCGCGTCGTCGCTTGCCGCGAGATCGACTTGGAGCCGGGTGTCGATCCGACCGCCATTGTCGCCAGGCTTGTGGAGTTGCCCGGAATCGGGCCTTGGACTGCGCAGTACATCGCGATGCGTGCCTTGCGCTGGCCCGATGCATTTCCTGACGCCGACCTGGGTTTAGTGAAAGCATCGCGAATGAAATCCGCCAAGGCATTGGAAAAAGCGGCCCAGCGATGGCGTCCTTGGCGCGCCTATGCGGCTATGCACTTGTGGGACAGTCTCAAGACGCCTTCCCCGTGAACTTCAACCCCTTGAAGAGGAACGACCGATGACTACGACCACCTGCTACAGTTACATCGATTCTCCCCTGGGCCAACTGTTCATCCAGGGTGACGGGCAGTTCGTGACCGGGCTCTATTTGCCTGGACACAAAGGTTGGCTCGGCCCCGATGCTTCATGGCAACAGTCCAACGCGCCATTTGTCGAGGTACGCGAGCAACTCGCCGAATACTTTGCAGGCCAGCGGCAGGAGTTCGACATACCGCTGAAGATCGCCGGCACGCCGTTTCAACTGCGCGTCTGGCAGGAACTGGTGCAAATCCCCTTCGGCACGACGAGCACTTATGCCCAGCTCGCCCAGCGAGTAGGAAAGCCGACTGCCTCGCGCGCCGTGGGGCACGCCAATGGCCGAAATCCCATTTCAATCATGGTGCCGTGCCATCGCGTGATCGGCGCCCACGGAAAACTCACCGGCTACGCCGGCGGCGTAGACAAAAAAGAGTGGCTGCTCGCCTGGGAACGCACCACTCTCGCGGGGCTTCACCGCGGATCTTCCAGAAACCGCAGCTCCGGGCGGAGCGTTTTGAGCCAGCCCACTCGGTAGGCGGTCCATTCATCAACGGAAAGCCGGCTGATCCGTTCGTCGATGCGCAACATCACATCGTTGGGGAAAATCCGCTTCGCTCGCAGGTAACGGTCATCGTCCTGGTCGAACGGGAAATAGAGGTCGCCCGCGCCGAAGCCGTGCAGCATCTCGTGGGCATACGTGGCCGCGGGGGTCTGATCGCGGTGGTTGAAATGCGTGAAGCAAATCAGCCGCTCCGACATGAGATCTTTCGGCACGCCTCGGTAATAGGAGATGTTGTAGCTGCGTCCCGGCTTGTTGATGTGCAACATCAGCAGCACGCTCTTCATCTTCTGCTCGGTGCGGAGCTTTTCGATGAGGGCCGAGCAATCGAGCCCGCTCGCCTGCTTGATTGCCCGATCGGTCCAGGCGGAATCGGCCTGCGAATCGGATGGAATCACCTCATCCAGCGTCACTGGCTCGCCGAACTGCTGGGCAATCTCCACGCGCTGCTGATACTTCAGCCCCTGGGCGCAAAGAAACCCCAGCGCTTCGTTGACGCGGTCGCGAATCTCCTCTTTTCGTTTGTCATTCCAGGATGATTTTTTGTCGCTGACAAAAACCTGGTAAACCAGCGTTGGCCCATCGAGCATCGCCGCGCTGCCGGCGTTGCGGCGCGATGTTTGATTCGCACGGTGCCCTTGCAGGCCCATCTCGGGGGAGGCATCTCGCTTCCAATCGGGATCGCGAATCGTAATTTCCTTCTCCTTGGCTGTACCCCTTGCGGCAACAGGCTCCTTGGCCGCAATTGCAATCTGAATCTTGACCGGACGGGCCAGGCATCGCCGCCGAATCTCGTCTCCAAGTTTTTCGATCTCATCAGGCTTGAGCATCACATTTGCCAGCTTCGCATGTTCGGCGGCCAGGCGCGGGTGCGTCTCTTCCTTGAGCCAAAGCTGACTCTGGAGCGACTGCCGCTTGCGAATGAGCTTGAGCACTTCGCCGCTTTCCTTGACCGTGGGGAAGTCGGCATAGCGCGTCATGTCGAGTCCAGTGGCCAATTCAATGTCGCTGGCGCTGGCGAACTTGCGGCCGTCAGCCGACAAGTCATAGCGGCCGGCGGGCAACTCGGTCACACGCAACGTGTAGCGATTCAACTGGGCTCCTTCCAGCGAGAGGCCGATCGACTTCGCATCCCAGTTGGGATCGGCCGGCATCGGCAAAGGAGTGGTCCAGACAAACTCAAGTCCGCCGCTAACCGAACGGAGTTCTTGAACTTCCCCAGACAGCACTTGTTTCGAGTCGGCCGCTATTTCGGCCACGGCCACCGTGCCCGGCGTGCCGAAGGCCAGCAGCACCTGTCGGGCGATCAACCAATGCCCCGTCGCATTAGGATGAATGCCGTCCCGAGCAAGGCCGAACCCGGGATCCTGCTTGCGGCGCTCGGCCATATGTTTGTTGATCGGCGTGTGGAGATCGACAACCAACGGCGACGAAGCGCGCCAGCGACGATCATCATCGTCAGGCTGCGGAGCCGGCCTGGGTGTGGTCAAAAGCCAAGCTGAAAACTTTGCCAGAGCCTGGTCATAATCTTCCGCCGGATTGAGATAACTGGCAGTACCGCCGGACTTTAACTTCCCCTTGCGTGGCGTGATATCGAACGGCGGCGGCGAGAGAAGCACCAGCCGAGCCCGGGTTCCTTTCCGCACGCGATCGATCAATCGTTCCACGCCAGCCTGATACTTTTTGAGAATCTCGTCACTCGGCGATTGATAGATGCCGTCATTCATGCCGTAGCAGGCCACGATCACATCCGGGTCCAATGGCGCGATCGTCCGCTCGAACCGCGTAGCCAAATCGGGACGTGGCGGATTGTGGACCGATTCCGAGGTGCCGGCCACCGTCTCGCTCGGCATCCCGCGATTGATCAATCGCAGCCGGGCCTTTGGGAACCGCGTGGCCAAGCAGGCATCGATGTACTCGATGTACCCGCCGGCATGCGTGATGCTGTCCCCAAGAAAGACGACAGTTTCGCCATCGCGCAGATAGAACGAATCCCAACGTGGGTCGCCATCGGTGGGCGGATCGGCGGCTTGGGCAACGATTGTCGAAACAAGCAGCGCAGAGGTTAGTGCCATCAAGACACAACACTGACGAAAAGTTTTGAACCACAGAGACACAGAGAACACAGAGACGGCAGCGGAAATGACGAAACCCGAATGACGAAAGAATGACGAATGACGAAGCTCGAGCGACGAAGGTATGAGTCCGCGACTCGCGGTCATGTTACTCACGTTTCGAACTTCATTCGTCATTTCTTCTCTGTGACCTCTGTGGTTCAAGATTCTTCGATCGGAGCGCCGTGGCTGGTTTGCTACACCAAAATCTCCTTGACCACCTTTCCATGCACATCGGTCAAACGGAAGTCGCGGCCTTGAAAGCGGTAGGTAAGTCGTTCGTGGTCGATACCCATGCAGTGCATGATCGTGGCATGAAGATCGTGAACGTGAACGGGGTTCTCGGCAATGTTGTAACAGAAGTCGTCGCTCTTGCCGTAAGAGATGCCTCGCTTGATGCCGCCGCCGGCAATATAGACAGTGAAGCAGCGGGGATGATGATCGCGGCCGTAGTTGGTGGCCGTCAGCGTTCCCTGGGAGTACACGGTGCGCCCGAACTCTCCTCCCCACACGATCAACGTGTCGTCCAGCATCCCGCGCTGCTTCAAATCTGTGATCAGCGCTGCGGAACCCTGGTCGTCTTCCTTGCACAGCTTGCGGTGTTCGGCCGGCAGATTGCTGTGATGGTCCCAGTCGCGGTGGAAGAGTTGAATGAAGCGCACGTTGCGCTCCGCCAGCCGCCGGGCCAGCAAGCAGTTGGCGGCGTGCGTGCCCGGCTTGCGGGCGTCTTCGCCATAGAGCTTGAAGGTGCTTTCCGGCTCGTCGGAGAAATCGGCCAGTTCGGGCACTGAAGTCTGCATCCGATAGGCCATTTCATATTGCGCGATCCGGGTAGTAATTTCCGGGTCGCCCAGTTCCGCGTGCCGCCGCTGGTTGATTTCGGCCAGGGCATCGAGCATCCGCCGCCGCGTGGCCGCGTCGGAACCGGCCGGATCACCCAGGTACAACACCGGATCCCCCTGGGAGCGAAATTTCACGCCCTGGTGATTCGAGGGGAGGAAGCCGCTTCCCCACAGCCGGTCATAGATGGGCTGAGCCTGGGCATAGTTGTTCTTCGACAACAGGACAATGAACGCCGGCAAGTCTTCATTTTCGCTCCCCAGTCCGTAGCTGAACCAGGAGCCGATGCTGGGGCGGCCGGGTTGCTGATTCCCTGTTTGAAAGAACGTGATCGCCGGATCATGGTTGATGGCCTCCGTGTGCATCGACTTGATGAAGCAGAGATCGTCCACGACGCCGGCGTGGTAAGGCATCAACTCGCTCACCCAGGCGCCGCACTTGCCGTGTTGCGAAAACTTGAAGATGGGGTTGGCTATCGGTAACGTCTTTTGGCCGGATGTCATGCCCGTCAGCCGCTGCCCCATTCGGACAGAGGCAGGGAGTTCGGTTTTGTTGAGCTCCTTGAGCTTGGGCTTGTAGTCGAAGGTTTCCATTTGCGACGGAGCGCCGCACTGGAAGAGATAAATGACCCGCTTGGCCTTAGGAGCGAAGTGGGGAAGGCCCGGAAGTTGACCAGTCGGCTTGGCCGTGCCCGACGTGGCCGCTACTCCATCGGAATTCAAGAGCGAGGCCAGCGCCAGCGTTCCAATCCCGGCGCTGGCGCGGGAAAAGAATTGGCGGCGGTTGACCGTCAACGCCGCTTCTACGAGTGGATGCGTCATGGCTTGGTAATCGTTTCGTCGAGATTGAGAATCACTCGGGCAACGGTTGTCATCGCGGCATGGTCGATCGGATCGAGCTTTTCATCGCGCGGTGAATCACCGACGCTCAATAGCTTCAGCGCGGCCGGCTTGTCTTGGCTGAACGCGGCCCGTTGCGTCTCGTACAGTTTGAGCAATACGGCCGCGTCGGCCGGTTCGGGTTCGCGAGCGGTGGCGGCCACCATCCCCCAGACGATGCGCTGCTGCGTCGAATCGCCCCCTTCGCGCAACATGCGGGCTGCAAGGTGTCGGGCCGCTTCAACACTTTGCGGACTATACATCATCGCCAGCGATTGCAGCGGCGTGTTGGTCCGCGAGCGCCGCGCCACGCAAACCTCTCGGTTCGGCGCATCGAAGGTTTGCATCATCGGCGGTGGCACCGTCCGCTTCCAGAACGTGTACATACTCCGCCGGTAGAGGTCTTCTCCTTTGCCTTGCGGATAGTCTTTGGAAAAACCTTCGCGATTGTTCAGTTCTGTCCACAGCCCTGGCGGTTGATAGGGATAGACGCTGGGGCCGCCGACTTTTTCCACCAATTGACCGCTGACGGCCAAAATGGTGTCGCGGATCTCTTCCGCTTCCAAACGCAGTCGCGGGCCGCGGGCCAGAAGGCGATTGTCCGGGTCGCGTTCTCGCAGCGCAGCATTGGCGGCGGCCGACTGGCGGTAGGTGGCCGAAGTGACAATCAGCCGCTGCATCTTGCGAACATCCCAGCCACTGCTGACGAATTCCGTGGCCAGATAGTCGAGCAAATCGGGATGTGAAGGCCACTCACCCTGCGTGCCGAAGTCTTCGGCCGTCTTCACCAGCCCAGTGCCGAAGTAGTGTTGCCAAAAACGATTGACCGCCACGCGGGCCGTCAGCGGATGCTTGGGATCGACTAGCCAGCGGGCCAGGGCGAGCCGATTCTTCGGCACATCGGCGGCCAGCGGGGGGAGCGCGGCAGGAACGTCGGCCGAAACCTTTTCGCCATTTTGATCGTATTGCCCCCGTTCGAGCATGAACGTCTCACGCGGCTGCGCTCGATCGCGCATGATGAGCGTTCGCACGGGTGTGCCTTCATATTTCTTGCGGCGCTGAAGGAGCTTGGCCAATTCTTCTTGATGGCGCTTGCGAGCGTCAGTTCCATTGGGGCCGGAAGCGTCGGCGGTCGGCGGCTCACGCAAGGCTCGCTGCCGAGGTTCAATTTCACGATCGATGACCTCCAGTTCCTTAAGTTGCAACGGCGAGAGGACGTTGATCCGGGGATCAAAACCGTTCATCCCCTTCTCGTCCACCTGATTGAAGAAGGCGTAGAACTGATAGAACTCCTTGCGCGAGATCGGATCGAACTTGTGGTCATGGCAGCGAGAGCAACCCATGGTCAGCCCGAGCCAGACCGTGGTGGTTGTATTGACGCGGTCCATCACGTATTCGACGCGGTACTCCTCATCGACCACGCCCCCTTCGACCGTGATACCGTGATTGCGATTAAAGCCTGTCGCCAGAATCTGGTTCGGCCTCGCCCCGGGCAACTGGTCTCCGGCGAGTTGCTCGACCGTGAACTCATTGAACGGCATGTTGCGAGCGAAGGCGTCGATCACCCAATCGCGCCATGGCCATTGCGTGCGCTCCTGGTCGTATTGATAGCCGTTAGTGTCGGCAAAGCGAGCCAGATCGAGCCATTGCCGCGCCATGTGTTCGGCGTACCGCGGAGACGCCAGCAAGCGATCGACTAGTTTTTCGTACGCGTCCGGTGCGCTGTCGGCCAAAAACGCTTGGACTTCGGCCGGCGTCGGGGGCAGTCCTGTCAGATCGAACGTGACGCGGCGAATGAGCGTGCGGCGGTCGGCCTCGGGGGCGGGCTGGAGCGTTTCCTGTTCCAAGCGAGCCAGGACAAAGCGATCGATGGATCCGCGCGGCCAGGCTTTGGTTTGAACTTCCGGAAGTGGTGGCGAAGTGGGCGCGATAAACGACCAGTGCGATTGATATTCGGCCCCTAGATCGATCCAGCGCCTCAGCAACTCGATCTGCTGGGGCGTCACATGCTTACCGCTTTTGGGAGGCGGCATTTGCTCGGCGGGGTCGGTCGCCAGGATCCGGCGAATCATCTCGCTGCTGGCAGCGTTGCCGGGCACGATGGCCGGATCACTATCGTGCGGCTTGATGGCGTCGGCCCGCACATCGAGCCGCATCCCAGCCTCGCGCGTGTTCTTGTCCGGCCCGTGGCACTTGTAGCAATTGTCCGAGAGGATCGGGCGGATATGGCGATTGAACTCCACGCGCTGCGGAAGGGGAGCGACGGGCGCGATGGATTCGGCGGCCAGCATCCACGATGGAGCGGCCAGGAAAGCCCAGAGCGCTGCCAAGGCGGCGCTGCGACGACACATTCCCCAAGGGTCAGACCCGTTCATGGCATTCACATGGCTGGGTGAGTGAGTGCGAGCGATAGCCCAGGTGGCGGGAAACGGGGCTGGAAGGTGGCGGGCGAACCGTCCCTGATTATAGCGATGAAAGTGTGCTCCTGCCACCCAACGAGGCCGCGGGGAACGGCCACCTTGCGGCCGCGTCTAATAACCAGGGATTATCGGGCGACATTCATCAACCCGCAGGGCTATGCTAAACTGACGAACGGGGGTTGTTGGCGCCTACCCACCGCGCGCGGCGAACAAACGAAAGCCCCGGTAGCTCAGCTGGATAGAGCATGGGATTTCTAATCCCAGGGTCAGAGGTTCGAGTCCTCTCCGGGGTGCTTAGCTAAACTGTTTGGCTACTCGCACTTGAGTCATTGGCGTGGTGCGCCAGAGTCATCGTTTTCATACCACTGTTACCAGAAGTGTTACTCGCGGCGGTCAAATCGATCATCGATGACTGAGTGGAAGTGTTCGTAAAGGCTCTTACGCTCCCTCAAGAATGCTGGCATGGAAGAGAACCCGTACAAGTCGCCAGAGAGCCAAGAGACGGCCAAGCCTCACAAAAGGAATGACTGGCTGCTTGATTCACTTGTCGCCGTGTTTCTCGTTGCCCTGTTTGGGGCGATGCCGATGGTCTTCGGAACTGGAGGCGTCGGAGACTGGTTTTTGATGTTCATCTTAATCGCGCCACCGACTGTGGCGGTCGTCATTATCAGGGATTTTTTATTTCCTTAGCCCACCCGGCCTCATGTCGAGTGTCTGGTTCTGAGGGACAACCCCCATGCCCCGCTTCCAATTCAGCCTGAGAACGACGATTACGCGGGAACGAACTCATGACAGCCGCTGAAGTTATAGAAAGCCTCATTGGAGCCAGATTGGAACTTCAAGATGACTTGCAAGTTGGGCAGTATTGGTTTGGTAGGCACGGTTACGTTGCGGCAACACTAGGGGTTAAGAATGGTGGAGTGTGCGCCCCCCTATTCGAGTATCGAATCAAAGACAATGAAACAGTCGAAATAGGGCCGATCGGCCCAGGAGGCCCAATGTGGCAATGGGAGCAGCTACAAATCAATGGTGACATATTGACAGTATTGTTCAACGGCAAACCTAGGTCATTTGAAATAATCAGGCATTAGGTCTTCCCCATGACCCCTCCTCGCTTCCAGATCACGATCACTGGGTAGAATCAGGGCATGGAAGAGAATCCCTATCAGTCGCCAGCAATCTCAAGGAGTGCGAATCAGCACGCCAGCCAGCCCGTCCGCTCCGGCCCGTTACCGAGGCGGGAGTAGAGCGAGAAGCAAAAGTTTGGCTTTTGATCTTTCTCGTACCGACCAGTCTGGTTGTCATTCTTTCGCTGCTCATCGGTCTATTCGGCCCATTCGACTAACCGCCATGCCCCGCTTCCAATTCAGCCTCAGTTCCCAGGAGAACACATTCTGTTTGGCTCGGAACGATTCCGGATTGGTCTACTGTGGTGGCCTACCTCTGCGATAAGGCCGGCTAACCACCGAATTTAATATGCCAAAAAATTGTCAACCAAAACAGGTTTTGGAGGACAATGGCACGAGTAAGAATGGTTTGCATGAAAGGCGTAGATACCAACGGCTCTTTCTATTCCGTGGGCCGTCGCGAGACAGGAAGCAGGCGAAGGCCCAATATCTACTACAAACCTTGCCGCGTTGCGAAGCCGCAATTCCTGCTTTCGCAGGTTCTGGGTGAGTTGGTTCAGCAAGTCGCCGATGCGACTCTACCGATCATTTGGAAGCGGCGATTGACCACCCACTTCGCAACCGCCTGACTTTACAACTCCAGTGCCTCGAATTTTTCGTTGCGGCAAATTCGCGATCGGGTGCCCAGACGCCTTGGCTCGCTCGTTTGCGCTGCGAATGTAGGCCGCCAAGTCGCCATCATATTCCGCAAGGATTTGTTCGCGAGCGGAATAGATTTCCTGAAGTATGGGGTTAGGTATCATCTATCGAGCCATTCTACAGCAACGAATTTATCGCTGCCACTGGCAATTGTTGATAGAACACCGAGTGCGCTGGATAGACGCGTTGGCGGGAGCCAAATTCAGGACTATCAACTCTACGCGCTACGCCTTAGTTCCCTGGACGCACCGGAACCATCGGCCTTGCCGGCCCGGACTGCACGGCGCCAGGTTGCGTGTAGACGGGCGGCCCTTGATAGACAGGTCCGCCCGGATAAGCGCCGCCGCTGTTGGATCCTGAGCGAGGGGTTGGCCCGCAGTCGGGACAGCCGCCGCCGACGATCGGGCCTTCTTCATAACAATCGTCGCAGGCGCGACAGCCGAGGGTGCCGGCCGCCAAAGCCACCAGCGCCGCAGTAATATAGTTGCGGATCATCGAAGTCTTACCTCGTCCGGCTCAGACGGCCGGCAATGAGAAGAGTTGGGGCGAAACCGTTGTGGGTTCCGCATGTGAGAAGAGGCGGGCTTGTACCGTAAGCAGCAGCCAGCGATCAAGAGCGATTTACATGCTGGTAATAATGTTGCTGCTTTATCCGTACAGGTCCAGCAACTGATCGAACCGCGTCAGACGATGATCGGCCGCCGCGCCAGCAGTGCCGCCAATGGAAATGGTGCCCAGGCCCACGGCGGCGGCCCCGGCTAGGTGAGCCGGACGGCAACCGACAAATACCACGTCGTGCGGCGCCAAACCCAGGGCGGTGACAGCAGCCAGATAGCAAACGGGCTCCGGCTTGGCGGATCGCAAATCGCGCGAGGAGATCACTTGGCGAAACTGGCCAGCAACTCCCAGCTTTTTCAGCTTTTCCCGCACTTGATCGGCCGATTGATCGCTGTCGGCCGAGATGGCCAGCGGCAATCCGCGACCGGAAAGATGCGACAGCGTAGTGGCTACGCTGGGCAACAGACGCGGCTCCGCTTCGATCGCTTTATACTGCGCGCCGGCGGCCGAGACGATCTCATCCACCAGCGTGGGGGCGAGCCCTTCGGAGAGGAGGAACGTGGCGAGCGCATCACGCATCGTGCGGCGGCCCGAGTTGATCTCTCCCAAAAACAGCCGATCCCAATGATCGAAGAAGGCCTGATAGTTGGTGCTCAGCCCCATTCGGGTCAACAGCCTTAGCAGCCAGCGCCGCCAGACGGTCGTCTCGTAGAGCACGTCGGTCAACTCGAACAGCAATGCTTTCGTTGACGGCGGCGCAAGTACGAAGGGCTCAGCCAGCCCGATTACAGAAACATGACTAGACAGTCGTGTGGCATCCATGCGCTTACGACCCTGGGGTTGATTTTGTAACGAAGCGATTTTTTCCAGACATTCAGGTCCGGGCCGCCTCGCGATTCAGTACAGCCATCCGCTCGCGCATGCCGGGCTGGTGGTGCAACAGACCGGCGATTCCTTGCCAATCCAATCGCTCCGGCCCGAGAGCTTCCAAAATCTCCTGCGCATGCTCCCAGTCTTCGTGGGAGTCAATGGTCAAGCGGACATCATCACGATCCAACTGCGTAGGCACCGGGATCAAAAGCACGCGAAACTCGTCGAGGTGGGAATACATGTGGCGCGTCACGCTCTGGCGATCGCGCGGGTCGGAGGCTCGTCGTTCGGCGCGCCGCAGCGCCCGGGTAGTCATCCATTCGGCAAACACACCCAGCGGCGACTCGACCTCCGGGCGGCCGTCGCGCGAGGAGTAGCCTACATAGTCCAGCGGCGTGGTGTCTTGCAATTCCAGGGCGGCCACCGTCACCAGCCGGTCGATAAGCGCCGGGTCGATGAACGGATTGTCGGCCGAGATGCGAACCACATGCTCCGCGCCGAATTGCAACGCCGCATCGCGAAATCGCCGCAATACATCGGTCTTGGAGCCGTAGAAAACCGGTACGTCCGAGGGAACCAGGGCCGCCATTTCGCGATCGGCCGGCGTGTCGCCTGCGGCCACAATCACACCGTCGAGCAGTTGGCTGTCGTTGGCCCGCCGCACCACCCATTCGATCAGCGGCTTGCCTCCCAGCCGGCGAACGAGCGTATTGCGGTGCTGCTGATCGTGCAGTTCGACGATACCGAGCGTGTTGATCATCGTACGTCCTTGATGCTGTCGCCCGCCTACAAGGTGATGCTGAAGTCTCACGACTTCAGTTACTGAACTACAACCTTGCGGGCTAAGTTCGTCCGTGTTGCTTAGGTGGAGTCTATCATCGGCAGTTGGGCAGGGTCAATATGAACGGCGCTAGCAGTGCTAGCAGTATCGCAAGCTCTCCCCCCCTCGCCGAAGATTCTGGTTTTCTGATTCCTCTCCGCCGATTCGCAACCGATCACAATTCACTCTTGTCATGCGGACTTCGAATTTTTTCGTCGTTCGGATCCCGACATTTCCCTTTGTGCCTGCACTGCGTGTCTCCGCTTCAAATGCAATGCGCGATAGAAAGCAACCCTGCGAAAAAAATGCAAGCCCCGGTTTTTCCGCGGAAACTCTCCTGAAAAATTTCTCGGCGCAAGTCGCTTGACAAGCAGCGCAACCTTGGCACAATGGCACGACTGGTGATCGTCGTGTGACATACGCACGGCAATCGACACATCAAACATGTCTAGTCTGTCGGCTGGTGGAACACAGTCGGTGGTCTCTAGGGAAGAGAATCTTCAACGGAATCTCCAGGGGTAACATTCGTCGTCCCGCATTTAGGGTATTTGCAGGACACATTGATTGCGCGATGCGACCAACCATCCCACAAATCCATTTTTGAAACTGGGGGGCGGCGACTGATTGGATCGACTGTCGGCGACCTCGGTCGCGGTATGGAGGTCCCCCCCATTTTTTCCACGACTGCCGGTTATGGCCACCGCGCTGATCGGCCTAGGTTCGAATCTCGACGACCGTGCGGCCACTCTCGATGCGGCCGTCGCGCTGCTTGACGGCCAGGAAGGCATTGAACTGGTCCGGCGCAGCCAGGGCTCGGAGTATCCTGGCGTGGGCGGACCGCCAGGGCAGTCTGCCTATCTTAACGCGGCGGTTACGATTCGCACGAGTTTGCCCCCTCAAGCACTCCTGGCGGAGATGAACCTGATCGAGCAGCGGTTGGGGCGGACTCGCGACGTGCGTTGGGGATCGCGGACGCTTGATCTCGATCTGTTGCTCTACGATGACCAGACGATTCAGACTCCATCGTTGATCGTGCCGCACCCACGGCTGGCCGTTCGCCGCTTTGTGTTGGAGCCAGCCGCGGAAATAGCCGGCGATATGCTCCATCCGGGTATCGGCTGGACGATCGCCCGGTTGCTGACCCATCTGCGCGAGCATCCGCGCTATGTGGCACTGGCCGGCCCGATCGGCGCGGGTAAAACGCAACTGGGGCGAAAGATCTCCGCCGCGGTGAGTGAACGATACGGCCTTCCGTGCCGCAGTGTCGAGGAGCCGATCGACGATCAGATGCTCTCGCGATTCTACGCCGATCCGACTGGCAGGGGGCCGGATACCGAGTTAGAATTCTTGCGGCTTCGCGCGCCGTTGCTAACGGGGCTCGAAGCCAGGCAATCCACCGGCTGGGTGATCAGCGATTTTTGGTTCGGGCAGGCGTTGGCCTACGGCGAGTTGTGGCTTAAGCCTGAGGATCGCCCAGCACAACGGAAACAGTATGAAGCGCTGGCGGCCGCCATCACTCCGCCGAAGTTGCTGGTGTTGCTCGACGCCCCGCTGGCTGAGCTGCGACGCCGAATTGCGATGCGCGGGCGTCCCTACGAACAGAGTCTCACCGAGAGTGTACTTGAAAACTTGCGTCAGAATATCAACCACGTCGCGGCGACGGCATACGTTGGCCCCATGTTGCGACTGTCCGCCATGCAGCCAGACACCGTGATCGACGAAGTGGTAGCGGCCATGGCAGGCATGGAATAAACGATGACCAACCCAAACTTGGCTGATGCCCCTCCCGTCGTAGTCTCACAACCGCACGAGCTGCGCGATGTGATCGCACTGGCGCGCCATGCCGGCAAGAGGATCGGCCTGGTCCCGACGATGGGGGCGCTCCATGCGGGCCACTTGAGCCTCGCCGACGCTTCCGCCGCCGAGTGCGGGCTCACGGTCGTCACCATTTTTGTCAACCCGACACAGTTTGGCGCTGGTGAAGATTTTGACCGCTATCCTCGCACACTCGAGCGCGATCTGGAGCTACTGGCCGGCCACGGCGTGGACGTGGTGTTTGCACCGTCCCGGGAAAGCATTTATCGGCCGGGTCATGCGACGCGCGTCGAAGTGGATCGCGTCTCGGCGGAATTCGAAGGACGTTGCCGCCCTGGCCATTTCAGCGGCGTGGCCACGATCGTGCTGAAACTTCTGCAACTTGCCGCGCCGGACGTGGCCTATTTCGGCCAGAAGGATTTTCAGCAGTGCGCGGTGATTCGCCGCATGGTGGAAGATCTCGATGTGCCGGGGGTTGTACACATGTTGCCCACCGTGCGCGAACCGGATGGCCTGGCGATGAGTTCGCGCAACGCCTACTTAAGTCCCGCGGAACGTCAACAAGCCCTGGGGGTGATCGAAGCTCTTCGTAGCGCCGCGGCGATGGTAGCCGCCGGCGAGCGCGCCGCGGAGCCCATCATCCGCACCATGCGCGAGCGCCTCCGTGCCGCCGGTCTCGGGCCGATTGACTATGCCGCATTGGTCGAACCGCGCGAGCTGGGGCCGATTCAGACGGTGACGGGCCCGACCTTGGCCTTGATCGCCACCCATGCCGGCCTGACAAGGTTGATCGACAACCTACTCTTTGGCCTGCACGGAGAAGAGCTGGATTCCGCAGCGATCCTCTGATGGAGTTTCACGTCTGTTGGGGAGCTCAATACCACGACAGCCACTGAGCCAAGGGATCAGACATCGCGACGAATTTGCGACCGAGCCTGTATAACAATATAGCGCGTGTCGTGCGCCCCAGGTCACGCCCGGCAGGCGAGACCTACTTGAGCGTTCGCGGACGTTGTGACTTCGACTTGCTGCCGCTGGCAGTGCCGTTGCGGGAGGCAGCTTTGGCCAGAGGGGCCAGCTCGATCATTTCGGCCAGGCCCGCCTTGACCATCTCGCGACCGCTCACATAGCGGCCCGGTGTGATCCATTTGTTCATGTCTTCGGCGGGAACCTGAAACAACTCAGCAAGTAGCGTGTCCATGTCCTGTTCCAGATGGCCGAAATGACGAGCCCATTCGGCCGCTTCCGCCAAGCCCACATGCTCTTCGCTTTGCCATTTCATGGGATGAAACAAAAGCACGCTAAAGGGAGTGACCAGGCGTTTTACACAGGCCGCAAACGGCCACAAAGCCGCGGAGGAGCACTCGCCGGTGACAATGCCCGTGGCCCGCAGCTTCCGAATGAGAATCAGCGACATCAAGGAGAGCGCGCAATAGGGGCTGCCGCCGGGGGAATCGAAATAGAGAATGCATTCTCCCCCAGGAGCGACGCCGAGGAGCCGCTCGCACAGGTCCGATTCGTTGTCCGTCAGATCTCCGACCACGGAAATCTCGACGGGACCTTCTGGTTGGGCTCCTTCCGGTTCGCGGCTTTCCGATTGCTCATCCGACATCAGGGGGGGCTCCAAGCCAAGATTCAAGGTGTGCTGCCGGGTTGCAGAGAACTCTGCATCAGCGAGAACGGCAGCATACTGCACATATAACCAGATTCTCGCTAGGCAGCAAGAACCCGGTGGGAAATTGGGGGCGAGGATTAGCGGAATGTGGGGGCGTGATAGCGGATGGCGCTGGTTGTATGGCGTGTAAGGCAGCGCTACAATGACGGAGCATTTTCCAGCTTTTTCAGCCACTGAAATCCATCCAGAAGGGGTGAGGCCATGGCACACGCATTTACATCCTCCTGCAATCGAATTGTTCACCGCGGCGAATCTACTTCTGCCCATCGCCCAAGACATTTCCTGACACGGCTCACGGCTGTGGCAGTCGTAGCGTTGACGCTCACTGCAGCCGCCCACGGGAGCGCCGCGGAGGCCGACAACGCGCCGGGCGAAGTGCCATCGCTGAAACTGGTGCCGCAGGACGCCTCGTTTTACGCCGCAATGCTTCGCGGCCGCGAACAGGTCGAAATCGTGGCCAACAGCAACTTCTGGAAGCGGCTTAACGAGACGGAGTTCGTCAAGCAGATGCGCGTCCAGGTGGACGTAGCCAAGGGGCAGCCGGGCAATCCCCTCTCCGAGTTTCTCTCCAAACTGGAAACACCAGAAAATCAGCAGGCTCTGGCCGTCGTGCGAGAGATGTTTTCCGATGAGATATTCTTCTACGGTGGGCCGGACCTGGGTGATGCCTATCTGCTGGTCAACGACACCTCGAATGCGGCTCGTTTCAGCACGGTTATGCAAGAACTTCATGGCACTCCACCGGCGGGCCGCCAGACCGAGGCGATGCGGGCCACTCTCGACGCGCTCAACGCCGACCTCGATCGCATCAAAGTGCCCGAGTTGGTGCTGGCGATGCGGATCAAAGACAAAGACGCCGCCGAGGAGCAACTGCGAAGGATCGAGGCCTATGCGCGCGTCTTGCCGGAGCATATGCGCGAACTGGCTCCGCTGCGAGGCAAGTTCAAGTCGGCAAAAGTTGGCGATTCCCAGTTCCTCACGCTCACCATCGACGACACGGTCATCCCCTGGCAAAACATCCCATTCGAGCAGGTCGCCGAGAAGCCGGGGCAATACGACAAACTCCGCGACAAGCTCAAAGGGCTGAAGGTGGTTGTGGCCTTAGGCATCCATCAAGGCTACGTCGTGCTCTCGGTGGGCAAATCGACCGACCATCTGGCCGCTTGGGGGAAAGGACCGGCACTGGCCGACCATCCAAAGTTGAAGGTTCTCAGCGACAAGGGGAAGCAGCGATTTACGAGTGCTTCGTACATCAGCGAGCGGCTGTCGCAATCGACCGGCTTTCTGCCACGCGACGTGGATAACATGATGAGTTTTGGGGAGAAAGTGTTGCCGGCCGCCAAGCTTTCGGAGGAAGACCAAAAGCAGATCATGGCCGATGCTCGCCAGTTGGCGGACGAGATCAAGGCCGACATGCCCAAGCATGACGCGCTGGTCGGTTTCGCCTATATCACGCCACAAGGAATCGAGAGCTATCAATACGATTGGTCGCAAAACAAGCTAATCGACGGTTCGAAAACGCTCCCCGTGCTGACGCACCTGGGCGCCAATCCGCTGCTGGCCTTCGCGATGCGTGCTCACCACCGTCCTGAGAACTACGAGCGAATGGTCAAGGTGCTGGCCAAGGGGCGGATGTATTTTGAAAAGTACGGCCTGACCCGATTGGATGACCGGGACAAAGAAAACTATAAGGTGATTAGCGATATCGCCTTTCCCATTCTTACCCGGCTCGATAAGGTCAATCGCGAGATGTTGCTACCTGCGCTGGCTGATGGCCAGATCGCAATGGTGGTGGACGCAGGATTGAAGGCCAAGAAGTGGCACGACAAAATGCCCGCCACGGGAGAAGAGACGGCGATTCCGATGCCGGCCCTGGTGCTGGGCGTGGCAGATGCGGGGCTGATGGACAAAGCGCTGGGCGAATACCGCCAGATCATCAACGACCTGATTACCAAGGTTCGGCCACTGGCTCCGGGCGCGCCGGACATCCAGATTCCTCCTGCCGAGCAAAAGAAGGTGGCCGATGGAGCCACCATCTACTACTATCCGCTGGCGGACAAAATTGGGCTCAACAAGCAACTGGCGCCCAACAGCGGGCTGTCGGAAAAGTTTTTCGTGATGTCGTTTTCTCCCCGGTTGACGGTCAGCCTGTTGAAGTCGCAGCCGTTGGCTGCTGCCGCGGAGGGGCCGCTGGCGGCGGTCATCGATCGTCCGCTGGCCGGAGCGGTGGTGTTTGATTTTCCGCAGTTGGTCGATTTGACCCTCCCTTGGGTCAACGAAGGGGTGCGGGAATATGTCCGTCAAATGGAACGGGCCATCGAGCAGAACCTGGGTGATCCGGCAGACGGAGACGGCCAGGCGGACGACAAGCCGCTGGTGGATTCGCCCGCGATTTTGGCCACATTGGCCCAGGTCAAACAGGTGGGTGAATTGCTCAAGGCCATGCGCGGAGTGACTTCGGCCACATATATCGAAGGGGGGGCCAAGGTAACCCACCGGCAGATTCGGTTTCAGGACGTGCCCTGAGTTAGTTGTCAGGCCGGCAAACCGCAATTAAGATGGGAAACTCGGACAGGGGAATAAAGGAACACCGGGCCGCGGCTTATCTGAGCGGCTTGAATTGGCTCTGATCGCCACAGGAGATACATCGATGCGTAGGTTTCCGCGGTTCGTGAGAGTATTGGTCGTCGCGTTGATGATCTTTCTGATGTCCGTGGATTGGGCCTTGGCCTGCCGCTGGCGTCGTTGCCGCCCTCGCCGTTGTTGCCGTAAGGCGTGTGTTACGGTCTGTTGCACACCTGAGCCTACATGCGGATGCCCCAAGGGTGCGCCGCATCAAGAGACGCCCCCAGCCCCGATGGCCGAGGCCGCCACGCCACCGCAGCCAGTCGTACCCGATGAAAAGCCCTCGCTTCCCGAAGAGAAGCCAGCCCCGCCGCGAGTGTCGGAAGAGAAGCCCGTGGTGCCGAAGGAGCCAGTGCCCGCGGTTGAACCGCCGAAGCCGGCCGAACCGGGTCGCTTAGTTGATGAGAAGCCGGCCGATAAACTGCCGCGCGCTGAACAGCCGGCGGCTGCGCAGGAACCCGTGAAGCCTGCCGATCCCAAACCGGCGGAACTACCCGTTCCTGCTGAGCCCAAGCCGGCCGTTGATCCGGTTCCTGCACCTGCGAAGCCTGCCGAGAAGGACTTGTTCGGAGAACCGGAGCCTGCGCCGAAGCCTGCCGAACCGAAACCCGCCGAACCGGCACCTCCCGCAGTGCCTGCTCCGGTTGAGAAACCAGCGGAAGACCCCGCACCGAAACCGGCAGAGATCAAGCCTGAAGTGAAGCCGGAGGAACCCAAGCCGGCCGATCCGAAGCCAGAAGTAAAGCCAGAGGAAGCAAAACCAGCAGAGCCGAAGGCGCCGGCTGATGACCTCTTTGGCGCCCCAGCGGCGAAACCCGAAGAAGCCAAGCCTGCTGAGCCGAAACCGGAAGAGCCAAAGCCGGAAGCCAAACCCGCGGAGCCAAAAGCTCCGGCCGACGATCTCTTTGCTCCCCCTGCAGCAAAGCCCGAAGAAGCCAAGCCTGAAGAACCGAAGCCAGAAGAAGCCAAGCCGGAAGTGAAACCAGAAGCCAAACCTGCCGAGCCGAAAGCTCCGGCCGACGACCTGTTTGGCGCTCCGGCGGCAAATCGCTACGTCTCTGGACCGACAACACCGGCAACCATCAGATCCGTGGTCGGCTGATATCGGTCACGCCTGAAACCGTGCGGATTTTCAAAGAGAACGGCCGCTACACGACGGTGGAGCGCCGCCGACTGAGCCAACAGGATGTGCAATACGTTGACGCCCAATCCGCCCAATTGGCGGGGCAGTATTGAGCGGAGTGACGGCAACCACCAGCGACTAGGCGTGCCCCCGCAGCACGGCTTCCGCTGCCGATTCGCCGCTGCGGATGCATTGTGGGATACCAACTCCTTGATACGCATTGCCCGCCAGCGCCAGCGCGCCGAGCGCCGCGATACGGGCCGTTAGTCTCTCCATCCGCTCTCCATGCCCAACGTGATACTGGGGCATGGAGACGGGCCAGCGGCTGACAAGCGACAGCACGGGTTGACTGCGCAAGTCGGTCAACTCGGCGAGCTGCGCGGTGGCAATCTCGATCAGCGCGGCGTCATCGAGCGTCACGGAGGCTTCGTGACCCGCGCCGCCGATGAACACTCGGACCAACAAATGCCCAGCGGGTGCCCGATGGGGAAACTTGGCGCTGGCGAAGCTAGCCGCCAGAATCGGGCGGTTTTCCGAAGCAGGGACGACGAATCCAAACCCAGGCGGAACGAAACTTGTGCCGCGAACGTCGTAGCCGAGTGACACGACGGCACAGCTGGAGAGTTCAACACTCCGGCAAAGTTCCGCAGATGGCGGGTCGAGGCTGTCGAGGATTTTTCCCGCCACATGAATTGGGGTTGCGATAACAACCGCAGCGGCCGAGAGTCGCTCGTGCTGGCCGTCGATGTGCAACCGCCATCCGCCGTTCGTCTCTTTTTCAATGCCCGCAACGCTGGTGTTTAAGCGAATCGACTGCTCCGGCAATTTCGCTGCCAGCGCGTCTACCAGGCTGGTCATTCCTTGCCGCGGGGCAACGAACAGTCCGTAGCGAGCGCCGCTTTGGTTGCCTTCGCTCTCAGCATCTCGCTGCCTCGCTCCGCGAAGCAGACTGCCGTGGCGACGTTCCATCTCCAGGAATCTTGGCAGCGTGGCTGCCACACTCAGCCGCGCCGGATCGCCGCCATAAATGGCCGCCACCAGCGGCGCCGCGATCCGCTCGAACACTTCGCGCCCCAAGCGGCGCGTGGCGAACTCGGCCAGACTTTCTTCGGGTGCGCTCTCGGGCCGCGAGGCGATCAACGGTTCGCAAGCCAGCCGAAGTTTTCCTGGGAGGCTCAGCAAAGGAGACGTCAACATCGGCCACAGGCGTGAAGGGGCCAGCAGCATGAAACCTTCAGGAACCGGAACCAGTCGGCCACGATGCACCACCAACGCTCGGCGCCCCGTGCGATCGGTCGGGATCAATTCTTCAGCAATTCCCGCACGTCGGCAGAGCTCCACTCCCCAGGGTACGTCGGTAATGAAATTGTCCGCGCTTTGCTCGATCAGAAATCCATCGCGCCGAACGGTTTGCAACACGCCTCCCAGGCGCGGTCCCGCTTCCAGCACTAACACTTCGTCGGTCGGCGCAAGCTCCGCCAGCCGGCAGGCGGCAGCCAGTCCGCTGATGCCGCCGCCGATGACAACTCGTCGCCGTTGTTGAATGTTGTCCATGTTCACAAGTCACAGTATACCCGGCCGTCTATACCATCCATAACGGTCGTAATGACCACGTTTCACAAAAACCACACAGGACGTGGCGTTGTGTCAACACGCACCCATCCCAGGTGGTAACTTTCAATAGTCGCCTATCTCATAATCTTACCCACCCCTTTAGTGCGAACCGGCAAGAGCGTCATGCACCGCACAGAAGCGGACCGTCGGTCCCTTCGGCGCGCAGGCTATGTCTGCGCTGTCTCGCTCTGCGCGCTTCTGGCCGGGTGCCGCAGCTTCTACGACCCGCCCGGTGGACCCCAGGCCAATCCGTTTTCTGGCGCTCCCGTTGCGGCCGCACCGATCGCCGGCGCGCCCGTAGCGCCCCCTGGCGCATTTCCGATCGCAGCACCGCCGATGGTTGGTGCGCCCGTCGCAGGGCCGCCCGCTGTTGCCGGACCACCTATCGCGACTGGTCCGCCGGTGCTTGGCCCACCCGTGGTCGCAGCGCCCATCGCTAACCCACCCGTGTTTAGCGCGCCCGCTGGGGTTGCCCCACCTGTCATGTCCGGCCCCCCGGCACTTGCAGGGCCACCGGTCGTCGGCGGGCCTTGTGCGCCGGCTATCGTCGGAGTGCCGCCGGTCGTGGTCGGAGCGCCACCCGTTATAGTCGGAGCGAGCGCGCCCGGCGTCGCGCCGCCGCGCGTCATTCCACCGGGCCTGAACTCTGTACTGACGCTCACGCCCCAGCGCATGGTGGCCCCCGTCGGTAGCGAAGTCGTTCTGCTCGCAGGCATGCAAACGGGCGACGGCAAGCCCCTGGCCAGTGAGCGCATCGAATGGATCATCTCGCCCGACAGCGTGGGTGAGTTCCTCGCCATCAGCAACAGCGGCAAATGGTTCGTGATGCCCCACTGGTGCGAAACGCCCCGCAAGATCACCAACACCTACGCCGTCGGAAGTACGGCCGCCAGCCCGGTTACTCTCAGCCGCGCACCAACCACACCCGGCGGCGTGTCGCAAATCGGCCGCGGCCAATCGTGGATCACGGTGACATCTCCCACTGACGGCACCACCCACGTTACCGTGTTCGCCCCCAACGCGATGGGCCAGGCACGGCAACGCCAGACCGCCACCATCCACTGGGTAGACAGCCAGTTTAGCTTCCCGGCGCCCGCCATCGGAGCCGTCGGATCCCGGCAGGCACTTACCACGGTCGTCACGCGCCAGAGCGACGGCTCCCCCTTGGAAAACTGGATCGTCCGCTATGAAGTAACCGGCGGCGCTCCGGCCGGTTTTGCTCCCGCCGGCGCGCCCAGCATCGAAGCGATCACCGACGCCCAAGGTCGCGCCACTGTGCAGATCTTCCAGCCGCAGCCGCAGCGCGGAGCCAGCCAGATCAATGTCGAAGTCATTCGCCCCGCCGCGCCCGGCAGTTCCAATCGGAGGCTGACCATCGGCCGTAATTGCACAACCATGACCTGGTCCGGAGCCGACCTGGGTATGCGCGTCGCCGGCCCTGCCCAGGCCGAAGTGGGCTCGACGGCCACCTATCGCATCGAACTGGTCAACTCCGGCGACCTGGCCGTCAACGGCGTGACGATCAACGCTCCTCTCCCCCCTGGCACGCGGTTCGTCAAAAGCAGTGTTCCTCCGCAAACCACAACGGCCTCGCTGCAATGGCGGATCGAGCGCGTCGAACCGCGTCAGACGGTGGCTATCGACGTCGATTTGCAAATCGAGCGCAACGGCGTGCTGGAGTTCTGCGCCATGGTCAACGCCCAAGGCGGTCTGCAAGGCCGCGATTGTGCCACCACCAACGTGGCTGCCGGAGGTGGCTTGCAAGTGCGCATCTCCGGCCCGCAGAATGGCGCAGTCGGTGAAAGTGTTACCTTCCATCTCACCGTGACCAACACCGGCGATGCGCCGGTCGATGGAGTGAAGCTGAGCGACACGTTTGATCCCGGATTGAAACATGTGGTAGCCGAAAGTCGCGTGGTGCTCGACGTGGGCCGCTTGGGGCCGCGTCAGACGCGCGACGATATCGACGTAACATTCAAGGTTGTTCAGCCGGGACGCCATTGCCAGCGCGTGGAGGTCAGCGGCACCGGCGCGCGCGGAGCCACCACGCAGACATGCCTCACTGCCGCAGGTGGCGCAGCGCCCGCTTCGCCTGCTGTGCCAGCTCCGCTCCCCGCGGCACCGGCCGCTCCACTCGCCCCAGGTCTGGAGGTGCGCAAGCAAGGTCCGCGGCAAATGAAGGTCGGACAAATCGAGCTGTTCACCCTCAGCGTGCGCAACACCGGCGGCACGATCCTGCGCAACGTGAGAATCGTGGACAAGTTCGAACGGGGCTTGAGCCCCACGCAAGCGACGGGAGGATACACGATCGAGGGTGGCGACCTGACCTGGCGCTTCGATAGCATTAAGCCGGGCGAGGAACAACCCTTGCAGGTGGCGGCGCAGGCGACAGCCGACGCACCGCGAGCCTGTTCCCGCGCCACAGTATCCGCCGATGCCGGACTGATGCGGATGGACGAGACGTGCGTCGAGATCATCGGCGGTGGAGTGCCGGCCGCCCCGCCCGTTGCGCCACGTGTGGAGCCACCCGCCCGGCCCCCCGTGACTCCCATGCCCGAAGGGCCCGAGATGCCACCCGTCGCTCCTGCGCCGGTCGAGCCTGCGCGTCCTGCGCCCGCCGGCGAACCTGGCGGCTTGAAAGTGGAATTGACCGACTTGCAGGATGAAGTGCCTGTGGGCCGCAACGTGGTTTATGAAGTGCGGGTCACGAACACACGTAAGGTGTCGGACTTCCAGATCGTGCTCTCCGTCGTCGTGCCACCCGGCATGACGCCGCTGCCGGTGCGCCCCGTGGCGCCCACGGCCGCCACGGTCACGGGGCAAGTGATTCGGTTCGGCGCGGTGGCGGAGGTTCGCCCGAACGAAGTGCTGACCTACCGCGTTCCCGTCCGAGCCGACCGCGCGGGCCGGATGCGCGTGGAAATCAACGTCGGCAGCCGAACCGAACTGCAACCGATCGTCGCCTCGGAAGAGACGAACGTCTTCAGCGACAATTGAGCTCATCGTGTTCGCGTTCCGCCTCCCGGCCTGCTTGCCCAAAGTAGGTCCATGCCTCTGCGACGTTCGGAAAAAAACACACTCATCGTCAGTCCTTGCTCAGGCAGTTGACCGCTCCGATCCACCGCCGCTGTTCGCCTGTTATGTAGAACTTTTGGCGCTCGTCATGTTCTCCGGCGCAACTCGTTATTTGGTAACACTTTGCTGATTCTGTTCTCCGGCTGTTCTCCGCATGTTCTCCGCATGTTCTCCGCATGTTCTCCGGTTTGTTCTCCGCATGTTCTCCGCTTTTGTTCGGCCATCGGCGAACTCTGCGCAAGCTGCGGATCCCCCTCTCCCCCCCACGTCCTCGGCTCGCACCCTGAGCGCACACTTTGACTGCTTTTATTCAAACTGTTTTCCTGTTCGCGATTTCGCTCATTCGTGTTTTCGTGATCCTCCTTTCTTCTTTGCGCGCCTTTGCGTCTTTGCGTCGAAAACCACCCCCGCTGCACCCAGCGCAGCCTGAAGGCTGTACTCCAACGGGCGCGCACCGTAGGCCAGTTGTGAAATATGCTGGTGCCCTTATGCGTGATGCCCAGAACTACCCCGATGCGATCCCTCGCGCTCCGGCAGAGCTACGCTCTAAAACGATTCAGAGCTACGCTCCCTATCGCTAGAGCAAAAGCTCCATGCCGGCGCCATCATTTGCAACCTTCACCAAACAACCAATCCTCCCAAATGCAATACATAAAAAAAGCCACCAATCATTGTTGATGCGTTCGCCATCAGCCGCCTGGCGCTAGCCACCGGTTCATTTCGCAATTGCCACCGTAGCATGGGCTTCTAGCCCGTGTCCGCAACACTAGCCCGATGCGCAAGCGAGGGAAGTATCTCCCTCCGCGTAGCCTGGGTTTCCAACCCGTGTCCGACGAAGAAACGGGCAGCACTGCACGCCAACAGCTCAATACACCGAAGGTGTTAAATCTCAAAGCCCAGGGTCAGGCCAGGCGAGTCTTGCGAGCCTGGCCGCCACCCTGGGTATCGGATCACAATGTTCCGGTTCTCTGCGAGCGTCGTC
>JAIOPX010000221.1 GCA_021413705.1 Planctomycetota bacterium | reverse complement strand
CTGCGGGCGGAGCTCTTCGATGACATCAAGCTGTCCCACCGTGTGGCCACCCGCACGGATCGGGCGGTTGATTTTGACTGGGGATTGGAGCCGGCCGCCGAGAATTTGCCGCGCGACAACTTCGCAATCCGCTGGACCGGCCAGCTCAACGTCCCGCGCAAAGGCCAGTACACGCTGGTCGTCAACGTCAACTCGGCCGTGCGCATCTTCCTCGGCGGCAAACAGGTGCTGGACGAGCTGGACGGCACCCACAAGCGCAGCGGGGTGAAGGTGGCGCTCACGCTGGAGGAAGGCCTCCAGCCGATCCGCATCGAATACTGGGACACCGGCGGCGAGGCGAAGATCAAGCTCCAGTGGATCATGCCCGGCGAAACGCGAGAGACGCCGATCCCCGCCAGCGCGTTCTGCCATGACCCGGCGGAGGGAATGTAGCATTGCGAGCCACAACCGAACTTTCTGTGTTTTGCCTAGAATCATCTCACGATGAACGACGGCACCCCAACACCGATTGACCCGCAAGTCCGCATCGGCCACGTCCATTTGAAAGTGGCCGACCTGGAACGGGCGATCGCGTTCTACCGCGGCGTCCTTGTCTTTGAAATTACCGAGCGTTGGGGCGATCAGGCCGCGTTTCTATCGGCCGGCGGATATCACCACCACCTCGGCCTCAATACCTGGCAGAGCCGCGGCGGCTCGCCTCCGCCGCGCAGCTCGACCGGGCTGTATCACGTGGCCATTCTCTATCCGACGCGAGCGGCCCTGGCGGATGCCGTGAGGCGTCTTCGGAAGGCCGGCGTCCCGCTGGAGGGCGCGGCCGATCACGGCGTCAGCGAGGCAATCTACCTTCACGATCCCGATGGCAACGGCATCGAACTCTATTGGGACCGCCTGAAAGGCGCCTGGCCGCGCACGCCGGATGGCCGACTGGCCATAGCCAACGCGCCGCTGGATCTGGACGGCTTGCTGCGCGAGGAGCCCTCTCCCCGGTCACCGGCAAACCCATGAAGCGGGCCGATTTGGAAAAGGTGCGGAAGCTGTTGAAGGGGTGAGGGGAACCGGGCCGTCACGCACCTCCGCCCAGTAGCACACCGGGCACATCAGCACGCGTGTTTTTGCCGTTCGTCCGATGTTTCTGTCCGCTTCGCCTATCTTCCTGGCCGCCAGCGAGTACGATACATCCGTGACAGAAGATGCAAAACAACTGATGGATGCGGCCGTGAAGGCCGTATCGCTGAAGGGAAGTTTCTGCCCCGCTGAACTTGGCGCGAAAATCGGCCTCGACCGATTCAAGGCGATTGCCGCCGCCCGGTGGTTGTCCAACGCGGGCGTACTCGAGTTGGGCTTCGATAACGCGGCCTACTTCACGCGGGAATATCGCACGCTCCACACCCCGGCCGCCCCCGTTCCGGTTCCCAAAGCGAAAACCGCAGTCAAGACTAAGAAGCCCCGTTCGCGGACACCGCGCGCACCCAAGATACTTCACCGAGATCGAGCATGACCCCGAAAACCAAGACACCCGAAGCCCCTGCCGCGGCCCCAACTGCGGGCCAGGACCTCTCCGAAGCGGTTGCCCTGGCCATCGAGACGCACGCGGATGAGCAGGTGGCCGTGGTGCGGGTGTTCGACGACCGCTATCGCTGCAACTGGTGGGTGCGGGACCGCTCAGCACACTGGCTGTCCGGCACCACCGGCGCGATCCGCCGAAGCAAGTTCTTACGGGCGACACTCACCCCGAGCGGCCTACAGATCGAAGACTTGAGCGACCGCCGCTGAACAACTGGGGATTCCAACTGCTTATTCATTGAGCGCGCGCTTCGACCTGTCCCTCGGATCAACCGGCACGATCGTCCACGTCTCGCTCTGTTCGTCAAACACGATCTGGATCGTTCCCGCTTCCAACTGCCGCCGAACCGCCTCCATCTGAATCTCCAGCGGCGTCTCCATGTGGCCATGCACCGCCCCGTCACGGGTGACGAATTCCTCGATCAGCGCCCGCAGCGTCTCTGGGCGCAGCTCATTGTGGGGGACGGCGATCATGACGTGTGAAAACCGAGGAAAAGAAAAAGGGCGGAAGGTTGTCGCCGATGACGGGGGGATCACCGAACGACGGGGGGCCTTCCGCCCATTGACTGATTCGACCGATGCCGCTCTTGGTTAGAGCGCTGCGGTCACTTGGCCATGTCCTTCAGGGCCTTGAGCGGGCGCACCTTGATGACCTTGCGAGCGGGCTTGGCCTTGAAGAGCTGCTCCATCTTGGTGAAGGGGTTGATTCCAGTGTGCGCCTTGGTGGCGGGCTTCTGGACGACGACCAGCTTCATCAGGCCGGGCACGACGAACACGCCGGGGCCCTTCTTGCCGACAGCGCCCTTGATCTGGGCGGCGAGGGCATCGAATACGGACGCGACCTGCTTGCGGGACAGTTCGGTGGCCTGAGCGATGTTCGTGATGATCTCGCTCTTCGTGGCCGGTTTGACAGTGGCAGCCATGCGGTTCTCCTTCGGTTATCACGGGGGGTAATTCCTCCGTGCGACGGCCATCATAGTGAGAATTCGCGGGGATACAACGCATCCGATGCACAAGATTGATGGACACGCCCAAGCTTCCGTGGACCTGTTGGGCTCCATGCTTTCGGCGGCTGCGCAGATCAAGAATGCCGAATACTGCTCCCCGGTCGCCGTGAGGATGCGCTGGGGCCACGGATTGCCGCCGCAAGTCCAGCGAGGATGATGGCTTCGTTGCCTCGCCCGTCTCGGTTCCCCAGCCTGCAATGATTGACCCCGACGGGATTCGAACCCGTGTCGCGGCCTTGAAAGGGCCGTGTCCTAGGTGGCGACATTTGCGCCGGTTCGGCAAGAGCGGCAACAGTATGGCGATGGCGTGCGAACCGTCAATGAGGCGCCAATCGCGATGGACGCGACGATTTGGCTGTCGAGCGCCGGATGCATGGCGCATGCGGCGGCAGCCCTGCGTTGTCTCATCCAGTTGCTTGAGTCAGGACCGCAGCTTCACTAGAATACGAGCCAACGGCCGAGTACCCAAGTGGGGTACGGGGAAGATCCAGAAAGTCTAGGCAAATCGCGCATTTCTTGGCCTGTTGGAAACCTATTGGAAAAAGAATATTGGCCCTGCGCAGCCCGTGCTGGGTGGGTTCATGCATGAGCCGAACCCACCCAGCACGGGCGACTCGTCAACTGCACGCTCCGACCGTCGCGGGGCCCCTGCCGCGCGATTTGCCGCGCGATCGGGGTGGTTGCCCCTCCTTTTACCCATCACCAGGCGTCCGCGCGCTGGAAGCGCAGCCAGAGCCACGGCGGGCATGTCTGAACGCTCCCACCCTTACCCCTCTTGACTGGCGGCATCGCCATCTACAGGCACGATGCCGATCACGCCGGCTCGATCGTCACCTTGATCTTGGCCGGCGGGTTGGAGCCAAGGACCCACTTCTGGACGTACTGCGTCTTCAATACCGGCGGCTTGCCCCCTTCCGCAAGTTCCTCTTCGTACACGTAGGTGCCCTTGGTTTCCTTCGACTTGACCAGGATCACTTCGATCTTTTCCATGCTTCAACTCCTTCTGTCCGCCGTTGGACCAGCACCTCGCCATTCTACGGCCACCTGGTCCATGCGACACCTCGGCGAAATGATGTGCGGCACCATGGATCGAGGGTGCTCGGCGAGGACTACTGGCACCGCGCCGAGTTGAAATCGGACAGTGATCGGGCGCTTTTGCTACAGGTCTTGGACAGGAGGTGGACGCAGAGTGGAGGCCGTTTTCGACCCTCGCCGTCGGTCTACTCGCATCTCGCGAAGAAAAGCCGTGACGAGGCCTGAACACTTGCCGCCCTCGCGTTGGCCGGCAACGTCGTGATGGATTGACGGGCTCCGCTCCCCTGCCGGGCCGCCTTCATCGCGTTCGTGATAGAAGCCGGCACCCCGCCGCCGAACGTCGGTGTCGGCGGCGGGGTCCGTGTGTCAGGCAAAGCAAATCGATATCACGAGGTCCTTGTTCAGCCGTGCCTCACAAGCGTCACTCGACCTCCCCGATATCTGAGGGAGACAACCGTCCATCAAGCCGAGCGTGCGGTGGCTGAATAAAGCGGCTGGCTCCGGGATATCCGGTCGGCGAGAGTTTATGGTCAACACATCGCTTTCCGGCCTGCGAATTCAGTCTCTTCAGCGCGCCTGCGACGCCGGCTGGAGGAAGCGATACGGCAGTTCGCGATTGCGCTGGCGACTCTTGAAAGCCGCATCGCCAGGCAGAGCCGCTCGCTTTGCATGAAACGAAGCCAGGGCCGTTGAGGGCAATCGCGCCACGGTCCCCTTGCGGCTTTAGCTCGTAAGTACCTGTCGAGCCCAAGGCGTCCTGTTTGGCGAACCACAGCTCCAACAGGCAGGCGGACAGCGAACCAATGGCCGGTAGCATCGACGCCAATGCCTGTACCAGCGGCCAATGAATTCGCAGACACGCGTCGACGTGGCGGTACATGAGCATACGGGTATGGAAACTATCGGCGTTGCACAAAGTGCGGGTCCGTCGCTTGATTGCTTCCGTCAGCATTGCCCAGTCCCGATGTGCTGCCTTGTCTGGCTCCTCTCCGGTCGGCGGAACCTTCTCAAGGTATTTAAGCTCGGCGGCCACGCCGGCCGCGCATACGCAATACAACCGCCAGTCATCAAGCAGCACTCCGAGGGCCATTGGATCAAATGCGAAGGATGGTGTTCTCGCCTTCTCCCCCACTCCGAGCTCGGTATCATCGTCCGCCAGCCAATCCGTCATCCAGGCGCCTGGGTAGGCATGGTCCGAGATGCCGATGCGGGGAAGGTCAATCTTGAGCAGATGGGCAATAACGGCGTGGCCTGCCGCGTGGAAGGCCGCTCGGGAATCACAATTGGTCATAGAAACCTCCGGTAAAGAGTTCCTTTCTGCGAGGGTGATCGCGATAAACACACCCTTGGGTTTGTGGGCACGACGCATGGTTAGCTCCACCTTTGAGCCGTATTCCAGATCCAGGACCATGCCGTCACTAGCCATGAGAACAATGGGCTTCGCGCAATGGGTCGATCGGCTGGCAGGTTGCGCATCCATCCACCCTGCCGTGGCGGACGAGGGAGATCTCGATCATGCAACGGCTGCGATACCTCCTCTTGGCGGTAGGCTTCCGTCGCCTGTGTCACGCTGGTCGGCTCGCGCATGTTCTTGGCATCCGTGTGCCAGCGTCGGCATGCCAGGGCCCATCGGGTGAGAACCCCGTCCGCCTCTCCTTTGAGTTTCGCCAACATCTCCAGATCGGGATTACTGATGTTCGCGTTGAACGGCACAAGCTTGAGCCGCCTCCAAATGGCGTGCGTGTTCTCCTCCATTGGTGGACGATTGTTCGTGACCAGGACCATCTTGTGGGTTCGCTGAAATTCATAGTGGTCGCCGCGCATCTTCCTGGCCTTGATCCGCCCATCACCCGTCAGCCGCTTGAGCTGCGCGGTTCTCAGGGGGCAACCATGTTCCGTCTCCGAAGCAACGACCAGACGCCGTCCCTGCAAGTCCGCCAATTGTGTCGGGTGCTCGTCCCTGGAACCAGATGAAAGCAGCGATTCTGGCGCGATACACGCGTGGTCCCCCATCACGTAAAGCATGAGGTCAACCAACGTGCTCTTGCCGTTGCAGCCCTGGCCAAAAAAGATCGGCAGGATCTGGTGCGAGATATCGCCGGTGAGGAACCATCCACACAGCCTGTCCAGGTACTCGATCAGTTCGACGTTGCCCCGCATGAGCTGCGAAATGAACTGGTCGTAGAGCGGGCAGAGAGCATCGGGGTGGTACGCGGCTGGACTGAGCTTTGTGATCAAGTGCTTGGGATCATGAGGTAGCAGATCGCCCGTCCGCAAGTCCAGGATGCCATTCTGCACCGCCAGCAGGAAAGGCTCGCAGTCGAGTTGCTCCGGCGCTACGGGCACTTCACTTTGCGCCAGTCTGAGCATTGCGGCGATGCGTCCAGACGACTGGCTGGCCTTGGCCCATTTGGTCAGCGAGGCTTGGGCCTTGGGGTCTCCGGTGCCGACAAGCTCGCTGTGGATGCTGAAAACGGTGTCTTTCGCCAGTTCCTGAATCCTGTGCTGCGTGTCCTGCTCCCAGACCTTCCCATTAAATAAGAACCACCCATGCAGGTTATGGCAGTATCGAAGCCGAGGTCCGTGGCGACGCACCAGACGCCTTGAGTTACCAAGGTCAGTATGGTCGATCGACGGATCAGTTGCAGTGTTGCAGTGAGAGCTTCGGTCCGACAGCGTGTCGCCGGCGCTCGGGTAGCTACAAAGGGCGGCATCGCCCGCAAGAACAATGGCAGCGTCCTCGGAGCCGTGATCGCCTATCGTCGGCGG
>JAIOPX010000012.1 GCA_021413705.1 Planctomycetota bacterium | reverse complement strand
CCGCCAGCCACCCCGGCTTGGACCGACCAGGTGACCGGCCGATCCAAGCCATTGGGGTGTCCTTCTGGCCAGGCGGTAGCCAGAACTCCGTCGCTTCGATGGTCGCTTGCGCGAGGCACATCAAAATGACCTTTAATTTTCTCCGGCCAATTGGAAATCGGGATACCCAAGGCAACCCATTTCCGGTCCGTCGAGCCCTTCCAGTTCCACTTCCTTGGTCACGCGAATCGGTGTGATCAGGTTGGTGATCTTGAACATGATGAAGGACACGACAAAGCCAAACACCAGCACCGTGACGGCGCTAAGTGCTTGAGCCATGAACTGCGAGGAATCGCCATAGAACAGGCCGCGAACTCCATCGGAGCCGGCCTTCTTCACCCATTCGTCACGCACAACACCGTTCCAGCCGGCGCCGTACTTGCCGTTGGCAAAGAGTCCCAGTGACAATACGCCCCAGATGCCATTGACACCGTGGACCGAGATGGCGCCCACCGGATCGTCGATACCCAGGCGGTCCCAAAAGAACACGCTGAATACAACCACCACACCGGCAATGCCGCCGATCAAGGCCGCAGCCCAACTATCGATGAACGCACAGGGGGCGGTAACCGCCACCAGTCCGGCCAACATGCCGTTGCAAAGCATGGAGGTGTCAGGCTTCAATTTCATGGCCATCAGGGTTACCATCGTGGCCAGTGACCCTACCACGCCTGCCAGCATTGTGTTGACGACGACGACGCTGATCCGCAGATCAATTCCAGAGAGCGTTGATCCTGGATTGAACCCGAACCAACCGAACGCCAGAATGAACGTGCCGACCACGACCATCGGGATGTTATGACCGGCCAGGGCCACCGGCTTTCCATTAACGTATTTGCCGATGCGCGGACCGATGAGGATTGCCCCGACCAGGGCGATCACACCTCCCATGGAGTGAACCACGCCTGAGCCGGCGAAATCCACCGCTCCATGTCCCAGATTCCAGTTGAGCCCCGCTTGCGACAGCCAACCTCCACCCCACACCCAGTTGCCATAGAGACAATAGGGTAAGGCAATCCATAAACCGAAGAGGCAGAAATTTTTCCAGCTCCAGCGCTCGGCCATCGACCCCGTGGGAATCGTAGCGGTCGTGTCCATGAACACCATCATGAAGAAGAACAGCGCCATCACGCTGACATCGTCCATGCCCCACAGAAAGAATCCCTTCGTCCCGATTAGGCCGAATTTGGGGTGATTTGGTTCCCCGCCAATTCCTTTTCCCTCGTTGAGTATTGAAAGTCCGGGACCTAAGGATGCATACCAACCTGTCGGGGCGGCAGGCGCATTGTACCAATTGCCCCAACCGATGCCGAAACCGTAAACCCAGAACGCCAAGCATCCCAATGGATAAATCATCAGGTTCATCGCGGAAGTGTGCGAGCTGTTCTTGGCGCGACACAAGCCCGTCTCCACCATCATGAAACCGGCTTGCATGAACATTACAAGAAAGCCGGCGATCAGCACCCACACCATGTTGATGGAAAACATGTTGTGCGTGATACGACTGTGGAGATCTTCAGGCGTCATCTTAGAGGGAATATCGCCTTCGGCAGGCGAAGGCGTGACGCCCGCACCTGCATTAGCCCCCGTTGGATCAGGCCAGAGTGGCTTACTTGGATCGGGACTAGTAGCCGAAATGTAAGGAGCAACAGTCGGCGTCCCGGCCGCAGTTGCCGCAGCCGCGGGGGCTGCTTCCGGCGCGGCGGCCGGAGCCGCTGCCGCAGGTGGGGGAGCTTCGGCCGCCACCGGGGTGGCCTTCTTCTCCCCTTCTTCTTTTTTCTCTTCTTTCTTTTCCTGTCCTCGAACATCCGTCGTTGACGTTACCGCAGCCGACACCAAGATCATCAAGAACGTCAACATCGCCCCCCACCGACACCATCGAATCACCTTAAGCATTGGGACCGCCTTTCGGCTAAAAAAAGGACACTTACAACATGAAACACCGACAATACGAATCGCTTAACACATCACCTGCGAAGTTCAGCATTGAAATACTCGGCGCTCCAAGACATCCGTCGGCTACCGCGCATGAGCCATCGGCGCTGGGAGTTCCCAGTGACGAGATATCCCAGTGGCGAATTACGAACGGCGGCGACCGTCAGAGAGAATGGGCCTCAATTGCTGCGATACTCGATGGCAACAATTGTGTAGCTGCTTGCACGATGCTTAGTGCAGCTCAGCAACACCGCTCCCATCGCGGCAAACGAGCAAGAGTCTGGCCGAATCTGGGCCAGAGAGTTGAAGATGAACGACGTCGAACCACGATCGTCGTTCTTCGTACGCGAGAGGCAAAATTGTTTTGGGCTTTTGGACACGGAACGTCGAAATTCTTGTGCTTCGTTCTCCGCGGCAAACGAACCGACGCAAGACCGCATGTGAGTTGAGCAATTTCGCACGACCGTCCAGTGCAATACACCCGATTCCCCAGATGAAGCACCGATCGAGACCGACCCCGAGAGCACCACGACAATGCACAGGCTGTAATTGAACCAGGTGGTGTTCATAGAGCCGGGAAAGATTGCTGCGGTTGAGGTTGTGACACACAAGCCGTTGAAACTTGTGCAGTCCCAAGGTGTTTTTGCCACTAGTAGCAGCTTCAGTGCCAAACGATGCTGGCAGACCGCCGGGATGGTGCGCAAGACCTTATTGATCTTGGACATGCGCCAACAAGGATTTTTTTGGCGGTGGCTCAAGCGAGATGCCTTCGGGCGTGCCTGCGCGTGAGGCAGGCAGCCCTTGGCAATTATGCAGGCATTTCGGCAGAAGTAGGTCCGCCTTGCCGAGGCGTGGGCTGGATGTTGGAGTACAGGCTTCAGCCTGCTTCCGAAGCCGACGGCAGCCTAAAGGCTGGACTCCAACACCCAGACACCTTCCGGCAGAATGGACCTACTGCACTTGCGTCCGGCTGCGGCGGCGCTTGGCGGTCGGTGCGCCCCATTCCTTGGTGATCGTTTCAAACACCTCGGGGGACTCATAGCGCACAATCTCTTTCCCCTCTGGCATCGGGCCGATCAGGCCGCGGAACACGGGCATCCCGCGCAAGTCCAGGTCGGTGCTGCAATCGTCCACGCCAATCTGGGTGTGCATCTTCAAGAGCGACTCTTGCTTGGGATAGTCGCGGATGCGCAAAGTGCCATCGCTACCACGGGTGACGATGCGAAACATATTCTTAGACATGGAAGGCTCGCTGGGTGAAGCGGGGAACGAACAGCCTTCCGTGGCAGCAGGATGAGGTATCGACACGCGCGACGCCAAGAGCGCGTGAATCTGGCCAAGCCCGTACACGGCTTAGGTTTGCAAGAACCGATACATTGCACCGAGTGTCGCTGGCCCCTACGAACCACAGTCGAGCGACGGTCTACACCGGTTGTGTCGCACCACCCCGGCCGGGTGGCAACACCTTATCCGAAAGGACCAGTTGCGCGGCCTCCGAGCGGCTTGCCGGCACCCGTCGTCAATTCCCGCACGACCAGTACCGCCCTGTTTTAGCCGAGTGAGACTAGCTCGAAGCGCGAGCGAGCGAATCACGCACGAACCCGGCTGACAAGCCAAAAACCGCCCCCTCCCCTGCCCCACTCCGCGGTTGCCGGGGCCATGCCGCCCGGGTTAAATTGGTGTACAATTCCACTACGGAAATGGCGGTCAGAGTCACGGACAACCGCCCATTTCAGGAGGGTAAGCGAACTGGCCAGCGGCCTGACTCGAAATCAGGTGCCCCGCAAGGGGTTGTGGGTTCGAATCCCATGCCCTCCGCGTTTTTCACAGCGCCCTACGCAAGTGGTGAATTGAACACGACTTGCGAAGGGCCTTTTCATTGACACAGTTAACTGTGTCAATGACTGTGTCATTCGGTAGGCTCAGGAGCCGGCTCACCGTTACTCTCCTGGCTTGGCGGATCCTCCGATTCACATTGCGCGGCCCGGTTATCAGTGCCGGTGGGCCGCATGCCGGCTGTTCCCAACAGGTTCAGTTTATCCATCTGCTGACGCGATTCGGTGTCGTGCAAATGGAAGTAGATCTTGATCATGTCGCTCGACGCGTGGCCGAGCCAGGCCATTAGGACTCGTTCCGCTACTCCCTGGCTCGCGCACATGCTGCAGAAAAAATGCCTGAAGCTGTGCAAGCGGCCGTCCTTGAAACCACGTTCTCCTGGCGCTGACGGAAACGTCGCGGTCAGCGGCGTTAGCACCTTGCTCACCAAGATGCGACGCACCGTGTCAGGTTTTAGTCGTCCCCCACGGGGGCCATGAAATACATAGCCGTCAGCGGATCGCGGCATCTCGGACAGCACCGCCGCCAGGTCCGGGTGGATCCGCAGGCGACGCGTGCAGCCACCCTTTGTCTCACGGCGGTTTCCGGCTTTGGCGTCATCAGCCTGCCCGGACTCATCGGGCAGGATGATATACCCCGTGTTGTTGTCAATATCGGACCACCGCAGCATGGCCAACTCGGCGATGCGCAGGCCTGTGCATGCCAGCGCTACGATAACACGTTTCAACCAGAGCAGCGCCTCCCGCTGACCACAGTAAGCGACCATCGCCTCGACATGCTCGCGGTGGTAGCAGTATGCGGACTGGCTTTCCACCTTGCGAAACTTTAGGCGGATGCGCCGGTCCTCGGGCAGGTGCTTCTCCTCGACAAGCCATTTAATGGTTTGCACGAGCACGGTCAACTCATTCCGCAACGTCTTGCCGGCGTAGCCCAGCTTCTCCAGGTACGACGCGTAGTCGTGCAGGTTTTTCTTGGTCACGGCATTCCACGACAGGATGCCGTTCGACTTGGCCCAAGGCACAAACTTGTCGAACACCGACCTGTAGCGCTTTTGGGTGGACGCCCGCACGCCGCCGGCAACGCGGGGGCGCTGGATGTGCTCCTCGTAAAGGCGGCGCCCTTCTTCCAACGTCAATACTGTTGATTCTTCCTTGGCGACGACGGGCAGGGGCGCGAGGCCCAACTTGGCTGCGATCAAGGCGTCAAGCTGGGCCAAGTTTTCCATGGCCTCGTCGCGGTCTCCCGTGCCCAGCGAGTGCCGTCCGGCACCGGGCGTATTTGACCTCCCGTCGGCCTGCCACACGCCACCGCGGCGAGTCAGTCGCCACTGGAAGTGCTGGCAGCGAACGAGGACGTTCTTGCGGGGTTTGGACATTGAAATGGTTACCTGGAATTGAAGTCTGGTTTCATCCAACGAGGTTTGGGACCTCGCGGTTTGCGATTGGTGGGTGCCTCGGCCGCGGTCTCCGCGGCGATGGCCCGTGGGTCGTCGGTGTTGCCTCCGCATGCTTTGGAGACGGCAGCAAGGGCAGACCGAGGAATCATGACTCGGCAGCGTTCGCCCCCGGGCTGGGCCCTGGGCAACTTTCCGGCCTTCACATAACGGCGGACTGTTGCGATCCCCAGGCCGGATTCGCGGGCAAATTCGGCCGGCGAAAGGTTCGGGCGCAATTCGGTCGGGTTGGGGGTGGCCTCGGACATGGCAATTGGGTGGGGGATGACGGATCAGTCAGCCCTACTGAGGGCGGCCGCGTCGCGGCTCACCTTCTACCCGTTGCCAAATAATGCAGGCGTTATTTTCCTGCCAAGAGCGTCAGCTGACCTACATGTCCCTACCCCGGCCCCTTAGAAAGACAATGGCCCGAGTAGCGTTCTCCTCCAAATTCAGCTCTTGAAGAATCTGTTCGTCGGTATTTCCCGACGCAATGAGCCGGAGGATGTTTTCCACAATTCCTTCAACTCCGGCACCCCCTCCCATTGCTATCGCACTCTCCAGTAACCCCGGCCGCTCGGGATCGTGTGAAGACGCAAGGCGAGACTCTGGAACGTCACGGCGCACAGGCGACGAAAACGGTCGATGCTGACTGACGCGGCCGGGTACATTACTGTTTAAGTCGCTCAGCTTGATCAGACCAAAAGTTCGATACCACACTGCTGGTGAGTAGCTTTGCCCCATGAGAAGTTCAAATGCTCGGCGGTATTGTTTCCCTACCGTTGAAAGCGATCGACCTACTTCGTGCGCCACTTCACGGAGCGTCATTTCCTCCGATCGCTCATAGCGCCCATCGCGCCATGCTTCCCGAAGGTCGAAAACTTCTAAATACTTATCGTAACTGTCAGCTCGCTCGCGTCGCTCACCCAATTGCCGCTCCGACTTCCACTGCCTTAGCAGTTGCTTAATGGAATCTACGATCTGTCTCTCAGAAGCGGCGGGATTAATGGACACATAGGGTTCTTCGGGAAAGGCGTCCAGGTCGGAGTGCCGCAAGGTCAAAAGTGACTGATGAGCTTCTGCTTTGGAAGGCGGTCGCTCGTCAGTGTCCTCGCGCGCTGCGAGCTGAAATACTTCGCTCAGCGATCGAAGCGATTCCTTACCTAGGAATGCAATAAGAACTCCAGCCAGTCCGCGTAGTGATACAGGATGAACTGCACCTGATAACCAGGCTGGGTTCAGATTTATTTGGTCCAGATTCTCGAACGCCGTGGCCGGATCTGGTGGCTCAGCACTAACGCCGATTGCGGTCAGGTGCATGACGGCGAACAATTGAAAAAATTGATTCAACTCGTCCGGTGCGGCGACACCACGGTAAAAAGGCTGAGCGCGCTGCCATGCCAATTGATAATAGGGATGCCGCCGCGTGAATTCCCAACGAAAGCGCAATGGTAGTGAACGAAGCTGAAATGGATCGCGAGTGACTAGCAGGTTCAACTGCTCTTGGTCACCTTGCGACGATGGCTGTTGATCTTGTGACATTATTTAGTCGTGCCTATGCGTGTATCAACGCCACGTCTAATGGATATACGCTTCACCAAGTATATATGCCATGTTTTTGAGCTAAATTTAGCAACTCAGTATGCCATCCATCGCTCGAGCATGTACTTCCACCAACTATGCCTAAATCGAGGCTCATAACAGTGAGTCTATGGGCTGGCTCTCAGAAAGCAACTCTGAATCGTCGCAATGGTGCTACTGTCGAGCGATGCCGGCGGTTCGGCCATGCATTTCAGAGTCAATTTCTCATCGCCGTCACAGGCTAATTTCCATGCGCGGGCCGGCTTTTATGCTTGTTTCTTGGTTTTACGAAGGGAATGGGATCCGCGCATCATGAGCGCCGAAAATGATGACTCAGTCACATTGGTACTTTCAGTCGCCGGATGATCGCGCCCTACAGGTGACTCGCCAAGTGCTTCGGGAGATAGACGAGGCCAGGATGGACGAAGTGAATAAGGGTTAATTTGTCTATCATTTGATTATGCCACGTTTTGGCCTCGGATTTAGCACTCTTTTTCAATCCCATCGATTGAAGAGCGAATGTAATATGAGCAATTACACAAAGCCGTCAAATCGACCGACGTTCGTTGTGTCGGTGTGTCGGACCAAAACGGCTTCGGTCGGGGTGGTTTTGCCCGCCATCTTGAGAACTTCCAATCGCCATGGGCGAATCTTGACACCCATTTTGGTGCTAGGTTCGTGATACTCCCTACGGATGCGGGCCGCATGGGCCCTGCTATGATGCTGGAAAAGCGGGGGCAACGGCACCGCTGTCGTCGATGCGAGGCCAATCTGCAGGAATCAGTTTTTCTTTTGGACCCCAACGTTTGATTACAGCGCTCACGTACTTCGGAAAGTCCTCGAAGTACGCGTGTTCGAGAACTATTATTTGTAGTTTCTGCGTGTCGGCTTCGGTGAATATCGCGTCAAAATAACGTTTCAAGTCCGTCGAGTCAGTGGTTTTGATTATGACTTCTTCTTTGCGAGTCTCGGGGTTATAGAAAGGTCGGCTGAGTTGATCGAGGATCACAACCCCAGGAACAGGGCGTTTGCCTTCAGCGAACACTCGATGGATCGCCAGTATCGTGCTCAAGCGTCCGCTGAGGTAGCTTTCGTCCCCACCGACATCCCGCATCTCCATGACGCGCGGACCGATGACGAATTTGACCAGCAGCTTTCGTGCGTCGAACATTAGGTGCGCGTTCCTGTAGTTCACGTCGAACGGCAGTTCTTTGAGAATTGCCGTCGCGTGGGTGGAAACCTGATGCTGCAACCCGATGACGCGTTCGGCTTTACTATCGGAATCAACCAGCGATTCCAAGTCGGAAATCTTGTCCCGCAACTGTTGGATCTTGTCTTCGGAAAGGCTGCTGAGGTCTTCTGTAGCTTGCTCGTTGAAGAAACTTACACGGCCGACGACACGCATTCGTCGAGGATCGCCCTGGAGTCGCGCAGTGTTGTCCTGTGCTTGACGCACTATCGCACTGATCTGCCCGCGGACACGCTTGAGGCTTTCGACCGATTGGACAATCTTGCCGTCTAGCGTTCGAAGATAGGCGTCGATCTGGGGACGATCTTCATTTACTTCCTTTAATTCTCCATCGAGCTGAGCGAGTGCCGACTGAATATTCGCAAGCGTGGGGGTGTTGGTCGCAATACTCGAATTGCAAAGGGGGCAGGATTCCGCGTAGTTTTCGGCCTTGAATAGTTCGGCCAATTGAAGTTTGCTGCGTTGTTCCTGGATGGCGCTGGTGAATTCGCCTGCGGTTTGTACAGCGGATCGCGCGGTGTTCTGCATGCCCCGCAGGTGCGCGAGGTCTGCTAGAAACTCTCTCTCCAACGCATAGAGCGAGGCGAGTTGATCGTTGGCCTCGGAATCGATTTCCGACCCTGGCACCCACGAAGCTACTCTCGACAAAGTTTCGCTGACCTGATCACGTGACAGTGATTCGAGATTCTGGTTCGCGATGATTCCAACCTCGATCGCTTCTCGCAACAGTTCCTTCGCTTTGCCGAGCATGGCATCGGTGTCTCCGGCAGTTGATTCTTGGCGGGCCTCTAGTTTCCCAAGCTGGGAACGAAGCTTTTTCAGTTTGATCTCGTTCGTTGCGGTGGTCTCGTCGACGGCACCGAGGAAATATGGGATCGAATCGATAACTGCCTGACGCCATTCCTTCACGCCACGAAAGAGCGCGATCTTGTCAATGATCACGTCGTCACTGACCAATATATATGGCAAGGCGTTGCGGACCGAAATGCGAGTACCTTCGCGTTCAGTAAATGTCGTGCCGGTGACGTCGCCGATCAGAATTGCCTGCTCAAATTGTCGCAGAGCACCGTCGACGTTGGTCGTTCGAGAAAGCTCTTCGGCCTTCTCTGGTACGCTTACAGGCGCGCCAATTGAGACATAGACGTCCTCAGAAGACTTTGCTTTTAGCGGCGGCACACGACGGCAAATAAGAAACTCGCTTTTCTCCTGAATCCAGAGAATGCCGACCCACGAACACGTTTCCCTGACGATGCCAGGTATGTGGCATTGCGACGCCCCCATCGCGTAGTCGACGGCTTCGATAATCGCGGATTTTCCGGAGTAGGATTCCCCGACAATGATCGTCACGTCATTCAGTTTGAACGGAAGCTCAACTCGCCGATTGTCATGGCTGTAGAAGAGAACGGACTTGATTTGCCAACGACTCATCGGTTCGTCCCAAGCGCAATCAGGATAGTTTCGGTGGTCCCGGCGTCGCCGATCCACGCGCCTAGGCGTTTGGCGAGCTTCATCGCATCGACGACGTAACTGCTTCCGGCTGATGGAGGTTTCTTCGCCAGAGAATCAGGCTTCAGGAAGATACGGCCGGTTTCTGCGAGCGAGAATACGCCGTAGCGAATGCCAAAGAGCAAAGCCTGTTTGCTGAATTCGGACGTCGAGTAAAGGCGATCACGCATGCCGACGGTGACTTCAGGATTGCGAGCGATCCAGGACAGTAATCCCGTTTTGGTGTTCGTGCCTTCGAATGCGGTCGCAATGTCGCTGGTAAGTACGATGGGCACGGGCAGCAAGATTAACGGGAATGGCAGACCGTTGGAGTTAGTCGAGCCGTATCCCTCGATGTACGAGTAAAGCAATATCGAGCTGAAAGCAGGGTTCGTCGCAGCGTAGGTGTCGATTGAGTCAGACATCAGGTGGACTCCTTCAGCGCTTTGTACTTAGCTTCGTAATCTGGGTGCCAGCCCACATCCCCCTGTTCGGCTAGCTGTTGAAAGGTGCCTTGGATCAAGTAGGCGTGCTCCCACAGCTTCCGGATAGGCCGGACATCCTTGGGAGCGTTCAGGTGCGACCAGTCGAGCAGGATGAGCCCTACTTTGCACTGCGCTTGTTCATCAGAGGACTTACAGTCCTCCTTTGCAGGGGCGAATCGGTCCTTCCATTGCTCCACGAGATAGTCGTCGTACTTGCGGAGTTCCTGGGCGATTGAAATCTCCTTGCGCATCCAGGCTTCGCGCTGATTCCTCGCCCGCCACCTGGCAAGAGCTGCGCGATTTAGTCGTGCAATTCCACCGTTAACCCAATCGATTTGCCTCTGCATGAAACGACCGACGCCATCGTCATTGCCCGTAGGCTGAAGGGGGCTGAAGTCGTCAGGCAGTGATTCCTCGCCGTGTTCAATTATGAGCCGGTTCAACGCCGTTTGCAGCTCCTGCTTGGAGAGGCTGCGTAGTCGCTTCCCTAGAAGGGAAAGGAGAACCTCTCGGTCCCACCACTGAATCAGCCGCTCGATAATTATTTCCCTGACGTTCGGAAGAAGCATCGAGCCAAGTTTCTTCGAAAGGATCTCCGGTACATCTGCGGCTGTAGGGGCATCCAGCGGAATTTGAATGAACTTCACCAATTGCTGCTGGCTCTTCGGATTCAACGCTAAGAATGCCTCGCAACCTTTGTAGCGTTCCTGGTGCGGAATCGGCTTTTTGCCTGCCTTTTCGGCGGCCGTCCGTTCATCCATCACTCTTGTCGCCTCGGCAACCAGTGCCGCGACAAGTTCCTTGCGGTGAGTATTCGGCTTTATCAGCGGGTAGAGCGCGGAGTCGTCGGTAATCACAGCACGGGTCACGAACAAAAACTGCTCCGTTCCGTCCCGGGTCCGGGGGCTCCAGTTGCGGATCGCTTTCCAAAGACCGGTGTCGGTAATGGAAAGGTGGGCCTTATCAGCGAGGCTGTGCTTGAGCTGGACGAGCTTGTTGACGTCGCCTTCAAGAAGAAGGTCGTCGTCAGTCTCGATGCTGATTCCCGCATCGTCTTCGGCGTCGCAAAGAAGCACAAGCGCGTAGAGGCTCTGAAAGTAATAGCCGAGCGCGCTTGGTACGGCGGATTGCAGGGAGGGCTTCGACATGAGAAAGGCTGCGGTTCAAGAATGTGGTGCAGTACAAAATCTACTCTTCCGGTGGGTGGCCGTAAATAGTCGGTCTCATCCGGGCATGGATAATACTTCGGTCACATCGACCGAAGAAACATTTGCGTTTCCATGAGCAGTGTGAAACTCTGCGCGGGATAAGCACTTCCGTACAAAACTGTACCTGAAATGCTCCCTCGGCAAACACCGTCCTGACCGCCAGGGTTCCTCCTAGCGGGGTTGCGGGCTGACGCGCTTCTGGACGTTGGTTTCTAACACTCCGAACGCTTGCTCGTGCCGAGCGATGGACATTTGTAGCGCGCCTAGCAGTCGTTTGGCTGTGTTGTAGTTCATCACCACCCGCTGCGTTTAGCTTGATCGGCTGTATGGGCACCGCGGCGCCCTGGGTGTTGAGCCCGATATCGACAATCAGCTCTTCGGGCGTGCCCGTGACTCGGCAGAAGTTGGTGTATGGGGCGATCAACTGGTTGTCGTCGGCCTCGATCGGCTGCGGCTGTGCCTGACGGCGGGCCCGCTGCGCCTGGCCATTCTCTTCTTCGGAAACTGTGGAGCTTCTCTGCGACACCAGTCATCGAAAGTACACTCTTTCTTGAAGTGAAAAGAAAAAACTGCCCCACAGGGGGTCCAAGATGAAGGACACCATGAGAATTGGCCAGCCTACTGACTGGGAACCGAAACGCAAGCCGTCAAGGAGAAATTGAGGAGAATGTTTACTTACGGCAGCATGGCAACAGCACCGTCTGGCGCAGTACGTCCATGCCCATAGTTGTCTTTAGGTGCGCGAAGTTCGTTTCGATTTCCCAGCGACGGCGATACAGACCGGCCAACTCGTCGAAGGACACAGCGAAACTGAAGAGCTAATTTGTCTATCATATGATTATGCCACGTTTTGGCCTCGGATTTAGCTCCTATTGAAGGGCCGAAACCGCCCCCAGAATGCCTCAACAGAATTGCCCGCCAGGCAAATCCGATACAGGAGCTAGCCGACGAACGTGAGATTCGCGTTGGCAGACCATAGAAAATATCAAATGCGGCCGTTTCTAATGGCTATAGGCTCCATCATATATATATGACGCGTTTTTGCAATGAATTTAGCACCGCCGTCGCCCAATTCGACGTCCACAATCGTCCCCTCCCCACTCGCATCGAGCGGGGAGGGGCTGTAGTCATGCCTACCCGTGTCGAATGTCTTTGTCAGACTCGGTGTTGTCCACAATCTCTGGCGGAGGATCGTTAGGTTTTGTTGGGGGAGTTTCGTCATCATCGCCACGCATCGCAAGTCTCCTCATTCGTCGGATGATGTCTTGAATGTTCTGATGTCGATAGCAGGGCCAAAAACTTTGATCCCATCACCAGAGTGTTTGATTAATTGCGGCAATGGGTCCGCGGGCCTGGAGGGAGGGGCACTCGGTGCGGCTTCACTCTTTTCCCCGCTCGTCGTCGGCTTTTCATCGCTCATGGTTTCGTTCCATTGTTCGGGGGCATGGCCATTATCTCAACTTTGTGAATATCATCCATTTCACTTGCCTTGTTGGCTTGCATGCAGAAGAACGATGGGACGACGTTAAGGAAGATTATAGCAATTACCACAGAAATGGCTACCTTCGAGGCGACTTGCCACTTCATCTTGGTGAGATTCTTGTCTCGATTGTTCCCGGCCGCATCGACCAAGTTTCCCCGCAGCATACGCCTTAATTCATACTCAACTCGGGTGTCGACTTTGTCCTCTGATGAGTGGTAGTGCCGGTAATACTTCTCGTGGCCTTTGAGAAACTCAAGATACTTGTGAGGATGTGACGGCAAGCCCTTTTTTCTTGGCCAGATGGAGCCGATTACCGTAACTGCCGCAGCACCGAAGGCCAGGAAAAACAAGACGGATAGGACTGCGAACACCCATTGCCAGAATCCCCACGCAGTTCCCGGCCATATCTGCATGTAATACGCTCCCGCTGCGCCAAGCACGATCACAACGGTGATCAGCATTCCGTCACCTGAATCGAGGCGGTCTTTATGATCGACCTCAAATGTATAGGTCCATCGGAGAAAGTCGTCATTATATTCGCTTGCCATAGCGTTTGTCCTAGGCTGAAAAGGCTTGACCTACGCACTTTACAGGGCTAGGTGGCCAAAAACAAATCCATATGTAGTTTTGTTGGCTCAACCAGGACTAATGTGCGAATTGAGGTATCGCACTTCGGCCTCGCCAACCATTTCCGCAAGATTCCGGTCCCTCGCCACCTGGCCAGAGACCGGCCAGAATCCAAGATCGGCCTAGGGAATACGCCCCCTGCGCACGCTCCTTCTTTGCAAAAGAATATCAGTTCTTTTGCACGAGGTAACCGGACACAATGGGTAAGTCCTCATTTCCCACAGCCTCAATTTTCGGAGAAATGTATCCCAGTAAAATGTCTCGTCGATGAACGGACATTGTTTCTAGCACAGAAAAACCGTTTGCGCCCATAAGTGCCACCTGCTCATTCCGTGGATTCACATAGGATGGAACATAGAGCTTTTCACCCTTGCGGGTCATGAACAGCGCCTTGTCGCTTACACCGCCATCATGGCAGTCTCGATATTGGCTAGCCCATTCGTAAGACGGCGTAGTAAATAGCACCCTTCCGTGCGGCCTAACGACCCGATTCAATTCTGTCCAAAATTCATTGGTGTTATACGGGTCGCCCAGGATGCTAACGACAACATCAAACATACTCGCTGAAAATGGAAGAGCTTCCACATCGGACAAGACTAACTCCACTACGTCCTTCTGCCACTCTTTGGAGTAGGCCAACATACTTGGTGATGAGTCCACCAAATGAAGGTGCGCCAATGAGCGGCGTTTTTCGCTCAAGAACTCGGCGCACAGGGACTTTCCGCATCCCACTTCACATATTTCGTCTCCCTCTGCAAGGACTGAGTTCCATTTCCTCAGAATAATAGTACTGGCAATTCGAAAGTTGAAGCATGTTGGGTGAGCAACTGTATCGTAATATTCGGCTGCCAGCGCCTCGTAAGACCCGTCACCGTTTGTCATCGTTAATCAATCCGAATCAAGGGTGCAGATACTTTGGCCTTCTCGACAATAGTGCCTAGGGCCTTTGTCAGACCGGTGTCTATGCACGCTTGCTGCAAAACTTGGTGGAAGTCCGGCGCATTTCCGAAGGCGTCGGCATTTGAGGCGTCCATATATAAGACAGCAACCGGCTGCTGAGATACTTGGTCGAGTAATAGAGTCGCACTAACGGTCTTTGGGCCTTCGTGTGCGGTTGCCTTTTTAGCTTCATCCTTCGTCATGCCCCAATGTTTCATAAGCTGAATCTGATCGGCTTCTACGTTAGATTTATCACATTCCCTTAAGCGCCAAGACCGGCCAATAATTCCGAACCGAATGGACTTAATTGCGCCGTGTGCAGAGGGGCGACCGTTGTGCTGGTCAGGATAATAATTCAATAGTTGACAGAGAGTATGCGAAAAAAACATATCGGGAACATGGATAGTAGCTCGAAAGCCTGGAATTGTTCCTATACCAATAACATCCATAGCAGTAGTAACTGTTGGTGACGCCAGAACTTGTTGGAGCTTCTCCGTTAGGTCATGTTTCTCAGCTAGCGTTGAAAATGTCTTAGTCACCTTCTCACGAAAGGTTTCTACAACTTCGGCGGAGTTCCGTCTCAATTGCTGCGTCAGCACAACTTCGGCCCCCGCCAACTTGATCGAGGAAAAGGACTCTAGGGCACGAGCGAGGCTTTCGCAAGATGGAGGAAAAATCGAATAGCAGATCAACGCAAGCAGTAGTAGGAGTGGCAAGGACAGATATGAGAGAAACTCCTTTATTCCCAGCATGATCTTGTCGGACAACTTATCCGGCGTGTTTAGTAGGCGATCAAATGCAGCCCCCGTCGTATCGGCTTCTCGTTGTGAAGCCGTAAGAGTAGCCAACAACCGTTGACGGTTTGTTTCATGTTCGGAAATTGACGCAAGCAATGCGGCCCGAAGAATCTGACGTTCAGCCTGTAGTGCTTCAAAATCCTTTGTCGGTGATGCTCCCTGCTGCTTCTCGGCCGCAGTCATAAATTTGTCGAAGGCAGCAATCGTCCGTGAGATCAGTGGGTCGGCAGCAGGAAGCTTCTCAATTATGGCGATTTCTTTCTGAATATCAGCGGATAGGCTGTCGGTCGTTTTCTTGGCAGTTTGCAGGGACGCCTTCATTGAAGTCCCATCTGCATTGCGAAAGGCGAACACGCTGAGCACCAGGATCGCAAGCAATATGAAAAGTCCTAGAGCAATTCGACGGATCATGGCAGAATACCCAAATAGGAAGAAGTCAGAAAGATTATTGAGGTGAGTATATCGGACACTCAAAACGCACGCCCGGCCGAGAAGTCCCCGAAAACGGATCCTGTTAAACGAGAACCGGTAATGTTCAGTTCACATGAAGCATGAAGGTCGTGGCGATCTTCATGCCTTCAACTCCCTGTTGCTGACTTTGTGGCACTACTGGACCGGCAAATGCCCCGTTCTAGACCGGAAAGTGCCGCGTTGGGGAGGGGGGCGAGGCAGGCTCTGTCAGGAAGGTTTTTTCGGAGCACTGACACCTGTGCGTAAGTATATACTGGGACTAGCCTTGCATAATATTTAGAGAATCCCTGGATTGCCGCCGCACCGCTTGACGAGACAGTAACACAACGATATTGTTGTGTTATATGATTCCTCCAACCGACCCGGACGGCAACCTGCCTCCGGGCATTCACATAGCGGACTGGGATGAGATCGAGCAGCGGTGCGGCTCTACAGCACATCGCCGGTGGCTGCTCGGTGGTCTGAAGTCTGCGATTGCCATTTTCAGGGCCGCCGGGTGCAAGCGGATGTATTTGGACGGAAGCTTCGTCACAACGAAGCGGGTCCCCAGGGACTATGACGTTGCGTGGGAGCCAGGGGGAATGGACATACCCAAGTTACTATCCGACGAACCCGTGTTCGGAGATTTTTCCAACCAACGTGCCGCCCAGAAGGCCAAGTACTATGGCGAGTTTTTTCCGTCGAGTATTGCGGCCGATCCTATTGGCAACACGTTTTTGGAATTCTTCCAGATCGACAAGAACACCGGCAATCCAAAGGGGATCATCGCTCTTAATCTGTAGCGAGGAATGGACGGACCATGATAAAGAATGAGCGACAATATCGGATCACAAAGGCACAAGCGGAGAAGTTCGTTAGTGCCTTGAATAAAGCGCCGCTGCGGAAAGGTGCCGATCCGCTGTTAGCACAGCTTGAGGTCAATGCGCTCCGCAGCCAACTTGACGAGCTTCGTGAGCAATTGGCTGAGTTTGATGAATTGCAATCCGGCAGGCGAGGCGTGCTCTGTGTAGAGTCGTTCGATCAATTACCTCATGCGCTGGTGCAGGCACGTATTGCTGCTGGTTTAAGTCACAAGGAGCTTGCCGAACGGCTTGGATTGAAGGAACAACAGGTTCAACGCTATGAAGCCACCGACTATGGCTCTGCCAGTTTAGCTCGGCTGCAAGAGGTAGTGACAGCGCTAGGTGTCAGCCTGCGTGAAGAACTTTTCCTTCCGATTAGATCTCCTAGTCCATCCGCCTTGTTCGAGCGATTAAGTGCTGCTGGCATCGAGCGAGACTTTGTACTCGAACGCATATTACCACCCAACCTAGCGAAAAGGATGGCTGCGACCTCACCAGTTCAGACGGAAACCGAGATGAGACAAGCCGCTTCAACCATTGGACGAGTCTTCCGATGGAATACAGAAGATATTTTGGGAAGCGAGCCTTTGACGCTAAATTCCGAGGCGGCAGGAATAGCCCGTTTTAAAGTGCCAGCCCGTGCTGATGAACGACGGCTGAGTGCATTTACGGTATACGCACACTATTTGTCGTTACTTGTTCTAGATGCAACACCAACTCTACAACCGAAGCAAGTTCCAACTGATGCAGAAGAATTTCGTGACGCACTTCTTTCCGAGTCGAGTTCGGTGAGTTTAGAGCGTGTCTTGGCATTCGCTTGGAGCCTGGGTGTGGCTGTATTGCCCTTAACTGATCACGGTGCATTTCACGGTGCGTGCTGGCGAAATGACGGACGCAATGTGATCGTTCTCAAACAACGCACATCATCTTTGGCGCGATGGATCAATGACTGTTTGCACGAAATGTATCATGCTGGACAGGAACCAGAAGCTAAGGAGCGATCAATAATTGAGGACGCTGAGATGTCTCCTGAACGGCGCGAGTCTGAGGAGGAGCAAGAGGCAACAATCTTTGCCGGTGATGTGATCCTCGATGGCAGGGCGGAAGAGTTAGTAAATATGTGCATCAACGCAGCCAGCGGTCAAGTTCCAAGGCTCAAGTCCGCAGTTCCAATAATTGCGGAAAGCGAGGGTGTTGAAGTCGGAGCCTTAGCAAACTACATGGCGTTCCGACTATCGCTTCAGGGTATCAACTGGTGGGGAACAGCTGCCAATTTACAGAATGGTGACGCTGATCCGTGGGAGATTGCTCGCGACTGGCTGTTACCAAGGCTCGATCTGGAACGTCTGAATGAAATCGACCGACACATACTTGTGCAAGCACTAACGAGCACGAAGGAGTAAGGACATGGCGAAATCACCAAAAACGAAGAAGATTGTGCTAGAGCCTCTCAAGGTGAGCTGCACGAGTTCTGATTGTGATAACAATCTTCATTGCTTTCGTGCCACGACAAAGATGAAAGCTGCGAACGAAACTGGCGCATGCCGAACGTGTGGTGCCAAGCTTGTGGACTGGGGCCGAGTCCACTCTATGAAAGTTGCGGATGTTGAATATACGTTTGATGCGTTGAAACACGAGTTGATTAGGCATCATTTTTGGCACGTGGAAATCGATCCAAAGGCAGTCAATTACGCTCGCCGCAAAGGCACCATTGGATTGCAAAGCGCAGTTCGTTCCCGCATTCACAAGGCGGTGGGCATCGCAAATAACCCCTACGATGGCCGTCAGACACCGATGGAGGGTTCTGGCAATCCAATCCACTATGCCCAACATGCCACGGCGACGTGTTGTCGCAAATGCATGGAGTATTGGTACGGAATCCAACAGAAGTGTGCGCTGAATGCGGATGAGATCGAGTATTTCACGGAATTGGTGATGCTTTATATCAAAGATCGCCTCCCTGACTTGAGCGAGGAGGGCGAGCACGTTCCCCCGTTGGGCCGCGCAACCTAAGGAATGGTATGATCAAAACCATCAACACTGAAAAGTTTTCGCAGTCTCTGCGGCAACGATCCATTGATTTGGATCAGCAAAAACTTCTCATGACCAATTATCATGGCACAGAGCAGGAGCAAGACCTAACCGCACCGGCCAACTGTGATGGTTTTGGTCGAGTACGGCATTTTCGTCGTGATACAAGCGATGGTTGGCCGTCCAACCCACTTCCAATCGATCCTGCCAGTAAGGCTCTTGGAATCCCCGCAGCCGATTTGTTGCAGGCACAGGTGTTTCAAAATGCCGCTTGTAACTGGCGGTGTTGGTACTGTTACGTTCCGTTTCATTTGTTGTCGGCAGACGAGAAGTATTCCAGTTGGCTCAGTGCTGCCGATTTAATGGACCTCTATCTAAAAGAGCCGGCACGTCCCAAAGTCATCGACCTTTCAGGGGGACAGCCGGACCTCGTGCCCGAATGGGTGCCGTGGATGATGCGGGAACTGCGTTTACGACGACTGGACGACGACATATACCTTTGGTCCGACGACAACCTTAGCAACGATTACTTCTGGCGGTTTTTGTCTGACGAGGATCGGGAACTGGTCGCAACATACAGACGATACGGCAAAGTCTGTTGCTTTAAGGGATTCAATGCGGATTCGTTTGCGTTCAACACCTGCGCAGCCCCTGATCTATTTCAGCAACAATTCGATCTCATGAGGGGATATGTCCGGATGGGGATTGACGTTTACTGCTATGTAACCCTGACCACTCCATTGAATGAGAGGATTCGTGACGACATGAAGCGATTTGTGGATTCGCTTCAGGACATCAGCGCAAACCTGCCTTTGCGGATGATCCCCCTAGAGATTCGCGAGTTCGCTCCCGTGAAAAGCAGACTAAATAACGACCACCGCGCAGCGATGCAAAATCAACGAGTAGCAGTCGCAGCATGGCAAGACGAATTGCAGTCTCGATTTACGACATCTGACTTGACGTGCAACATAGCTGATGTGACGCTCCGCTAGAAATGAAAAGGCCGGTGATCCACCCATGAAAGCCACCGTGGACCGAACAAAGTTGTATTCAGAACAGGTAGACAGTTGGGTGGAGAGTGCAATTCGTGTTGGAACGCTTGAATTGGAAGGACTTATTGCGACACTTCCTGGCGTCTTTCCAGTTGATGTTGTCAACTCGGTGCATCGCCTCGTGAACCGAGGTGTCCTATCGGAACGAGTCGCCGCGTCACTCCTTCATGCTATTCGTCCCAATCTCAAACCGAGATTAGCAAAGCAACGGTCTTCTTTTGACTTGCCCGTGCCACATCCTTTGGATTACGACTGGCGATTCACATGCGAAACGGTAGACGATCTACTTCGCATTTGCCACGAATTGGGTGACAGCATCGTTTGCCTAGGTACACCTACGTTCTTTGTGGCGGCAGACATAGACGAGTCATTCCCTCGGATTACGCTGATTGATCGAAACACCGCTATGGTTGACTATCTTTCCACCTTTTCGAAAGGGACAGTGCTTCGCCTTGACCTGCTTGCAGACACACTGCCGCAGTTGCAAGCCGACGTGATCGTGGCTGATCCTCCCTGGTACTTCGAACATATTCAGGCGTTTCTATGGGTGGCTTCCCAAATATGTCGCATTGGTAGCGCTGTCGTCATCAGTTTGCCACCACCTGGCACACGCCCAGCGGCCCAGGAAGAGGTGGAAAGAGTTCTTGCATGGGCACTGAATCTGGGTTTCGATGTTGTTCGCCTGGACGAAGCCCGCCTATGGTACGAAACGCCGCCGTTTGAGCGGAATGCTCTCAAGGCTACCGGAATTAGGCTCTCGTCAAATGGATGGCGAAAGGGAACGCTGTGCTTGTTGAAAAAGGCGAGGAACACGAACGTGCGGCGACCGCGCTTTGTTCTACCGCGTGTTGAATGGACCGAAGCTAACTTGCGTGGTTCGCGGATTTGCTTTCGCAACCGTCGTCAGGTCGATTTTGACGACCCGACTCCCATTCCACTGGTCGCTGGTGATATACTTCCGTCTGTGAGCCGTAGGCACCGCTTGCGAGAATTTGTTGATGTGTGGAGTTCCGGGAATCGAGTGTTTGAATGCCGGGCACCCAACGTACTGCAAGTGATCGTTGAGGCTCTCGCCGGGAACCAAAATCCAGTTGACACGGTAGCCGACAGGTTCCACATTGTGCTGGATGCAAAGAGCCAAAAGCTGGTGAGTAGCGCTGCACACTACATGGAGACTCTCGCAGCAATTGAAGGAAATGAACGAAGATTCATTGGCAACGGCTAGGAGAGCTTCAATGTCGATGAACGCGACCGTCATGCACGAAGTGCGGACTGCGATAGACCTGGACGTCTTCTGGCAGCCTTACATTGACGACGTGGCGGACATCCAACCACCAACTGTGGCCGTGCATCTGGCTATATTCGTCGAACCTTACCTCCAATACATCTTGGATGGCAAGAAGACTGTCGAATCGCGGTTTTCGGTTCACCGTTGTCCTCCCTACGGCACTGTCAGGGAGGGGGATGTCGTGCTTCTCAAGCGAGCAAGCGGACCCATCGTCGGCCTTTGTCGAGTTGGCACCGTTTGGTCATACGAGCTTAATCCCGACTCACTTTCCGAACTGCGTTCAGAGTTCGCTAGCGCAATTTGTGCGCAGGACCCGAGCTTTTGGATCGAACGATCTTCGGCATCGTATGCAACCCTGATGCGATTGCAGCATGTGCGTCCTATTTCTCCCATCGAAATCGATAAACGGGATCGTCGCGGTTGGGTTGTGCTGCGACGGCGCTCCAGGCAATTTCTAATGTGGGACGAATGAATCCTTGCGTCATCGGCTTTTCAGGCCGCATCAAAAGCGGCAAGACGACGATCTCGCGAGCGATCGCAGAACATTTGCGATGGCCTTGCTCGTCATTCGGCGATTATGTTCGGGCAGTCGCCAAAGACAGAGGGCTGACGCTTGACTCTCGCGTGGTACTGCAAGAGGTGGGCGAAACACTGATTGAGGCGGGATGGCCTAAATTCTGCCACGACGTTCTTGCCATGTCAGGGTGGCAGCCAGGCATGTCGCTCATCGTGGACGGCATTCGTCACGTTGATGCTGTTGATGAAATTAGTCGAACCGTCGCGCCGCTACGTTTTTTCTTAATCCATGTCGGCATTGATGAAATGGAACGAATCGAACGGATTCACGTTCATGACTTGAAGGATTACAGTCTTACGGAATTGCATTCAACGGAGACCGACGTTAAGGATGCGCTGCCCTCAATGGCGCTGCTAGTAGTTGATGGCACGAAGGCCATCGATATCGTCATGGAAGACATTCTGACTAGTGTAAAAGCCGTATTGTTGCGTCCGACATTCAGCGAGGGAGAATGAGGGAGTCTGCATAGCCGGGGCAAACAACAGGCGTGGCATCCTTCGAAAGTGTGCATTGGTCCGACACACCGATGCTGGTTACAGTTCATAACTGCGTGCATCGATTTAACTCAGTCTTACAGACGCTGCCATGCCTCAATCATCCGAAACGTGGGAATACGAGCCGGTTCCTAGAACGGCCCAGTGCCTCTTTCGCATGGCCTGGCAACTGGAAACATGGTTGCGCACCATGGTTTATGTAGAACTGCGAGCGTCGCGGGTGGATTGGGAGGAACCGATTAAGAAGAGCGTCTCCAAGTGGCCGCCCGCATCACTGACGAGTGACAAGACCCTTCACCACATGGCAACGCCCCACCAAGCGGCATTGTCATACCTCACGTTTGGTCAACTTTGGTCAGTTATTTCGGATGCTGCAATGTGGCCGCTGTTTGAACCTTATTTCCCTCCGAAGTCCAATGTGGAAGTAAAGGTCGAGGAAGTGAAGGCAATCCGCAACCGGGTAGCACACTTCCGCGAGCCACACCCAAACGACGAATCACGATTCAGATTATTCCTTCAAGACATGGAACCAGGAGTTCGTAGTTTTTGTGAGCGTTATTGCGTGGACAAAGTGCCGGTTGACCCTGCCGACGATGTAGTTACCGACGAACTTGCCAAATCTTGGCAGCAAATTGGCTACGGTATCGAATTGCGTCGTCCACTCGGGTGGTTATACGCACCTAGTCGGCATCGGGAAGCACCTCTACTAAATGCCCAGTTGCATTTGCTTACACACAGGAACTACAAGCGAGGGTCACTAGAGGGCGTCATCTACAAGGTGACGTTCAGCAACAACAAGCCGAATGAGGCGTTTGACATTGTTAGTTTTGTCGAAAACACGCAAGGGTTGCACAAGGACATTATTCACATCCTTCTGCCGTCACCCGAATACGAACCAGCCGTCACCATCCCTGCAATCCATGGCGTGGAAGCAACCGCCGAACTTATCGCAAAGTTCCTGCGGATGGGACTCGACAATCGACACTCCAATTCTCGCCGAAATCTGGACCGGGCAAAGTTAAAGTGGCCAGAATACGTGCTATGGCCAGGCCACATGCTGACGTTCTTCGATGAAGACATGCGCGAAACGGTGTTGAGCCTGGAATAGTCAACTTAGAACTTATGTGCAAACCGAATGCTGATCTCTTGGGCGGCGCAGCGTTCAACTTGACAAGGTCGGCGTGGGTTGGCCTGCATAAAGGTTATCGCTGCTTCAGGATCGTCAAAATACTCAAATGTGCCGCCTGTTACTGTATCGACGATGGGCTCTAGCGTAACCGGATCAAACAGTTGATCTTTTCGCCATACGAAAGGGATGTGAGGGTCGCCAACCCGCAGGTCACATATCCACGCTAGCTTCCCGCGATCGTTTGCGCTCGCCAACACTACAAGGTTGTCACCGGTGAAACCGACCGCGCCAACGTCACAAGCAGTCACCAGTTCAAACACTTCTCGCGATAACGAGGCATCATTGATGGATCTAACTGCATACGGAATGGTCCGTCCTTTCGTAATCACCTGATGATAGAACGTGTTATAAGCAGTGATACTTTCTGTCCAAGTGATCGTGGAGTTGCACCCGACAAGACCGAGAAACGGCACGGCAGAGGTGTCATTGGCCATTGCTCGCCCGTATAGCCCGCAACAGGACGACATACACAGAGTCATGCAAGCTGCGGCGCATTTCTCTGGATCAACTAGGCCCAGCTTCGTCGCGAGAGTGGTCAGGATCGTTCCTAATTCGGACCATGTTATGAAGTCTTCGTCCGTGAGCGCAATGCCAGCAGAATTCCCATGACAGGAGAAGTGTAGGAATAAGCGTGGAGCACAACACTTGCGGAGTTCACCTGGTATCGGTTTGAGCTTAACTGGTGCGGCAAACTCCGCAATTTCTGCGAAAGCATTGAGCAATTCGGCGCGAGAACCAACGTCGAACAGCTTGTGGCGGATATTGGCGACTCTGAGCGGTTCACTAATCGCCAAACCTTCTCTGCGGTTAATCGCTCGGTCTGCCTTGCTGGGGGATTCGATGATGCACACGTTCGGAACGTACATCAGTTCGCACAGTTCGCCATTTTCCTCGAACTTTGCAATTGGAGCCGCCAAGAAATGATCGTCTGACATTTGTGTTCTTACAATGTGCGCGAGGCGGAGCAGTAGTCCACATAAAATACATTCTCAAGCAGCAAACCTGAAGTGCCTGTAACATTTCCACTCATTCTAGCGGGCCGAGAGGCGATTACCAAACTGTCTCGCAGTTGACCGCCCATTGGTCTTGCGAATTGGAGTGGTCACTGCCTTGTCGGCTGGGCGCCATTGCTGCCGGATACCCGTTCTCCCGAAGTTCAAGATCTGGGCCATGTATTCTGTTGACATGCCGTGAGCCGCTGCGAGGGCCTCAACCCTCATGCCCTGGTCGTTCAATCTCACTAATTCCGGGGCAATTTTCTCGTAGTTGTGGACTTTTCGCACGGGAATGGTCGCCTGAATAGGCAGTTTCCAACTAGCGGTGTTAGGTACTCCCAAGAACACAGATAGAAGCGGTAGTGCAACGGAAGACTGACCGCCAGGGATCGGCAACATCGATTTCGGTCGATTTGACCGAATCACCATGCCCTCATTCAACCCGCCTGTGGTCGATTGTAAAATTGTGCATGCGTTCTCAGTTAAAAATGGTCAAGGTTTCTGCCATGTCTCGCGCCGATCGCTTAGGATGCCTGGGAAGATGCAAGATCGCTGTTTGCAGGTCGATGCCTATGCGATCGCGTCTTTAGCCCACATTGGCCGCGTTTCGTAACTCGTGATCTTCACGAGACATACGTTAAAAACCCGCAATCAAGGTATTGCGTTTGTCTTCTTCAGAGGACAGACGGTTTACCTTGATGGTGTGTTCGTGAAATTGTCATCGCAATCCGAGATTTTGGGTTGCACCTCCAAATTATTGCAGAGCGAATGTCGTGTAAGCTGCAGGTCGCTGACGTTTATGGATTTTACTCTGGGCAGGCGCCATTTTGGCAGGTGCTTTTTCGGTCGCCCCTTGAGGAGCTAGCAATAGGCTCCCCACATAGCGATAGAGATTCTTCTCATCATCCTTGATCGGATCCTGGCTGGCAAATCGCCCCGCGACGGGATCGAGTGAGCGGCCGGCGTGCAATTTCTGCCCTGCCTTGGCGCTTTGCCCACCTCCACCGGCGCCGGCGAAGTAGAGTTCCAACTCGGGCCAGTGGTGATAACCCTGGCGGCCGATGAACGTGAACTTGTTCTCTTCCGTCCCCGTTTGGCTTTCGATCTGGCCGAAGGCCCGGTAGACGTAGGTGTCCAGGTCGGCTTCCGCCTCGTCGGACATCGTGTCGGTGGTCCCCAGGCCGTCGTACTGGTAATAGTCGGTGCCCGCCGTGTCGTCGTGGTAGCGGCTGGTCAGTTCGCCGTATTCGTCCTTCAGCACCGAGTCGTACGTCACCTCCGTGGCGTTGTCCTCCCGGGTTTCCAGCAACAGCACCTTGCCGTCGTAGACGTATTTCCAGATCCCGTCGGGGGTCTGCTTTTCGACCAGTTGGTCGAAAGCGTTGTACAGCAGCGTGGTGACGGCCGAGTCGGGGGTGATCACCCCGGTCATCCGGCTCTTGGAGTCATAGGTGTAGGTGGTGATCCCGGCCACCGGATCGTCCTTGACGATCCGGTCCCCTTTGCCGTTGTACTGGTAGTTGATCGTC
>JAIOPX010000220.1 GCA_021413705.1 Planctomycetota bacterium | reverse complement strand
CTGGATCCGCTGCTCCAGGAGTTCAACACGGTGGAAAAGCTGGCCGATCGGTTGTGGGCCGTGAACGAGAAGCACTGGACGCCGGTGAAATAGCGAGCAAGAGTCTTCAAGGCAAGGCCATACCCTTCGCCGAATACCCATGGCCGATCATCCAACCTCACGGAAACGGACTCGATGCATCCCGGGCGGATTCGCTGCCGAGGCCGAGCGGATTTTCTCACTGCCGATCGACGACCGCACCAGCCGGCTCGGCGGCTATGGGCCCGGCGGCGAGTGATTGCCCTCATCTCTGGACCACAATCGGCAGTGACCACGCCTGCGACGGCGTTTGTTCTTCGATCGCGTCTCGCCTTCCCATGAATCCGACCTGACGGCAACCCTTCGGCGACGAACGCCACGCGCCAGCACAGACCCGAGTTGGCCGCCAACCCACGAAACCCCAAAAAATCAGGGATTTTTCACGATATGATCGCGCCCGATCGTCGCATAAAGCAATTATACAGTCCAATTCTGACTCAGAAGTCGTCGCTAAACGTAGTCGTTTTGCCGCAAAATTGGTATTGCCAGACTTCCGAAGCGTGGCATAATACTCAGAGTGGCAGCAGGCGGTTCTGTTGCATGGACACTTCGGTTTCTCCAATTTGGAGGCGAGTTATGAGGAACGAAAGAACACGGCGTGGAAACAAGATCCTGGCGGCGGCGGTCGGCGCCGCGGGCGTGATGGGCCTTACAGCGGCAGCACAGGCAGCAGCGGTCAACTGGGCCGGTACGGCCACTAACTTCAACACAGGCTCGTCTTGGGCGGGTGGAACGGCCCCCGGTACATCAGACACAGCGACGTTCACCGCGAGTTCTTACATTTGCCAGCCGGAGTTGACTGGCAACATGAGCATCTCGGCGCTGCGAGCCACTGGTGCCAGCGGCGCGGCCGTGACCCTGACTTCGAACAGCGCGTCGAACGTCCTGACACTCGGGAGCACGGGTACTGGAAGCGCCTCCGCGGTCTCACTTGACACAAATTATCCCAACTCGGTGACAATCTGGGCGAATCTCTTGCTCGGCGCGAATGCGGGAACCACGCAGAGAATCACCAATAGCGGCAATACGAACGCCACTGTTACGATCCGTGGAGTCATTTCGGGCGGTGACGCGACCAGCACGCTGTTCATGCAATCCTACGGCGGTTCAACGACCAGATACGTTGAATTGACGAACGCCGCCAACACGTTTGCCAGTATTCCTCAAATCGTGGGTTATGTCAAAGCAAGCAATCTGAACAGCGCGGGGTCTCCCGGAAGCCTGGGCACGGCCGGGACGATCAAATTGGGCAGCGGCGGCACCTCCGGTGTTTTGCTCTATACTGGGACGGGAGAGACGACCGATCGCGTGCTGGATTTCGCCAACAATAGCAACAACGTCATATTGCGGCCCCTTGGCTCCGCAACCCTCACGTTTACGAAAGACGTCACGGTCAGTGGCACCGGCACGCACACACTCTTTCTTGCCCCGGAGTACACCGATAGTACAACCTATGCCACCCTTGAGTTGGCTGGCATAATCCCTGACGGCAGTGGAGCGACCGACGTGTATCTCAATGATGGCGCGGAAATAGGGCTCGTCAAGTTGACTAACGCCAACAACAGCTTCAGCGGCGGGGTCAGGATCCGCAAGGGCATTCTTGAGGTCGCCGGAATCGGAAACACTGGAGGAGTCAAGTCCTACTTGGGCACCAGCGGGACGATCCAGTTGGGCGATACCTCTATTGGCACTGGCACCCTCAGGTACACGGGCACCGGCGAGACATCCAACAAGACGATCAAGTTTGGACAGACGTCCAATTCCGGCATCGGGACCATCGAAGTTACTAATTCAGCAGCCACCCTGACCTTCTCCGGGACCGTGGACTCTGGGACCTCGACGACGGCCGCCACACTGAAACTGGCCGGTGCCGGCAATGGCGTACTCCAGGGGGCGATCGGGAATACGAGCGGCACCGGCGGTGTCGTGAGCATCGACAAATCCGCCGGGGCTGGGACGTGGACGCTTTCGGGAAACAACACCTACAGCGGAACCACCAACGTGTCGCAAGGCACGCTGCTGATCAACGGCACCAACAGCGGCACCGGCGCGGTGACGGTCGGTGCCAGCGGGAAGCTCGGCGGGACTGGCAGCATCGGCGGGGCTGTGACCGTGAATGGCGGCAAGCTGTCGCCGGGAGCGTCCATTCAGAGCCTCAGTTCGGCCGCGGTGACGCTCAACAACAATTCGACGTTCGAAGTTGAGTTGAACTCCCAAGTTGCTACCAGTGGCGGTGCCGATCTGATGGTTGCTAACGGCAACCTGACCATCGACAATTCCGATACCAATCCGGGCGCTGCGGTGGTTCCGGCCGTGGTCAAACTGACCATGACCGATATCGCCGGGACGCCCACGCCTGGCAATTGGGGGGCCGGAACAACGTTCACGCTGATCAACTACAGCGGAACATGGAACGGCGGGTTGCTCACGTACGGCACCGAGGTGCTCTCTGACGAAGAGCAATTCACCGCGGCTGGCACCCTCTGGAAGATCAGCTACAACGATACGACCGGCGGATTGAACTTCACCAGTGATCAGGTCAACGCTAAATTCGTCAACATCAGCGTTGTCCCCGAGCCGGGTTCGGCGGCGGCTCTTCTCGCCCCTGGTGCTTTGATGGTGATCCGGCGGCGGAAGAGGGACTGACGCCGGGGTGGTCCGTATGATTGAGTAGCCTCCAAGCCAGTGGGTGCCCGTTTCTTCAGGGCACCCACTTGCTTGACGGAAGGAGAACGCGGGAGAGGGATTTCCAGCGGCATCCGTTACGGATGCAGGGAGCAGACCATGAATCGCATCGTGAATCGTCACATGGGTAGTCACGATCGCCGCACCGGCTTTACCCTGGTTGAGTTGCTTGTCGTCATCGGCATCATCGCGATCCTGATCGCGATCCTGCTTCCCGCGCTGAGCAAGGCCCGCCATGCGGCCGTGCGCCTCTCCTGCGCCAGCAACCTGCGGCAGGTCGGGACGTACTGGCACATGTATGCCTCACAGTACCGGGGATACATCGCGCTGACGGACATGGCGCACATCAGTGTCCAGGGATGGCAGTGGGGCTCCACCGTGTACCAAAAACACTTAGATTCCCTGGGATGGGCACAGGCCGGGTGGTCCAACAGCGGCTATCTGGTCAAAGCCGG
>JAIOPX010000453.1 GCA_021413705.1 Planctomycetota bacterium | reverse complement strand
GGCGCGGCGCACATCGACCGAGCAATTGCGGACGGCGGCGATTCTCGCCAGCCTCGCGGAGCCAGTGTTGGCAGTCGATGAATACAAGGAACTCGTGCTGGCCAACCCCAGCGCCGAAGCGCTGTTTGACTTCCACCTGGCCGGGACCGAAAAGCGGGCGCTATCGGAATTGGTACGCTGTGAAGAACTCTTGAAGATGCTGGAAGAGACACAGGGACGCAAAGCCGCTAAGGAACGGTCCCGGGAAATCGAACTGACGGACACCCAGGGACGACACCACTGGTACAGCGTCACTGCTCGGTCGATTGAAGGCGTGGTCGATCCGACTGGCGATTCGACAGCGTCGCCACGCGGAACCGTGGCGGTGTTGCGCGACATCAGTTCACAGAAAGAGATCCAAAAGCGGAATGCGGAGTTTGTATCCGCCGTCAGCCACGAAATGAAGACGCCGCTGTCAGGCATCAAGGCTTATGTGGAATTGCTGGCCGATGGCGATGCTGAAGACGAGAAGTCTCGCGAGGAGTTTCTTGGGGTCATCAACAGCCAGGCCGATCGACTGCAGCGGTTGATTGACAACATGCTCAATTTGGCTCGCATCGAAGCGGGGGTGGTTAAAGTCAGCAAGCAGAGCCAATCGCTCAACGAGGTTTTGGAAGAGGCGCTGAACGTCATTCAGCACGCGGCGGATAAAAAAGGAATTGAGCTGGTACGAGATCTCAGTCCGCTCTACCTGGGCGTGCTGGCCGATCGCGATATGCTGCTCCAAGCTGCCATTAACTTGCTATCGAACGCGGTGAAATACACCCCGGCCGGCCGCAGGGTTACGCTTCGCAGCCGAGTGCTGGGAAGCGAAGTTGTCTTTGAGGTGGAAGACCAGGGCGTGGGGCTGAGCCCGGAAGATCAGCAAAAGGTTTTCGAAAAGTTCTACCGCGTCAAGAAAGATCAGAATATGGCGGTTGGGACGGGATTGGGACTTCCCCTGGCCCGGCACATTGTTCAAGACATCCATGGGGGCCAACTGACCGTAGAGAGCCAATTGGATGTAGGTAGCAAGTTTAGCGTTCGCCTGCCTGGCGCGGGCCAGATGCATTGATTGTCCTACCGGAAAAAAATGAGGCTGAGGAGTCTGCCGTGTCGAAACGCATCCTACTTTGTGACGACGAAATACACATCATCAAGGCCGCGGAAATAAAATTTCGCCGAGCTGGCTTTGATGTGCGTTGCGCCAGCGACGGTCAGATGGCATGGGAGACCATGCAAGAATGGCTACCGGATATCCTGGTGACCGATTGTCAGATGCCACGACTCAACGGGATCGAACTGTGTCAGCGTTGCCGTGAGTGTGTGACGACAAACAGCCTGCCGATTGTGATGTTGACGGCTAAGGGATATGAATTGCCGCGTGAAGAGTTGTGCCGTGAGTATGGCCTGACGGCGATATTGCCCAAACCGTTTAGTCCGCGCGAGTTGGTGCATACGGTGGAACGAATACTTGAGCAATCCTGCGCAGCAACATGCTCCACAGGAGTTCTCCCAACCCTGGGAGAGTGCGACACGAATGGAATGCCCCTGGCATCTTGTACGACATAACCGAATCAATATCTTGCCCCCCTGCCCTCCATGAACCTGCCTACCGAAGTCTTTGGAAACGTGATCGTTGTCCACTCCCCCGAGGAATTGGGGCGTGAACATGCCGGACAACTTGCGCCCTTCGTCGCTCAACTGGAACGTAACTTTGTGGTTCTCGATCTCGATAGCACGGAGTCGATCGACAGCAACGGCCTTGAGGCGCTGTTGAAGACCCAACGCGAATTACGCGAATCCAACGGCGACCTGAAGATTGCGACGACCAATAACTCCAACCGAAAGATCCTGGAAATTACCCGCCTCGACGAGCAACTGGAAGTGTTCGACAGCGTTATCGACGCCGTGAAAAGCTATTGCTAGGCGTTGCGTTCAACGCGAAGCCCAGCTTGCCGATCCAGATTCGACCTGCCCCGCCAACCGCGACCGCCCTGCCCCCCCACCCCGGGCGGCCGCTACCCCGTCTGCACTATGAAAACCAACACTAAAGCACCGCGCCGCCTGGGCAACCTGCTCGTCGAGAAAGGCTATCTCGATGCTGCCGGACTGGAGAGCGCCTTGGCCGCGCAGCGCCAGCCGGAGTACAAAGGGCGCCTGCTGGGAGAAATACTTGTCGATCTTCAGCATTGCACGGAAGATCAGATCGTCGAATGTCTGGCGGAAGAATACGACATTCCCTACGTCAAACTCGATCCGCGGTTGATGGACCCTGGTGTCATTGAACTGCTGCCACGCACCTACATCGAAGAGAATCTGGTGCTGCCGTTGTTCTGTGTTGAGGGAACTCTCACGGTGGCGGTCACCGAACCGTCGAACTTGTTTCTGGTCGATGAGATTGCGACACTCACGAACCTCAAGGTTCAAGTGGTGGTAACCACCACCCGCGACGCCAGGCGGACGCTCACCAATCTGCCGAATTCGAAGGTGTTCGTCATCGACGACATCATCGAAGACCACGACACCGACGTCACGCTGATTGAGGACGCGATCGAGGACATCAGCGACGTCGAGGAAATTGCCGGACAGTCGCCGGTCATTCGGCTGGTCAATTACATCATCTTCAACGCCGCCAAGGAAGGCGCCAGCGATATTCACATTGAAGCGGCCGAGCGTTGCGTGCGGGTGAGGTATCGAATCGACGGAAAACTCTATAAATCGTTGGAAGTCCCGCTACACTTGCTGCCGGCCGTGACCAGTCGTATCAAAATCATGGCCGGGTTGGACATCAGCGAACGTCGGTTGCCGCAGGATGGCCGCGTCAACGTCATGCTCAATCGCCGTAGAATTGACTTGCGCGTCAGCACGTTTCCCGGACAGCGCGGCGAAAAAACAGTAATTCGCGTGTTGGACACCAGCAGCACCTCATTGATCTTGGAGGATCTGGGATTTGCCGAGGACATCCTCAATGGCTTCTTGGCGGGCATCAAGGCTCCCAACGGCATCGTGCTGGTCACCGGGCCAACGGGCAGCGGAAAATCGACGACCTTATACGCGGCGCTAAATCAGATTAGCACGATGGAGAACAACGTCTGTACGGTGGAAGATCCGATCGAATACCACCTGCCGCTGATTAACCAGTTCCAGGTTCAGGAGAAAATCGGACTGACATTCCCGGTCGCGCTGCGTACTCTGTTGCGGCAGGATCCAGACGTTGTAATGCTCGGCGAAATTCGCGACGAGGAGACTGGACGCACGGCTATTCAAGCTGCGCTGACCGGACACCTGGTGTTTAGCACGCTCCACACCAACGACGCATGCGCAGCAGTCACACGACTGGTGAACATGGGAGTCGAAGCCTACCTGATTGGTGCGGCGCTTAACACTGTGTTGGCCCAGCGGTTGGTGCGCAAAATCTGCGTCAAGTGTCGCCAGACGTATGAGCCCCCACGCCCCATCCGCCGGACGCTCGAAAAGCTGGGCTACGAGATGGACGTGTATTATCGAGGCGTGGGTTGTCGACGTTGCCGCAATACGGGTTATGCCGGTCGCGTTGGCATCCACGAATTGCTGGCGATCGACGATGAACTGCGGGATGCCATCACCGCTGAAGCGCCCGTGTCCACGATACGAAACATTGCCCGCCGCAACGGCATGGTCACGCTCCGACACGACGGATTCCGCAAAGTGAAAGAGGGCGTCACGAGCGTGGAGGAAGTGCTGCATGTTGCAGGCGACGTGCCCGAGTTTGTCACTCCGGCCGCGCCGCTGCCGACAACCGGCGCCGGGCCTCTCCCCCTGTCACAGGAGGTTTAGGCCATGAATTTCCAGTATAAGGTTCGAGACCCGCTAGGCAACGTCCACGAAGGTAGCGTGGAAGCGCCTTCCGTGGAGGAAGCCCAGCAGCAATTGCGGCGTGACGGCTTTCACGTTCTTCAAATCGAAGAAGAGCAGGTTTCGGGCGGACTGTTTGCCCGCGGCATCGGCCGTGCTGAAGTGGCCTATGTTACTAGCCAATTGGCAATCATGGTCGAAACGGGAATCAGTATTTCCACGGCGTTGGCCACGATTTCCGTCCAGGAAACCAATCCGACGCTGCGAGCCGTCTTGACGGACTTGAAAAATACGGTGGAAGAAGGCGAAGGCTTTTCTACTGCGCTGGCCAAGCACCCCAAGCTGTTCGACTCTACTTACGTGTCCTTGGTGCGGGCGAGCGAAGCGACCGGCAGTCTGGCGGAAATGCTCGAACGGATTGCCACGTATTTGCACAAGGAAATGGATACGCGCAGCAAAGTGCGGGCCGCCATGGCTTATCCAGCCGTGATGCTGGTACTGGCTATTAGTGTGACGATTTTCTTATTGACGTTCATTCTGCCGAAATTCGAACCGCTCTTTAAGCGCCAGGGGACGAAACTACCCAAGCCGACGCTCGTGATGATGACGATCTCTGACGCACTGATGCACTACTGGTATGCGTGGCTGATCCTGCTGATCGTGCTGGTCGTGGGTTTTATTTTCGGCCGCAAGACTCCTGAAGGGCGCAAAGTTATAGATTGGATTAAAATTCATGTGCCGGTGCTGGGGCCGCTGTGTCGTAAGGTGGCCATCAGCCGCAGTATCCGTACATTGGGAACGATGATCGGCAGCGGTGTATCCGTGCTTTCCGCGCTCGATCTGACAGCCGAAGTTGCCGGGAACGTCTTCTATCGAGAGTTGTGGCTGAAGGTCCGCGAACAGGTGACGGCCGGCAAGCCGATCCATGAGTGCATCGCCGGCAACCCGCTCTTGCCCCCCATGCTCGTCCAAATGATCAATTCTGGAGAAGACACGGGTAAGCTTGACATGGTGCTGGAACGAGTCAGTACCTACTTCGATGCCGAAGTTGACACATCCATCAAAACGGCGACCAGCCTGATCGAACCCATTATGATTGTCGGTATGGGGGTGGTCGTCGGCGGCATTGGCATGGCGCTTCTGCTGCCGATCTTCTCGCTGAGCAAGCCGCCGTCTCACTGAGACTCAGCGTCGCTGAACTCGTGAGAATTCAGACGGCCGGCAATTCCGAAGTCTCACGACTTCGGCTACTTGGCATTACGATGAACTCCGGGCAACCCCCGTGCAATCCCCGGGCAGAGCCCGGGGCTATGGTGGTCTCTTACCGCAACACCGTTTGTTGGCTGCTGGGGCTGCCAAGCAATGTGATTGACCTTACGGGTTGCGTCACAACTCGGTGCTCACGGCTGAGATCTCCCAATCCCAACTCCATCTTCATACCCACGCGAATTTGGTGCATGAAGGTCAATTGCAGTCCGCCGGCTCCCGGCTGGTTGCCTTGCGTGGCTCCCAGGAGCCACAGTCGCTGCGGTTGGCCAAATTGCTGGCCGAAAGACTTGGTGGCCGCCAGGCATTCGCCGGTGGCCGGATCCACAAACTCTCCACGCATCACGCGATCAAGAGTGGCGATCTCAAACCTCTGGCCGGGGCGAACCAGATTGTGAGAAAGCGATACGACTGGACCTTCCGATACAGGTGGCACAGCCATTGCGACAGACAATACGAGCCCAAGTGAAAAGGTCATGGGTGCAGGCTCCAAGGCGATCATCAAGATGTAATTCTGCGAGCGCAGAACGGAAAAGCGTTGAACTCTAGGTCGCTTTTGCTCGGGTGTCAAGGAATTGGGGTTATGACTGCAAGAACATCCAAGAAGGCATTAGAGCAGGGAAGTTTCGTTGTAAACAGTCACCAGGATGAATTCCGATATCAGCGCCATCACCGTGGCAAGCTGCATGATCCGCACAGATTCAAGAAACCTTGTCGCTTGGGCAATTCGGGACGGAACGCATTGCCTTGTAACGAGTTATTCCAAATTCGAACCCAGTTTCAACTTGCTCCGTATGGGAATAACGGGAATAATTGCGATGGACAGAGACAAAGAGGTTTCTTTGACATGGCGCCGGGGCGTTGCTCCCTGGCACACGACATCGCGGCGGTCATGATGCTTTCGCCAGTTGATCTGGCTCCGTTTCAGGCTGCCGTATAACCTCTGCCGAACTTCGCAGGGTTGCGAGGTTTAGTGTCTTAAAATTTCGGATCGACAGGGGTCGATCCAGCAGAGGAGATGCTCATGGAACGCGAGTATCAGGACGTTAGCGAAGTTGTCGTGCGACCAGATCCTCAGCCCTTCCCTCAAAACCGTGGCAATGCCTCGCGACGGAATGCCCCAGCCAGCAATGCTCAGCGCTTTGGCGGGATGCATCTGCGCCGCGATAAACGGTTTCCTTTTGCGGGGAAGGTTGTGCCCGACATTCCATTGCCGTCACGGACTTCCGAAGTCGCTCCGTTGGCGGCAGACCCGCTGACGGCCTGGAAAGAAGCAGTGATGTTGTGGCTGAGTTGGAATAGCACTCAGGAGAAGCTCACCGCCAAGATGTGCAAGCCCGGTCAGGATCAAAAAAAGATCGAGGGTTTGCTGGACGAGGCAGACACGTTGCGCGATCGTGCGATCGAGCTTTCGGAGAAGTTGATTCGCCAAGCGTCATAGATAATTGATTGCCGCCCACTCTTGGAGTGGGCTCAGAACGGACTAGCCCGGCGTCCCAGGTGGGGTTGATTCACTTCAAACCTACCAGTTCCGTCGGGCCTCTGTTTTGGTTGCTTTCACCCTAGCTGGCGGTGACGTTGCAATTCGGGGAGGCAGGCGGGATAATGGGGGTGGTGTGGCGATTTTGGCTGCCTCCACCCCCACTTTACGCCTCCTTCGGGGGCGCCGGCGATGAACGACACCTTCGACCCCTACTACAAATGGCTCGGCATCAAGCCGAAGGACCAGCCGCCGAACCACTATCGACTCTTGGGGGTCGAACTGTTTGAGTCGGACGTGGATGTCATAGAAAACGCAGCCGATCAGCGGATGCGCCATATGCGATCGCTGCAAGCGGGCGCCAATGCGGATGCCTCGCAGCGCATCCTCAATGAAGTGGCGGCTGCACGTGTCTGCCTGACCGATCCCATCAAGCGGGCCGAATACGATCGAAGTTTGCAGACTGTTCGGGCAGTCGAGCCACCTTCAAGTCCGCCCAAGGCACCGCCGGCCATGGGTACGGCCGCCCCGCCGATTGCCACGGTGGCGCCGCCGAAAGCGGGGATTGAGGCGATCAGGCCTGTTGCTGTGGCCGATCGTCCCATCGTGCCGGACCCTCGAATTCCGGTTCGCCAAGCGCCTACGCGTCATCGTTCGGCGTCCAAATCCAAGTCAGGGTTTCCTTTGGGGTTGGTAGTAGGTATTGGGGCTCTGGTGGGGACTATTTTGCTGATTGTGGCTCTGCTGGCCATGTTGCGCCGCAACCCGGACAGTGCGCTCAAATTGCCAAGTGGGGAAAAAGAAACCGCAGCACAGCGGCAAAACCCTCCTGTCGTCACCACAACACCTCCGCCACGCCGTACTACGGGCTCATCGCCATCCACGACAGGAGGCGGCACACAGTCTAAAAAACCCAAACCTACGGGTCAGTTACACTTGGCAGAGATCGCGCCCGTCACGCTCCAGCCCGGACAGCAGCTCCGAGTGCAGGCTACTGTCAAGGATCCCGCTCGCTGGCAAAACGTAGTCCGCTATGCCGTTGGCCTGGGCAATCCGAACGACGTGCGTGTAGACCCACAGAGTGGCTGGGTTGAGTGGTCGCCGCCGAAAGACGCTCGCCAGCAGTATCTATTTAATATCGAGGCGAAGGCCGGCGCCGATGAAGCCTCGACTTCGTTCCGGGTGGAATTGCCTTTTGCTCGCGGCGAACTGATTTTCAAAGGCCCTGGCGACCAGACGGCTTACCCGGGCGAACCGTTGAGTGCGAATTTCCAGGCGACGGATGACGTCGGTGTGGCGGAGGGGGCCAGGTTTCAGTTGGTGAAGGGACCGGAAGGAGCCACGATCGATCCGCAATTGGGGCAATTTCGCTGGAAAGCGGGGGAGGATCAACTCGACAAGTCACATCGTGTTGAGGTGCGAGTGACCGACGCTCGCGGCGTTTCGGCCACGAACGGCTTCACAATTCGAGTACAAAAAAAACCGCCTCCTGCGGAAGGAAGCGGTACTTCCGACACGAAGTCAGGCGAAAAGAAGGGGGTTCTAGCCCCTGGCGCCCCAGGAGACACACAGAGGCGCAGGTTTTCGCTCCGGTTTGAAGGGCAGGCTCATGTCTCCACAGCGTGGCGTTATGATGGAAATACCCCGCTGACGCTTGAGGCCATGGTTACGCCAGGGGAACTTAAGCAATCGGCGGTGTTGGGCAGTATGCACCTTTCAGGCGTGGGACTCACACTGACGGGGGATCAACATTGGGCATTTGTCGTGCGCGATCGAGACCGAAACCGTCAGATCGTTTCCGACGAACCCGCCACCGCCGATCGACGAGTTCACTTGGCGGGTGTTTTTGCGGATGGGAAAATGCGGCTCTTCATCGACGGCAAGCCGCAGCGAGATACCTCCCTTGTGGAGAAGTTCGTTCCCTCAAGACACCCTTTCTTGATTGGCGCAGATACCAACGCAGATGGACACCCTGAGGCATTCTTTCACGGCAAAATTCAGAGCGTGCGAGCATCGACTCGGGCGGTCTACCAAGAACCCTTTTCGAGACCCTGGCGGCTGGAATCCGGTGAGGACACGGCCATGCTCCTGGTTTTCGATCAGGGCGAGGGGGACGAGGTGGGCGACCGCTGCGGCAAGAACCCTCCTGCCAAAATCCATGGCGCAAGCTGGGTGGCACGCGAACGCCAACCACAGTAATTGCCCGGCGGCTGATGTAGAATGGGAAATCCAGATCCGGGATTTCAGGCCACACGGATCGTCCCCGCCCTCTCACTCGGGAAACTGTGACGATGTCTGTACGAGCATTATCCTTGCTGGCGACATTCTTCTGCCTGATAGCCTATTTCTGGCACCCTGCCCTCTGCAGAGCGACGGTGGAACAGCAGCTTCTGGCTGAGCCGACGGCGAGTTTGGCCGCAGCGGCGGCGCGCGACGGCAATGCAGCGCGTGGGGCGGCAGTTTTCTTTCGAGCCGAAATGGCTTGCCACCGCTGCCATGTCGTGGATGCGACGGCCTCCACCGGACCAGATCTGGCGCGGTTGGACAAAAAAACATCCGATCAGGCGTTGGTCGAATCGGTACTCAATCCATCCAAGACAATCGCTGCCGGATTCCAGGCGGCATCTGTGGACCTGAAAGACGGTCGCACACTGATTGGCATCATTCGCGGTGAAACACCCGACGAGATTACGCTTTGCGACGCTTCACAGCCGGGGGTCGAAATCAAAGTTGCGAAGAAAGACATCGAGACGCAGACGGCGCTGGCCCAGTCGATTATGCCAAGTGGGCAGGTCAATCAGTTGGCCGGCCGGCAGGAGTTCTTGGACCTCGTTCGATATCTCATTGAAGTGCGTAACGGTGGCGCGCAACGGGCTCGCCAATTGCAGCCGGCGGCGAACCTCCTAGCTGTGCAAATTCCCCCTTACGAAGCCGATATCGATCATGCGGGAATGATCGGCGCCTGGGGAGACGCTAACTACGACCGAGGCGCAGCGATTTATGGACAGGTATGCGCCAATTGTCACGGGACTGAACACCAGCCCGGCTCTCTCCCCACAGCCCTGCGGTTCTCAAGTGGGAAATTCAAAAATGGCAGCGATCCGTATTCTATGTATCGCACGCTGACGCACGGTTTCGGAATGATGACGCCGCAGACCTGGATGGTACCCCAGCAGAAATACGACGTGATCTTCTACATTCGCGAAGAACTCCTCAAGCGGCAAAATAAATCTCAATTCTTTGAGGTCACGAAGAAGTACCTGGCGGAGCTCCCTCGGGGTAAGTCGCGCGGGCCGGAACCGAAAAAGAATACCCCGTGGACAGAAATGGACTATGGCCCATCGCTGACCAACGTCTATGAGTTCGGCGGCAAAGACAAAAACTTGGCCTATAAAGGAATTGCCGTCCGACTCGACCCTGGCCCCGGGGGAGTAACGCACGGCAACCACTGGATGGTCTTTGATCACGACACCTTGCGCGTCGCCGCAGGCTGGCACGGCCAGGGGTTTATCGACTTTGCCGGCATCCAATTTGACGGCCGCCATGTGGTCCATGCACAAGCCGTAGGGAAAATTGATTTTGCCACTCCGTCACAGCCGGGCTGGGCTCGACCTGATGATGGGAGTTTTAACGATCCGCGCATCACGGGAACCGATGGCAAGCGTTATGGTCCATTGCCACGCGAGTGGGGGCGATTTCGCGGTGTGTACCACCACGGCCAGCAAGTGGTGATCGCCTACAACATCGGCGGAGCCGAGATTTTAGAACTGCCGGGCCTTGCCAACCTGGCTGGAACGGCCGTTTTTACGCGAACTTTGAACATCTCTCCGCGGCAACAAGACATGGTGCTGCAGGTGGCACAGCAGCCCAAAAGTGCGAAGCTCCTTACCAAGCGTGTAGTCAATGGCAACGATGCGGTGGCCATTGTCAGACTTGATTCTTCCGACAACGCCGGAGGATTGGTGGCAAGTGTTTCTCCTGTGCCGGCCGGCGCCGCTTGGACCCTCGATGGCGACGGGAACCTTCGACTGCGAATTCCCAAAGGTACGCAGCCTTTGAAGTTTACTGTCTGGATCGGCGCCGTCGAAAACTCCACGGATGTGAGAAAGTTGACGACCACCAAGCTCGAACATGCCGAGCGCGACTTGAACTCGTTAACGCATGGCGGGCCGCCGCGCTGGCCCCAGCGGCTGGAAACACAACC
>JAIOPX010000452.1 GCA_021413705.1 Planctomycetota bacterium | reverse complement strand
ATTGATATTCTGCACATTGAGCGAATGAAAATTGTTGCCTGATGTATCGTTGCCGATGGCCGCCGGATCGTTGAATGTATAGCGCACGATCAAGCCGGCGATATTGGTGGGGCCATCAACGCATTTGTCGCAACTTGGGGGTGGGCCGCCTGTAGTCGTTCCCCCGGTGGTGCCCCCTGTGGTGGATCCGCCGGTCGTGGTCCCTCCCGTTGTCGTTCCTGTCGCGGTGGTGCTGCCGGTTGTGGTTCCGCTCGTGGTCGTGCTGGTCGAGCCGGCGGTTGTGGTTGTCGTCGCCCCTGTCGAAGTGGAAGTTGTCGTTGTGGTTGTAGAGCTCGTTGGCCCGCTGCCAGCGGCGGTGGTCGATGTTGCGCTAGTCCCGCTGCTGCCAGACCCCACCGGTGCTGCGGCCCCCAGCGCCAGGCAATCCACCAGATCCATCATTCCGTCGTGAGCGGGCTGCCAGTATTGTTCGTAGTAGACACAATAACGCGGATCGATGGCTGCGGGACTCTTGGATTCGACATGACCGTCGAGAAACGCCACATTCTGTTGTAGGAAGTGTCGCGGCGCATTTTCCGCAGGCCACGACGTGTTGAGCTGTCCGATCGACTGCCCCACAACTTTCGCATCCACTCCTTTGTAGTCCAACAACACGATCCGGCCGTTGTCCTTATCCGCCATGCGAAAAGCCCGGCTGTTCATGCCATAGCTGGCCGCGGCGGCGGGCACGACGTCGTCTGGACAGACCAGCACTCTCCCTTCCTGTTCAACATAGGGCATCAACTTTTGGGGCCACTGAGCGGATGATACGGGCGAAGGCAGCTTGGCCAATGCCGTGGTCCAGGCCTTATGCAATTGACTCAATTGGCTGCTGCACTTGGCCTGCCGGGCTTTGGCCCGAGCGGCTCCAACTGCAGGCAAGAGTAAGGCGACAAGAATTACGATGACGGCAATCACCACCAGCAATTCAACCAGCGTAAAGCCGCGTCGAATCTGGCGGAGTCCACCGGGAGTGCGTCGGTCCCGGTAAACAATGCGCAAATCCGGGCCGCTGTCCGCATCTCGAAACAACAAACCAGCCGGTGCCACCCTAGCCGCTTGATCAACAGCGCCTTCCTTCAAGCACATCACGATCCTTCCTCCCCGAATGGCGATCGTTTTGATAAGAGCCAATATTTTAGCGATGCCAACGGGGCTATGCCAGTGTTCAGCACCACCGCTAACCACCGTCCCCGACTGACTGTGGATTTGAAAATCTGCGGAATTTCGCCAAGCGTTGTGCAATTGATTTGCGAATGGGCAAAGTGCTGCGGACGCCACGCTTATGGTCCACTACATAATTGACTAGTATGGGTGGAATGTTACGGTCTCCCTGCCTAACTTTTTTCAGGAGCATCAACCCATGATTCCTCGGGCAACTTCTTTCCTTTTTCCCCTCTTAAGCTGTTTTTGCCTTAGCTGTGCGGTCATGACGGTAATCCCGGCATCTGCGTCAGGAGCCGACGAGGAGGGTTTCGTCTCCCTTTTTGACGGTAAGACCACGGACGGCTGGCGCGGCTACCGCAAACCCATGGCGCCGGCGGGCTGGGTTGTGGAAGACGGCGCGCTGGCACGCAAGGGAGGCGGGGGCGATTTGCTGTCCAAAGACAAATTCGGCGACTTTGAACTCCGCTTCGAGTGGAAAGTATCTCCGGGTGCCAACAGCGGCGTGATGTATCGTGTTTCTGAAACGGAGGGGGCGTCCTACATGACGGGGCCGGAATATCAGGTTCTGGATAACGCCAAGCATCACGACGGCCGCTCGCCACTGACCTCGGCCGCCGCTCTCTATGCCCTCTACCCTGCCGACCAGGCGGTAACTAAGCCGGTCGGGCAGTACAACGAAGCTCGCATCGTGGTCAAAGGACAGCATGTTGAACACTGGCTCAATGGCAAGAAAGTAGTGGAAACGGAAATCAACGGCGACGACTGGAACAAGCGCATCGCGGCTAGCAAGTTCAAGGGATGGAAAAAGTTCGGCCAGAACTCCGAGGGACACATCGTCATTCAAGATCACGGCGATCCTGTTTGGTACCGCAACATCCGAATTAAGAAATTGTGAGCGGATGGCGAATTATCTCCGCCGATTCCGCGTTGACACCGCCCGCAAGCGCCACGTAAGATCGCTCCCCAAGTAGGCGTGGCCTGCCGGGCGTGGCCTGGGCACACCGATTTACGCCAAGACGCCTGTACTTTCAGTGAAATCGAAGGTGTCGCAGCGTCCACCCAATCCCCAGGCACCTTCCGGCAGAAGGAGCCTACTGTAGGCCCACCTGTCTAGGCCAGCGGAGCGAGCTATCTTGTCCCCACCTTATCCAGCGGCGCCGGAAGCACTTAAGCGGCACGGCATCCTCAAGGACAAAGGGGGTCATCACTTCCCCGTCAGTCGCTCCGTTCCCACTCCATTCCCAGGAATCGGAACGCGGCCAATAGTCCACATGGTTGGGCTTGGTGGATGTGGGATGCAGGCACTCGCCAAGCGCCTGATTGCGCAGGGGTGGCGGGTATGCGGCTCAGATACTTCTCTGGACGCCTGCACATTTTTGGCCCAGGCACAGATGGAAGCGGCCACCGGTCATCGCGCCGAGAACGTCGATCCGACGGCAAGTTTGTTAATCTATTCCACGGCGGTCGATTACCTTAACCCTGAGCTGAAACGGGCCGAGCAGCTTGGCATCCCTGTGCTGAGCTACCCAGAGATGCTCGGGAGGTTGATGATCGGCCCTCATCGACTTGCCGTCGCGGGAACGCACGGGAAATCCACGATCACCGCGATGGCCGGACGGATTTTGTCCGTCGGCGGCCACGATCCGACAGTCATTTTCGGTGCAAGTGCGATCCCGGTGGATGCGACTCTTCCGGCCGATGCCTGTGCGCAACGTCGCAGGAAAACGGGAATTTCACCCGTGTTGGTGGAGGCGTGCGAGTACCAGGGCAACTTTCTGAAACTGCGTCCAAACACCGCCGTCATTTCCAACATCGAGCCGGACCACTTTGATTGTTTTCCCACCGAAGCGGCGCTCGTCGATGCGTTTGCTCAATTTGTCGGGCTGCTTCCTGCCGATGGTTTGCTCATTGTCCCGGCTGGAGACCTCGAAGCACGACGCATTGCCGTTGCGGCGAACTGTCGGCACGAGACTTTCGGGCTGCAAGCGGAGTGTGATTGGCGGGTCACTGAAATAGCCTCCTACGGCGGGCGTTACGCTTTCACAATCCTCTACCGCGGCAAAAGACTGGGGCGAGTACCGCTGGGTGTGGTCGGCCGGCACAATGTAGGCAATGCCCTGGCCGCAGCTGCTCTGGCTACCAGCGCCGGGGCGACGGCCGAGGACTTGGTCCTGGGTCTGTCCGGCTTCGCCGGCTTGCAACGGAGATTGCAATATCTGGGGCGAAAGCAGGGGCAAGCCTGGTGGGATGACTATGCCCACCACCCCACCTCCGTGGCCGCCACGATCGACACCTTGCGAGAGATATATCCCCAGGTGCGCATTGCAGCCATATTTGAGCCCCACCAGATTTCCCGCACAGTAGCCTTGATGGATGATTTCGCAGTTGCCCTGGCCAAGGTTGACCTCGTGGCGCTGACCGATATATTTCGAGCACGCGAAGCATCTTCCGGCGGCGAAGGCGTCTTGGCGGAATTGGCGCGGCGCATCCGCCAATGTGGTGGAAATGTGCTGGAAAATCCCACGTCTTCCCCCATCCCCGAGGCCTTATTGGCGGCTTGTCCCACGCCGGACGTGGTCGTTACGATGGGAGCCGGCCAAGTAGGAAAACTCAGCAGGATCGGAAGTCATTTTCATGCCCCTCGAAACCGGTTTTGAACATTTTGTCCGCAGTGGCGTCCCCCTGGCGCCGCTGACATGGTTCCACCTGGGTGGCCCGGCCGAGTACATCGCCGAACCTACCTCGATCGACGAGTTTGCGGCCCTGGTCGTGCGTTGCCGGGACGAGGCCGTCCAACTTCGCCTGCTTGGCGGCGGCTCGAATGTGCTGGTTCGTGACGAGGGGGTGCTGGGTATGACCGTCCGGTTGACGGCCCCCGCCTTCCAGGACATTAAAGTCGAAAAGAACCGTGTGCGGGCCGGCGGCGGGGCCAAGCTGGGGCACGCCATTTCCAGCGCTGTGCGAGTCGGATTGTCAGGACTGGAAACGCTGGTTGGCATCCCAGGCACGATCGGTGGGGCTCTCCATGGCAATGCTGGCAGTCGTGGCGGTGATATCGGCCAGTGGACCGACAAGGCCACCGTGCTGACGAGAAATGGGGACGTCATCCAACGAAATCGCGGCGATCTGGTGTTCGGATATCGCGAAAGCAGCCTCGACGAATTGGCCATCCTAGATGCCGAATTCGAGCTGGAAACCGAGGATCCGGTTGAACTGACCAAGCGGATGCAGCAGCAGTGGATTATCAAGAAAGCTAGCCAGCCCTTGGCACATCAAAGTGCCGGCTGCATCTTCAAAAACCCCCGCGGAATGAGTGCTGCCATCCTCATCGAGCAGGCTGGGTTGAAGGGGACACGCGTTGGCGGGGCCGAAGTGAGCGACCGGCACGCCAACTTTATCGTGGCCAATGAGGGGGCTACTGCCCAGGACGTGCTGAAATTGATCGATCAGGTCCGCAGCCGGGTAGCCGAACGGCTGGGAGTCGAACTGGAAACCGAAATCGATATCTGGTAAAAGTCCTCCCCGCATAGTACTCCTCACGCTCCGCGTGAGGTGAATCATCACGCGGAGCGTGATGGATACTATGTGCGAAGTCCCCATTGAGAGTTCAGGGGTGTCAGTGTACCCAAGGGGACACTCCCATTTTTGCTCCGCAAAAATTAGGACAGTCCCCAGGTTGTCATGGAGGATAACCGATGATCAGACCGCGCATTTGCCGCGAACCTTTGGATATTGCCGTTCTCTTCGGAGGCGTCTCGTCGGAGCGCGAGATCAGCCTGATGAGCGGGCTGGCCGTGGCCGGAGCCTTGGAACTAGCCGGCCACAATGTCGCCGGTTTTGATCCTGCCGAAGTGGAACTGACCGCGCTGAATTGGCGGCAGTTCGACGCCTGCTTCATAGCACTGCATGGCGGCGCCGGCGAAGATGGCCGCGTGCAAACCATTCTGGAAGCCCTGGGCGTACCGTACACCGGAAGCGATCCTCTTGCTTCGCGCGTGGCCATGAGCAAACTGGCAACCAAGAAACGCCTGCACGCTTGCGATATAGCAACACCAGCGGCCGTGGCGGTTTCCGCGCGGACCAATCTCCTCGATCTCACACGCCTGGTTCGCCCGCTCGGCTTCCCAATCGTCATCAAACCGGACAACCAGGGTTGCAGTCTGGGAGTGGCCGTAGCCCACTGCCCCGACGAATTGCCCGATTGCCTGACCGAAGCCCGACGCTATGGAACATCGCTCTTGGCCGAACGATTCATCGCCGGACGCGAGATGACCGTAACGATCGTCGATCGCGAGTTGCTCCCCGTGTTGGAGATTGAACATAGCGGGCAGCTTTTCGACTTTGAAGCCAAGTACGACTCGCAGGACACCGTGGTCCGGGCGGCGGACGCCGATGATCCTGCCGTGGTGGCTGCGGCCCAAGCGGCGCTGGCTGCGGTCGAAGCCATCGACACGCGCGGTTTGGTCCGCGTCGATGTCATGGTCGATGAGCATCAGCAAGCCTGGGTATTAGAACTCAATACTGTGCCCGGCATGACGCACCGCAGTCTGGCCCCCCGTGCCGCTTCGTTGGCCGGATGGGACATGGCCCAACTGTGCGATCGGCTGGTGCGCGGTTGCCTGGCATCGCACGAGGTTGTGGCATGAGCCCCAAAAAAGTTCCGAGTTCCCCCGCTTCATCCGCGGGATTGTCCGGGGCGATGCGCCTCATGTGGGCGCGCGGACCGTTGTTATTTACGCTCGGCGTGGCCTTATGCGTGTTGGCGTTTGGCACATTTTGGGTTTGGCAGGCGGTAGGAAAGCGGGTGCTCGAATCGCCGCAGTATCGGCTCGACCCGCAACAGATATCCATTAACACCCCCCCCGAGTGGATCAGCGCGGACGACTTGCGTAAGGAATCGCTCCGAAATGCCAGCCTCGATCGTTCGTTGTCGATCATGGACGAGCAGCTTACGGAACGGATCGCCTTGGCGTTCGCCGCCCATCCCTGGGTGGCGCGCGTCGAACGGGTGGAAAAGTTCCATCCCGCCAAAGTTGAAGTGCGGTTGCTCTATCGCAAGCCCGTGGCATCCGTGGCGACTGGCGACGATCTGTGGCCCGTGGATGCAACGGGAGTCCTGCTGCCGCGGGAAAATCTGTCGCGAGCGGCGCTCGTTAAGTTTCCGCAGATCGGCGGTATTGAGGATCGTCCGGCGGCACGGCCGGGAAACATCTGGCAAGATATGCGAGTCCGCGGAGGATCGCGTATCGCCGAGGCGCTGGGAGATTCCTGGCAAGAACTCGGATTGGCGGAAATCTCCCCCTACAATTCAACAGCCTCGCAGCGCCAGCCAGCTTCCTTCAAGTTGGTAACTCGCGGCGGCAAGCAAATCGACTGGGGACGTCAGCCTCTGGACGACGATCCCAGCGAGCCCGCGGCGGCAGAAAAAGTGAAACGGCTCAAAAGCTGGGTCCAGCAGCATGGCTCGCTCGACGGCGTAGCGCTCCGGCCCGCAGCCAGACGCTGAAGTGTCAGCAGAGTGAGCTTTGGGTGCCATGCCCACGTATGGCGCGGCTTGTGATTTGTGAAAGCCCTTCTGCGACCTGCGAGGACTAAGTTTCAGTTTACGTGGGCATGATTGCAGGTTGAGAAGATTCCGAAAGCGGATCCATGCCCACGCGAACGTGACAATGGTGTGGATCAGATGTCCTGAGACGCCAAATGGACTCATGCCGACTCAGACGTGGGCATGGCACTCAAGACCTGGGCCTTAGCGCGGCGCGCCAATGCGAGATTGCTCCGCATCGGCCTCCAGCTTCGCCACATCGCCATGCTTGAGTTCTTCGCGCACGACGAGATAATCATCCGGCGCTTCGATGCCGATGCGCACGCCCCCCTGCCCTATTCGCACCACCGTGACAGCGATCTTGTCGCCAATCAAAATCCGCTGCCCTACCTTCCTTGAGAGGACTAGCATCGGGTGCCTCGACTGTTAATGAGATCAACAATAGTGCCTGTTTTTACCTCGCAATTGTTGCCCGGCGGCAGCGCGCCGCGAAAGAATGCGATCCCTCGCGGGCCTCAACCGGCGACACGCAACCGCGGGTGCAGTGCGAGCCTGAGGCGACACTATCCACCGAATCATAGCGGCCCGGCAAGTCGTTAGCAACTATCTGGCGTTGGAGTTGTTGGAGTACAGCCTTTAGGCTGCTTTGCCAGACCCAGGCTAAAGCCTGTACTCCAACGGCGAATGTTAATTTAGGCAATCTGACTACTGAGACTCTGGCAAACTGAGGCCACTCCCACCCCCGTCGCGGCCGTCCCCCCCGCTTCGCCCAGCAGTTGCTCGATCGCGGCTACAACTGCCAAAACATTTGCCTCACGCGAAGAATGCCCCATTAACCCGATCCGCCAAACCTTGCCGGAGTATGCCCCTAAGCCTCCGCCAATCTCGATGCCAAATCGCTCCAACAGCGATTTGCGGACCGCTTTGTCATCCACACCCGGCGGGATCGTTACCGCATTGAGCATCGGCAATTGGTGCCCTTCCTGCGCAGCAAAGTCGATGCCTATTGCGGCCAAACCCGCCTTGAGCGCCAGATGATTGCGATGGTGCCGAGCAAAGCAGGCATCCAACCCCTCTTCCAACACTAGCCGCAGCGCCTCGTGCAGAGCATAGGTCATGTTGATCGGTGCCGTGTGGTGATAGACCCGCTCCTGGCCCCAATAGCTGGCCAACAGCGACACGTCGAGATACCAACTTTGAACCTTGGTCCGGCGGCGACCGATCGCTTCCATCGCCTGTGAGCTAAACGACACGGGTGCCAGCCCTGGCGGACAGCCTAGGCATTTTTGCGTCCCACTGTAGATGGCGTCAATTTGCCAGGCATCGACCTCAACAGGCACACCACCCAATGCCGTCACAGCGTCCACCAGAAGCAGAGCGCCTGCCTCATGCACGATTCGGGAAATCTCTTCGATCGGCTGCCAAGCTCCGGTGGACGTTTCCGCCATGACGATACCTACCACCTTGGGTTTCGATTTCGCCAGCGCCTGCTTGATATCGTCGGTGGTAAACACTTCACCCCAGGGCCGTTCCACGCGAGTTACGTTGGCCCCGCAGCGAACTGCCACGTCCGCCATCCGTCCGCCGAACACGCCGTTGACGCAGACGAGCATCGCGTCTCCGGGCTCAATTAAATTGACGACCGTCGCCTCCATTCCGGCCGAGCCTGTGCCGCTGATTGCCAGCGTCATCGAGTTCTCAGTCCGAAACACTTGCCGCAACATCTGCTGCAACTCATTCATGATCCGCAGATAGTAGGGATCGAGATGCCCGACCGTAGGGAGAGCCAGCGCCGCCCGCACACGAGGATGGACATCGCTAGGGCCGGGTCCAAGCAACATGCGCAGAGGTGGATTGATTGGCGAAGGTACGTTCATAACCGCTCCATGAAAATCATCAGCCGGGAGGAGGCTGGCGGATCAATTGACTTACTTGCTTGAACTCGGCAGTCCCTGCGGTTTGACAAATCTCAAAGATTGCGGATTCCGTCGTTGTCAGCACCGCACCGGCAGCGTCCATGCGTTTCAGGGCCACGTCATTGTCGATGGCATACCGCGCACCCACAGCGTCAACGGCCACATAGACCGCTAAACCCATGCTCAGCAGATCGATGACTGTTTGCTGCACGCAGACGTGCGTCTCGATGCCGCACACCAACAACTTGTCACGCCCCGCAAAAATGCCTTGCTGCAAGTGTTCAACGCAACCGGCACAACTGAACGCCAGCTTTTGCGGCACATGGGCCAGCCGGGTGCGCAGCTCCGGCACCAGCGGGCCTAGTCCCTTGGGATACTGTTCGGTGCCGGCCGCAGGCACGCCCATCATCGCAGCGGCGTCCAGCAGTCGACCGATGTTCCAGATGATCCTCTGATAACCCGGAATGAGCGGGATCAGCTTTTCCTGGACGTCGATCACCAGCAGACCGGTATCGTGCCGCGACATCAGAAGCGGACTGCGATCCAGAGTTTCGGCATCATCGCTAGCGGAGTCGACTCGTTCGTTTGCATTCATAGCCCCAGAGCATAACGAAAATCCGGCATGGCTCCAATGACCTCGGCCATCGTCCAGACGATTGAAGATAATGCGCCGCTAGCAATTCATCTGAGTGGGTGGCGGTGGCGATTCTTGAAGCTGAAGGTACGTAGCCGCATAGGGCTTGCTCCTCTACCCCGAACGGGGTTACATAACCCAGCCCAGGGTAAGTCGATACGAGTGAAACGAGTGTCGGCGCCACCCTGGGTCACGCGAAGCGCAGCGTACCGCAAAGATTCACACTCCCGGCAGCGGGCGGCGGCTTCGCCGCCGCCCGCTGCCGGGAGAGAGGAGATCGTCGGCGCCTCGTGCCCCAGGGTGGCGGCCAGGCTCGTTTCACTCGCTTGGCCTTACCCTGGGCTAAGTTGTTTAACGCCTACGGCGTAAAGAGACACTGCCTTGGACTCAAAATGCCAGCGGCGCATTAGCTTCAAATGTCTAAGCATCGCCGGTGTAAGCCCACGAGTTCTTCGACCTATTTCGGCGGATCGAGAGTGACTTCCAACGTTTTTTCGGTAGCACCCCGTTTGACCACCACTTTCACCTTGTCGCCCGCCTTATGCTTGCGCAGCGCGCTGTCGAAATCGACAATCGTGCCGATACGACTTTCGCCCAGGTGGATGATCACATCGCCAGCCTTCAGGCCGCCCCGTGCGGCGGGGCCGTCGGGAGTGATACCCTGCAACCGCAACCCCGGGCCTTCTTCGCTGTAGTCGGGGATGCTGCCAAAGTACGGCCGAGACCCGCCGCTGCCTAACTGCGAACCCTTGGTTTCTTGATAGGTTGGTCTGCCCGGGGCCTCTGCCAGACCAATGGCAGTCTCGGCCACCAACGAACTGATACGGCGGATGCCCGGGATGTTCAACTTGTCGGCATCGTCGCTGGGGCGATGGTAGTCACCGTGCGCGCCCGTGAAAAAGTGAATCACCGGAATCTTGGCGGCATAGAACGAAGCGTGATCGCTGGGGCCAAATCCTTCCGGCTTCTTGATGATTTCAAAATTGTGCTGGGCGTTGATCCGCCGCACCAGCGGCTCGAACTCCGTGGCCGTGCCCAGGCCGCTGGCGATGAGTTTGTTGTCCTTCAGTCGCCCGACCATGTCGAGGTTGAGCATGGCCACCGTTTTGTCCAACGGAAACAGCGGGTGCTTGATGTAGTGAGCGCTCCCTAAGAGGCCCCGTTCCTCACCGCTGAAGGCAATCAGCACGATCCGGCGAGGAAGTTTTTTATCGAGCGCGGTAAGCCGACGGGCAATCTCGATCAGGGCCACTGTGCCGCTGGCGTTATCATCGGCTCCGTTGTGAATTTCATGACTGCCGGGAGCCGCGGACGCTACGCCGCCGCGACCGATGTGATCGTAGTGGGCGCCGATGACGATTGTTTCGTCGGCGTGCGGTCCTTCACCTTCGAGAACCGCCACGATGTTGCGGGCCTGAACTTCTTGCCGAACGATGTCGGTTTGGCCTTGGGCAGTCCAGCCTTTGAGCACCGCGCTCTGCGGCTTGAAATCCTGGTCGATGGCTGCTTCGGTTTCGACCAACCCTCGACCGGTGACGGACTTGAGCACCGGGTCGATCACTTCACGCCGGCAGTGCAGCACAGGGATCTCGCGGCCGACCCCTTCGCCTGCCGCATGCGTTCCCAGGACAGGATCGGCAGCCGAAGCCAGGCTCGCCGCATTTTGCTGAATGATCGCTGCCTGGCGACCAACTTCTTCTTTGTATTTGGTAGTCTCTTCAGCAGTTGGCTTGGCAATTTTTTTATACGCGGTCCGGGCTTCGGCTAAGGCATCGACCGCGGCCTGCCAGCGACGCTCGATCTGTTGCCTCTGATCGGTGAGTTGATCCCCAGACGTGCAGAAGATCACGGCAGCAGCGCCATGCTCATAGGCGTTGGCAATCTTGCGATCGAACACGGCATGACGCGAGGGGCTGGCTCCCAAAGGGCTGTGCGGATTGGCCTGCTGTGGCTGGTGGCGAATGACCACGACCGCCTTGCCTTTCACATCGAGCCCAGCGTAGTCGTCGTAATGAGCATCCGGGGCGGTGATACCATATCCGACAAAGACCAGCGGCAAGTCGAACTTCGCGCTGCCGCCGGCGGTTAAGGGCGTAAAGTCTTTCTCAAGTTTCAGTGCGCTGGGCGGAGCCTGCTTTCCTTGGCCGTTGGAACCTTCCTTCGGCCCGTGGAGTGTTAGTACATTGTGGTCGGCCGGACCAAGCTTCGAACTGGTGGTGATCGTGAACGACTGAAAAGGTTGTCCTTGGTAGAGTTCGGTCTTCAGCCCAAGCTGCCGGAATTGGTCGGCGATGTACTCCGCGGCTTGGTTGATTCCCTTGGTATCGACGCCACGCCCTTCCAATTCGTCGGAGGCGAGATAATTGGCTGCGCCGGAAATTCGTTTCTCAATCGTGGCCGCGCTATCTTCCGCTGCTCTCGCGGGGAGAGATGCCAGCATGCTGGCAAAGAACAGGGCCACAAATAATTTTGGGAAGCGATTCATGCGGGGATTCTCAAAGGCAGGGGGTTACATCGTAGCAGGCACACTCCGTGTGCCGTAGCAGGAGTGTAAGCAGGCATCGGTTTAGAGCTAGATTACGCCAATTTCACCACAGCTTATCGCTGGTTCGATCTCCGGTTACGGCACACGGAGTGTGCCTACTACTTTCAGGTTCGCCCCAGGCTCGGCCCCCGTCAAGCCGGAATTCGGTTTTGACACGGATGCGGTCTGCCGATATCCTTCGCCCCCTCGATCAACTTTGCGGGACATCGAGATCGTGCCGCGGGCAATTGCGGGTTTCGCCGGCACGCACTTGGGGAAGAAAACGCCATGTGGGTGGCGCGGCGCAATACCCTGGAACCGTTGGCAGGAAGCCGGCGGAACCAAGGAAAGACGCCCTTCGATTTCCCCATTCAAGTTGCGGGGGGCGTACATGGAGGTACGCACTTTGGTCACGAATCGTCGGGTATTGATCGTCAATGGGTCGAAAGATTCACGCGATGTATTGAGAACCGCCTTGGAGCGGCGCGGGATGGAAATTCTGGAAGCGGCTGCCGCCACCGAGGGGCTGGCCCTGGCTCAACGGCATCGCCCCCATGTCATTGTACTGGATTTGGAAGATGATCCAGCGGGGGAAGATGCGGCTTGTGACAGTTTTAGGGAGGGGTCGGACGAAGGCGATACATCGCTCGTCGTGCTGGGAAGCGTTAAATTGTGCCAAGCCGCCCGCAGAAGGGTCGATGCAGGCGTATCGCGGAGGAGCGAAGGGAGTATTGTTGCCAAACCCTATCATTTTGGACCCTTGATCCGTAAAATTGAGGAGTTGGCGGGGTAGTCTATGGGCAAAAAATTGCAGGAACCCGTTTCGTGCCATCGCTATTTGTTATCCAAGGGCGCGATCAAGGGCACCGTTTTGAGCTAGACGGGGCGACGCTGGGTATTGGCCGCGACATGGTCAACGCCATCCGCCTGCAAGATACCGAAGTCTCCCGCCGACATGCCGAGCTGCGCCGCACCGAAGAAGGCTACAATCTGGTTGACCTGGGCAGTTCCAACGGCACCTACGTCAACGGCGGCAAGATCGATACCCATCCGCTTCAGAGCGGCGATCAAGTTCAGCTTGGCCGCACGCTGATGCTCTTCACCGGTTCGACCGATCCCACGCAATCGGCCCTGGTGCGCGGCGTCGATATCGTCTCCCGCCGCGGCAGCGACGATTCTCGCATCATTCGCTCGATGACCCAGCAGGAAGGAAGCGAAGAGATTTTCGGCTTGGGCTCCGAAATCTCGCAGAGCCCCTGGCTGGCCCGAGCCCGCAGCAACTTGCAGGTGATGTATCGCACGGCGCTGGCTGTGAGCCATACGCTGGACATCGATGAATTGCTCAACCGCATCATGCAGCTCATCTTCGAATGGGTCGAGGCCGATCGGGGTTGCATCATGCTGGTGGATCAAGAGAGCGAGCAGCTTGTTCCCAAGGTGCGCCGCAACCGCCGCGGCATCAGTGGCGAAGACACCATCTCGATCAGCAAGACCATCCTGGACTATGTCCGCGAACACAACGAAGGGGTGCTGACAAGCAATGCCCGGGATGACAAGCGCTGGGACAGTGGTGGCAGCATCCTCAAGCTGGGAGTGCGCGAGGCGATCTGCGTCCCCATGCGGGGCCGTTATGGTATTGTGGGGATCATCTACATCGATACCTTCACTCCGCCGCAACGCGTGATTCAGCAAGGGGGCGCGGCCAATAAGTTCAGCGACGAGCACCTCAAGTTAATGATTGCCATTGCCCACCAGGCGGCTCTGGCCATCGAGGACACGTCCTACTATTCCGCGATGGTGCAAGCCGAGCGGTTGGCGGCTGTGGGACAGACCATTGCCACGCTTTCGCACCACATCAAGAACATCTTGCAAGGGATTCGTGGCGGCAGCTATTTGATCGAAATGGGGCTGACGGATGACGATAAATCGATCGTGCAAAAAGGCTGGACAATTGTGGAAAAGAACCAGGCTCGCATCTCGAACCTGGTCATGGACATGCTCAGCTTCAGCAAGGAGCGGCAGCCCGATCTTGTGCCTTCGCAGCTCAACACGGTGGTGGCCGACGTGGTGGAACTGATGAAAGTGCGGGCAGACGACATGGGGGTGGCACTGGACTGGCAAGGGGCCGAGTTTTTGCCGGAGTTGTTGTTCGATCCAGAAGGGATGCATCGGGCGATTCTCAACGTAGTGACCAACGCCATCGACGCCTGCGAATCGGCTGAGGTGGGGCGGGTGCTGGTCAGCACGGAATATGACGCCAATGCGAAGCTGGCGAAGGTTGCCGTGACGGACAATGGCGTGGGCATTGAACCGGAAGACATGGCGCGGCTCTTCACGTTGTTCGTCTCGACCAAAGGGGGCCGCGGCACGGGACTAGGCTTGAGCGTCAGTCAGAAAATCTGCAAAGAGCACGGAGGCCAGATTGTGGTCGATAGCCAGCCGGGAAAGGGGAGCTGCTTCACCATCGAACTCCCTGCGGTCTTCCCTCAGAGCCGAAAAGACGACGACAGCTCCGTCGATCGCGGCCCATCGCTTCGGGAAACCTCGGCTCGGTAGACGAGGGCTACTTGTTGTAGAATTACTTCATGCTGGCAGCGGCTCGTCACACGTAATCATCAGGCTTTCTTGTGGAACCATCATCTCTTCCCGGCCCACCCGTAGGTATCGACCTCGGCACGACCTTTTCCGTCGTAGCCACGTTAGACACCCAAGGCCGGCCCCGAACGATCCAGAACGCCGAAGGCGATGTTACTACACCCAGCGTGGTCATGTTCGATCGCGACAGCGTCGTGGTCGGCAAGGAAGCTGTGAAATTGGCCTCCTTCGAGCCCGAGGCCATTGCGGCTTATGCCAAGCGCGATATCGGCGCCACGCGATTCGGCAAGCCGATTCGCGGGAGCCACCTGCCCCCCGAGGTGGTCCAGTCGTTTGTCCTGCGCAAATTGAAGGCCGACGCCGAACTGAAGATTGGGCCAATTCGCCAGGCTGTGATCACCGTGCCCGCCTATTTCAACGAGCCGCGCCGCAAGGCCACGCAAGATGCTGGGCGACTGGCGGGGCTGGAGATATTAGACATCATCAACGAGCCCACCGCGGCAGCGCTCGCTTATGGCGTTGAACGAGAGTTTCTTTCTCCCGATGGAGAAGTGGCCGCACCCGAGACAGTGCTGGTCTATGATCTCGGCGGCGGCACGTTCGACGTAACTCTCATGCGTCTGGAAGGGCACGACTATACGGCTCTGGCGACAGCAGGAGACGTCTACCTCGGTGGCATCGACTGGGACCAGAGGATTGTCAACTATCTGGCCACGCAATTTCTGACCAAGCACAATCTCGATCCCCGCGAGAATCCCTCGGCGTTGGTGCGGTTGCTGCGAGAGGCCGAAGACGCCAAGCGCGCTTTGACAGCCAGGGAAGATGTGATTGTCACGTTCGATCACGAAGGACACAAATTGCGGACTCCTTTGACGCGGGCGGACTTCGAGCAGATGACCAGCGCCCTGTTGGAACGCACCCGATTCACCATTCGCAATGTGCTTCGGGAAGCGAAGTTGGAGTGGAAGGATGTCACGCGCCTGCTGCTGGTGGGAGGTTCCAGCCGCATGCCGCAGGTCCACGCCATGTTGCGGCAGGAAAGTGGATTGGAGCCCGACCGTTCCCTGGCCGCGGATGAGGCCGTGGCGCATGGAGCGGCCATCTACGCCGGCTACCTACTG